>DASSQQ010000092.1:0-10618 GCA_035702425.1 Gemmatimonadales bacterium
CGCCACGCCGCGCGAGCGATCGGAAATGTCCGGCGCCGGCGGGTCGTCCTCTTCGTAGCCTTGCGGGAGGCGGGTGTTGGTCATGGGGCTCTAAGATACGCCGGGCCGGGTGGCCGCATCAGATGGCGGAGAGCCCGGAGGCCCGCGCCCGGGCCCAGGTGCCGAGCGCGAAACTCGCCGCCGCGGCCACCTCCGCCGCCCGCCCGGCCACCAAGAGCCACGGCGTCCGCTCGAGCCCGCCCGCGGCCGCGGCCCAGACGCCGAGGTTGAGCGCGACGAGCGCGATCCACGCGGCCCCCTCGCGCCGCGGCCCGCGGAACGTCCCGCCCGCGCCGAAGCGGGGGAAAATCCAGTGCGCCACGCCGATCGCGAGCTGGGCCATCCACCCGATGAGGAGGAACTCGATGTGGACCGGCAGCAGCGCCATCGCCCCGGCGGGAACCCCGGTGCCCTTCGCGACGAGCAGCAGCGCGCCGAGCGTGAAGCCCGCCAGGAGGTGAAGCAGCGCCAGCCGAATCAGCCACACCGAGGCGCGGGGCACGGTTAGCGCACCCGGGGCCAGGTGGCGGCCACGAATCCCAAACCCGCGAGCCACTGCAGTCCCGCCGCCGCCACGAGCAGCGCCCCGAGCGCGGGCGCGGGATGCACCGCGTTCCAGGGCTCCGCGATCACGCGAAGACCGAGTCCCACGTTCAAGGCGACGAAGGTCGCGATGGCGAGCGCGTCATTGCCGCGGGGCCGCTCCGGCGAGGCCTTGGGAAACATCCAGTAGGCCACGCCGAAGATCATCTCGGTGATCCATCCCACGACGAGGAGGTGCACGTAGGTCGGCCACAGGGCGGCGACCACCGGCGGGACCTGGCGCAGTCCCCCGGCCGCCACGACGACACCCGCGAGCAGCGCGGCGACGAGGGAGAGCATCGCGATCTTGATGTACCAGCGGGCGAGCGGCGGCATCCGGAGCGGTCCTCAGGCTTCGACGACGGCGTCCGCTTCGATCTCGACCAGCATCGCGGGATCCACGAGGGCACTCACCTGCACCATGGTGCTGGCCGGCCGGATGGCGGAAAAGATCTCGCCGTGGGCCCGGCCCACCTCTTTCCAGTGCGCGATGTCGGTGAGATACACCCGGGTCCGGACCACGTCCGCGAGCGACGCGCCCACCTGGGACAGGGCGCGCTCGATGTTCTTCAGGGTCTGCACCGCCTGCGCGTAGGGGTCGCCGGCGCCGACGATCTTGCCGTCCGGCCCGGTGGCGGTGGTCCCCGACACGTGGATGGTCCCGCCGAGGCGCACCGCGCGGGAGTATCCCACCACCGGCTCCCAGGGCGTGCCGCTCGAGACGTTGCGGCGGGTCACTGGGATCCCTCCACGTTGCCCACCGTCTCGTGGCGGCACCCGCCCCTGCCCACCGCCTTCGCGGCGTACATCGCGGCGTCGGCGCGGGAGAGGGCTTCGTCGGTGGACGCGGGGGCCTCGATGAAGGTCACCATCCCCACGCTGGCGGTCACGTGCCACGCCTCGCGGCCGAGGGAGAGGTCGAGCTGGTGCAGGAGCTTGGAGAACACGGTGGCGGCGGCGTCGGTGCCGGTCTCGGGCAGGAGCAGGGCGAACTCGTCCCCGCCGATCCGCGCGATGCTGTCGGTGGCGCGAAGCGTGGTGCGCAGCCCCTGGGCGACCAGCGCCAGCACCCGGTCTCCGGCGGCGTGCCCGTGCTCGTCGTTGACGTCCTTGAAGTCGTCGAGGTCGAGATAGACGACGGTGACGGGGCGATGGTAGCGCCGGGCCCGGTGCAGCTCGCGGGCGGCGGTCTCGAAGAATGCCCGGCGGTTGTCCACCTGGGTGAGCTCGTCGGTGCGCGCCAGCTCCTGCGACAGCTGGAGCTGGCGCCGGAGGTCGGAGGTGAGGAGCGCCACCAGCAGCAGCGCGCCGCACTTGACGCCCATGTTCCAGTAGGGGAGCCACGGGAGCGTGGGATCCCGGATGCCGAGCACCTCGCCCACCATCAGGGCCACCGCGCACGCGGCCACCACGAAGAACGCCGGGCTCCGGCCCGCGAACCAGGCCGCGAAGACCACGGGCGCGGCATAGAAGACGATGAGGGAGAGGTCGGGACCGGTGACGTAGTCCAGGACGCCCAGCAAGGCGGTCGCGGAAAGGGCGATCGCGAGAATCAGCGCTTTGGGGCACTGATCGAGGTAGCGCGCCGCGGCGGCGAGCATTTCGGTCGAATACTAACGCCTTGGGCGACAGAGGGATATGAAAGCCCTCTTGACAAAATCGCAGTGTGTTATACTGTATCGGTACAATAGTACAGTCACCGAACGGATTCCTGAACCATGGAGCACATGTTCGAGCGCATCGATCCGCGGAGTTCCACGCCGCTCTACGCTCAGATCGCGGCCCGCCTGAAGGTGGCGGTCGCGGCGGGTGAGCTGTCGTCGGGCGACCCGCTCCCCTCGGTGCGCCAGCTCGCGCACCGGCTGCGGCTCAATCCCGCGACCGTGGTCCAGGCGTACCGGGAGCTCGAAGCCGAAGGGTTCGTCGAGATGCGGCAGGGCGCGGGGACTTTCGTGCGCGACGTGACGCCGGAGCGCCGCGGCAGGGAGCGGGCGGAGCACGCGACGCGGCTGGTGCGCACCCTGCTCGCCGACGCCGCCAAGCACGGACTGGGCCGGGAAGACATCATCAAGGCGTTCGACCAGGAGCTCGGAGTGAAGACGCATGAGTAACGCCGTCGAAATCCGCGATCTCCACTATCGCGCCGGGAAGAGCTTCGAGATCCGCGATCTCGCGCTCAACGTCCCGACCGGATCCATGTACGGCTTCCTCGGCCCCAACGGGTCCGGGAAGACCACCACCATCCGGCTGATGCTCGGCCTCCTGCCCGCGATCAAAGGCACGGTCACGGTGCTGGGGGGACGGGTGCCGCAGGAATCCCCGCGCATTCTCGCGCGCACCGGGTACGTCCCCGAAGCGCCGCACCTCTACCCCACCCTCACCGTGGCCGAGGCGATCCGCTTTCACGCGTCGTTCTATGCGACCTGGGACGCGGCCTGGGCGGAAGAGCTGCGCGGAGGCTTCGGGATCGAGCTGGACCGGCGGCTCAGCCGTCTCTCCAAGGGCGAAATGGGCAAGCTCGAGATGCTGCTGGCGCTGGCTCAGCGCCCCGAGCTGCTGGTGCTCGACGAGCCGACCGACGGTCTCGATCCGGTGGTGCGTCGCGACCTCCTGACCGCGCTCCTCGATTACGTCTCTCAGCACAACGCCACCGTGTTCATCTCCAGCCACCTGGTGCACGAGCTGGAGCGGATCTGCGACTGGGTGGGGGTGATGGACCGCGGCCGCCTGGTGGCCGAGCTGCCGATGCACAGCTTCAAGAGCGGGATCAAGCGGCTGCGGGTGGGCAACGCGCCGGCGCTGGTGGGGGACGCCCCCTTCGTGGTGCTGTCGCGCGAGGGCGGCGACGGCGCGTTCGAGACCTGGATCGTGCGCGGCTGGCAGGCGCCGATGACCCAGTGGTTCGCGGGCGTGGGCGCGACCCTCAAGGACGTGGTGGATCTCGATCTCGAGGAGGGCTTCGTGGAGCTCCTCCGTACTTTCCGCGCGCCGCGCGCGTAAGGAGCGACCGTGTTCAAGCAGATCCTCTACACCCAATGGAAGTGGTCGCGGCTCACCCTGCTCCTCCTCGCCGTGGTGGGCTTCGCCATTCCGGTGCTCTCGGTCCGGGATTTCGGCGATCCGTCGGCCGGTATCTGGGAGGTACGGGACGCCCTGGACAGCGTGGCGGCCTGGGGCTACGCGTACCCGATTCTCGCGGCCGCGGTGGCGCTGCTGCTCTCCGTCACCACCTGGGGACCGGACCATCAGGGACGCCACGTCTACGCGCTTTCGCTGCCGGTGCCGCGCTGGCATTACGCCCTGCTCCGTTTCTCGGCGGGCGTGGTGCTGATCGGACTGGTGGTCGCGGCGGTGTGGATCGGCGCCCTGGTCGCGAGCGCCAGCGCCTCGGCGCCCCCGGGTCTGCACGCCTATCCGCAGGCGTTGGCTCTGCGCTTCGCGCTCGCCACGGTGGTCGCGTACTCCATCTTCTTCGCGATCGCGGCCGGCACCAACCGGACCGCGGGCGTGATTCTGGTCCTGATCATCGCGATTTTCGTGATCGAGGTGGTGAGTCTGCTGGCCGGCATCGAAGCCACTCCCACGAGCTTCGTACTGTCGCATCTCGTGGTCTGGCCCGGACCCCTCGCGATTTTCACCGGCCGCTGGATGCTGATCGATGTCTGAGCGCGTGCTCGCGGCGCTCGCCGCCCTGGCGCTGATCGCGCCGGGGGCGGCGGGACAGACGCCCACCGTGGCCGAGTTCGCCGCCCGGGCGCGTCGCCTCGACACCCTCGCGGCCCGCGCCGACGCATTCGCGCGCCGGGCGGACAGCCTGCGGCGGGCGGGGATCACGCTGGACAGCGCCCGCGACGGCGCGCTCCTGGTGCTCGCCGGGCCGCACGAGGTCGGACTGGCGCGGGACGGCGTGCGCCTCGCGTGGACCGGACTGGACCGCACCTTCGGCGCGCGCGCCCAGCTGCTCGCCGGCAACCAGTTCCTGCTCTACCAACTGGGTCAGCAGGACCCGGTCCCCGACTCCGGCGGCTGGTATTCGGGACCCTCCCACGTTCGCTACGCGATCGTCAGCGTCGCCGGCTGGGCCAACGCGCAGGACGTGAGCCGTACTTTGCTCCCCAACGCGGCGAACGTCATCGCCCAGCACGAAGACTCGACCTTCCGGCTCTGGCTGCAGGCGGTGATCACCCCCGGGGGCGTCACCCAGGACCTCTTCCGCTCGGTGTACAACGAGCTGGTCACCGCCCCGTGGCGCGCGTCGCGCGGCTGTTTCCTCGGCGACCTCGGCGCCTGCCGGCGCGCGCTCGCGCTCTCCGGGGGCGGCGACCCCTGGGTGGACTGGTACGCGAGCGGCGACTACCGCGCCCTGGTGCGCGACCTCACTCTCGCGCGCGGGGATCCGGCCCTGGTGAACGCCTGCCTCCGCACCGACGACGAAGCCGCGTGTCTCAGCGTTCTTCGCGGCAACTGGTACGCGCCGTGGTACGCGCAGCACGGGCACCGGGTCCCGGCCCCGGTGTCGCCGCAGACCCGGCTTACCCTGGTGACCATCGCGCTCGAGAGGGGCGGACGGGACGCGTACCCGCGCCTGATGTCCGACCCGCGCGCCACGATTCCCGACCGTCTCGCCGCCGCGGCGGGGGAGCCGTTCGATTCCCTGCTGAGCCAGTGGCGGAGACGCGTGATCGGCGCGCCCGCGCCCCCGGTGGTGGTCACCGCCGGCGTGGCGTGGGTGGCGGTGGGTTGGGCGCTGGTCTTCGGCTTCCTCGCCCTCCGGAGCACCAGATGGCGCTGACCCTGAAGCGGTGGATCGCGATCGCCGCGCTCGCCGCGGCCGTGGTGACCGCGGCCCTGCTGCCTCCGCCGGGTCAGGCGACGGCGGGTCGCCGCGTCCTTCGTCCCGTCTCCTCGGCCACGAACGACGTCGAGCGCGCGAAGTTCAGCACCGGGCAGGCGCTGGTTCTCTTGCGCCGCCGCGATTCCATTCTCGCCCTGCTCCGCTCGCCGTCCCGCGGCGATGGGCCGCTCCTGATCGTTCACCCGGCGGTGGACGCGGAGCAGACGCGCCGCTTCCGGGCCGACCTCGACGCCGCCTGGGATTCACTCCAGCCGCGTTCCCCGGAAATCCGGGTCGCCGTGGTCTTCCAGGGCGAGGCCAATCGCGATTGGCGGCTCCGGTTCGATTCCCCGTGGTACCTGCTTCCCTCGGCCACCGACGGCCGCACCTGCGTCGCCGTCCTGCCGCGGGACGCCCGTCCCGGCTACGGGCCGCGGGGGGGCGCCGCGTTCGTCCGCGCCGAGCTCGGGCCCTGCGCGTTCTACGCGGCGTTCGGCCGGCCCGGAAGCGAGGTGGAGTCCTGGCTCCTGGCCGGACAATTCACGCTGGGCGCCGAAGGCGACTGGAACGCGAGGCGGCCGCAGACCGCGTGGGATGCGGATCTGTTCAGCGGCATCGGCGCCATCGAGGCGCTGAACGCCCGGGCCACCGAAGGCCTCCCGCCGGATGCGCAGGCGTGCGCCTGGGGCGAACGCGACGCCTGCGCCCAGGTGCTACACCGGCCCTACCAGTATCTCCCGGTGCCGCCCCGGCTCCTGCGGCGCGGTTACGCTCTGGTGCAAAAGTCGCGCTGGTACTGGAGCGGATACAACGACACCTACTGGTACCTGGCGGACCTGGTGCGGGACCTGGGCCCGGAGCGCTTCGCGAAATTCTGGCGCTCGCCGCTTTCTCCCGAAAGCGCGTTCGCATCGGCGGCCGGGATGCCGATGGACGAATGGACCCACCGCTGGCTGCGGGCCCGCCATCCCGGAATGCGGCTGGGCGCGTCGGCGTCCCTGGGCGCGTCGCTCTGGGGACTCCTGGCGGCCGCGCTCGCCCTCGCGGCGGGCGGCGCGATCGCCACCCGCCGGCGTGTCGCCTAGGGGACGGTCTCTCCCGACTCCGCCATCGAAAGCGCGGACGCGACCGCCTCCGGGAGCGATCCCGCCGCGCCGCCGTCTTCCCGCTCCACCGCTTCGCGCAGGCGTCCCACCGCGCCGAGCGTCGCCGAGAGGGTTTCCGCCACCCGGTCGCGCCGGCCCGAGACCTCTCCCATCGCGCGCCGCCGGCGCTCCAGCACCGCCAGCCGCTGATCCCGTCCCGGCGACGGGGGCTCGGCCCGGGTGTCCGCGATGCGCCGCGCCAGCTCCTCCGGTCCGGGTTCGAGCTGGCGCTCGAGGCCGTAGAGTTGTCTCGCCACCTCGGTGGCGCGGGCGATGAGCCGGTCGAACGCCGGGACCACCGCCCCCACCCGGGCGCGCTCGGCCGAGGGCCAGCGGGCGAGGCGCGAGACCGCGGCGGCGCGATCGGCGCGCGCCTGGGCCACCGCGTCGCGATGGGGGCCGAGCTCCGCCGAGTCGAGTGACGCGTGAGACGCCGTGCCGGCGGGCGCGCCGAATCGCAGAACGTCCCGCCAGCCGTACCCCGCGATCCAGAGGCGTCCGTACTGGGCCGCGACGACCGTCGCCGCCGCCACGGCGGCGAGCGGCGCGAACAGCACCTGGTGGAGCAGGAGATCGAGCGCCGAGAGGAGGACCACGCCGGCGACGGCGCCGCCGAGAATCATCCGGAATCGCCGGAGCGGATCGGGAACGCGGAGCGCCGCGCCACGCGACACGCGGGGCGCGGCCGCGCTCGATCCGGCCAGCGCCTGCACCAGGTCGTCCGCGCGCTGCCAGCGCCTGGCGGGATCCTTGGCGAGACAGCGGGCGATGGCCGCCGCGAGGTCCGGCGGGCACTCCGGTCGGGCGCGGGTGACCGGCGGCGGGTCCTCGGTCACCTGCTTCACGAGGAGGGCCGCCAGGGTCCCGGCCTCGAACGGCACCGCGCCGGCCAGCATCTGGTAGGCGACGACCCCGAGGGAATAGATGTCGGACCGGTGATCCATGGTGCGATCGCCGGTCGCCTGCTCCGGGCTCATGTACTGCGGGGTCCCGATCACCACCCCGGACTGGGTGAGGGTCTCGGCGCCGCCCCCGGTCTCGAGCGCCTTCGCGATCCCGAAGTCGGTGAGGAGGACGCGGCGTTCCTCTCCGTCCAGCATGATGGTGTCGGGCTTCACGTCGCGATGGACGAGACCCGCCTTGTGGGCCGCGGCGAGGCCCTGCGCGCACTCGAGGAGAATGCGCCGCGCCTCCGCCACCGGCAGCCGGCGCTCGCGCTCGAGCAGCGCGCGCAGCGACGTGCCCGCGACCAGCGGCATGACGAAGAACGCGAGGCCTTCCGCTTCGCCCACCGCGTAGATCGGGATGACGTTGGGGTGTCGCAAACGTGCAACGGATTCCGCCTCGCGGCGGAAACGCTCCCGGTGCTGCGCCGATTCGCGGAGCTCGTCGCGCAGGACTTTCACGGCCACGTCGCGTTTCAGGCCGAGGTCGCGCGCCGCGTACACCACGGCGAATCCGCCCTGGCCGAGCCGCGTGCCCAGCGCGTAGCCGGGCCCGAGGGCGCGCGCCGCGCGGGCGGCGAGATCCTGTTCCGCGTTGCCGGATGCCGGGTTCGGGGACATCGTTAGCCGCCAACGTAACGCCCGCCGGAACGATCAACAATTCTGGGGAGACCCCGTGATCGCGTCTCTAGCTCGTCGTCTCGGTCCGCCGCTGTTGCTCCTGGCCCTCGCATTCCGGTCCCTCCCCGCGCAGGACTCGACCCGCGCCACGGCGCAGGATTCCGCGATCCGGGTCTTCGTGGACTGCCCGGGATTCTCCTCGGGCTGCGACTTCGATTTCTTCCGGACCGAGATCACCTTCGTGAACTACGTGCGGAACCGGGAAGACGCGGACGTCCACGTTCTGATTACCACCCTGCCCACCGGGGGCGGCGGCTCCGCTTACACCATCACCTTCATCGGGCTCCGGCGGTTCGCGGGCACCGCCGACACCCTGCAGTATTTCTCCGGCCAGACCGACACCCAGGACGACAACCGCAAGGCGCTGGTCCGGGTCCTCAAGCTCGGGCTGATGCGCTTCGTCGCGACCACGCCGCTGGCCTCGAAGATCGACATTTCCTACACGGCCCCCACCGGCGCCGCCGCGGGCCAGGTGCACGACCCGTGGAACTACTGGGTCTTCAGCGCCCGGCTCGGGATCGATCTCAACGGCCAGAAGTCCCAGCGCTTCACGGACCTGAACGGCTCGCTCGAGGCCAACCGCACCACCGAGATGTGGAAGCTGTCGTTCTCGCTGAGCGAGGGATACAACGAGAGCCGGTTCGACGACGTGCCCATCACCGACAGCCTCGGCAACCAGATCGGCACCGAGACCATTCTCAGCATCGCGCGGAATTACAACGCCAACGGATTCGTCGCGCGGAGCCTGGGGAGTCACTGGTCCGGGGGGGCGCGGGCGGCGGTCAGCCATTCCACCTTCAGCAACGAGCAGCGGACCCTCAGCGGCGGTCCCGCGCTCGAGTACGACTTCTTTCCCTACGCCGACGCGACCCGCCGCCGCCTGACCCTCGAGTACGATCTCGCGGTGCGCGACGTCCGTTACGCCGACACGACCATCTACGACAAGACCCGGGAGACCCTCTTCCAGGAGAGCCTCGGCCTCTCGCTCAACGTCACCCAGCCCTGGGGCACTTCCAGCGCGTCGCTCACCGGCTCTCACTACTTCCACGACTTCAGCAAGAACCGGCTGGTGCTCGCGGGGGGCCTCGATCTCCGGATCATCCGCGGCCTCTCGCTCAATCTTTTCGGCGACGTGGACCTGATTCACGACCAGCTCTCGCTCGCCAAGGCCGGCGCCGACGAATCCCAGGTCCTGCTCCAGCGCCGCGAGCTCGCGACCTCCTATCGGTACTTCACGTTCATCTCCCTGAGCTACACCTTCGGCTCCACCTTCAACAATGTGGTGAACCCCCGCTTCAACGGGGGCGGAGGCACGTTCTTCTTCTCCTCGAACTAAAAGCGGAGTTTGACGACCGGAACCGGATAGTATCGCCGCGGGCCCGCGCGTAAGTTGTCTCCGTGACCCGCGACGCCCGGCAACTCGATCTCACGCCCGCCCGCCGGTGGCGGATCGTCCAGGCGCGCGACCGCCGCTACGACGGCGCGTTCGTTTACGCCGTGCGCTCGACCGGCATCTACTGCCGCCCCTCCTGTCCCAGCCGCCGCCCCCGCCGCGCCCAGGTCGAGTTTTTCCCCCTGCCCGAGGTCGCCGAGCGCGCGGGGTTCCGGGCCTGCCGCCGCTGCCAGCCGACCGCGGCGCGCAGCGCCGACCCCGCGGTCGCGCTGGTGCGCGAAGCGTGCCGGCTGATGGACGCGGAACCCGGGCGCCGCGCCGGACTGGCCGCGCTCGCCGCCCGGGTGCGAACCACGCCAGGCCGCCTGGTGCGCGCTTTTCGCCGGGTGCTGGGCGTGACGCCGCGCCGGTACGCCGACGCGCGCCGGCTGGCGCGACTGAAATCCCAACTTCAGGAGAACCGACACGTGAGCCCCGCCATCTACGCCGCCGGCTTCAGCTCGCCCTCCCGCGTGTACGAGCGCACCCGGTCCGCCCTCGGCATGACGCCCGCCACTTACGCGCGCCGGGGCCGGGGCGCCCGCATCGGCTTCGCCGTCGTGCCCTCGACGCTGGGTCAGGTGCTGGTCGCGGCCACCGAGCGCGGCATCTGTCAGGTGAGTCTCGGAGACGACGCGGCCGCGCTGGAGCGGAGCCTGCGCGCGGAATTCGCGGCCGCCGAGATCCGCCGCGACCGCGCCGCGCTCGCCGGCGCCGCCGCGCGCGTCGTCGCCGGCATCGATGGCGACGCGCTGCGGGTGGACCTGCCGCTCGACATTCGGGCCACCGCGTTTCAGCGGCGGGTGTGGGAGGAGCTCAGAAAGATTCCGCGAGGAGCCACGCGGTCCTACGCCGACGTCGCGCGCGCGGTGGGACGCCCGCGGGCGACCCGCGCCGTGGCCGGCGCCTGCGCCAGGAACCCGGTGGCGATCGCCATTCCCTGCCACCGGGTGGTCCGCTC
>DASSQQ010000093.1:0-4288 GCA_035702425.1 Gemmatimonadales bacterium
GGACGAGCTCAAGGCCGCGCGCGAGCACGGCGCCGAGGGCGTCGGCCTCCTGCGGACCGAGTTTCTCATCACCGGCCACTCGTCGCTCCCGTCGGAGGACGAGCAGGCCGCCTACTTCCGCCGCGTGGGCGAGGTCTTCCACGGGCACCCGGTGGTGGTGCGGAGCTACGATCTGGGCGGCGACAAGTTCCCGGCCGCCTTCCGCAGTCCGGGCGAGCCCAATCCGTTCCTGGGGTGGCGCGCCATCCGGGTTTGCCTCGATCAGCCGGAGATGTTCCGGGTGCAGATCCGCGCCGTGTTGCGGGCGGCCGCGCACGCGGACGTGCAGCTGATGCTCCCGCTCGTGACCCGGCTGGACGAGGTGGATCGGACCCGGGAGATGGTGCAGGAAGAAGCGGCCCGGCTGAAGAGCGCGGGCGTCGAGGCGGCGGCGGGCGTGCCGGTGGGCGTGATGATCGAAACCCCGGCCGCGGCGGTGCTCGCGGACCGCTTCGCCGAGATCTCGGATTTTCTCTCGGTGGGGTCGAACGACCTCACCCAGTACACCCTGGCGGTGGATCGGGGGAACGCGCGCCTCGCCGACCGCTTCACGCCGCACGATCCCAGCGTACTCCGCCTGCTGAAGCTCGTGGCCAACGCCGCGCGCGCGGCGGGGAAGCCGGCCTCGGTCTGCGGCGAAATGGCCTCGGAACCGATCTCCGCGTTCCTGCTGCTCGGCCTGGGCTACGAAACGCTCTCGGTGGCGCCGCCCGCGATTCCGGCGGTGAAGTGGGTCCTCCGCCAGGTGAGCCGCGCGCAGGCCGAGTCCGCGGCATCCGCCGCGCTCGCCTCGCGCACCGCACAGCAGGCGCTCGACGTGTTGCGCTTCGCGCTCGCCGAAGCGGTGGATCTCTCGCTGCTCAGCGCCGACGCCCGGTTGCCGGGGGCGCGACGCTCGGCTAGCTTGAGCCGGTAACGATTCCTTCGAGCGCGTATGCCGACGTCTCGCCACGTCTTCACGTCAGAATCCGTGACGGAAGGCCACCCCGACAAGATCGCCGATCAGATTTCCGACGCGGTGCTGGACGCGATCCTCACCAACGATCCCGCGGCGCGCGTCGCCTGCGAGACCCTGGTGACCACCGGCATGGCCGTGGTCGCCGGTGAAATCACCACCAGCACCTACGTCCACATCCCGGACATCGTCCGCGGCACCATCACCTCCATCGGCTACACCGACGCCAACTTCGGCTTCGACGCGCAGACCTGCGCGGTGCTGACCACCATCGACCGGCAGTCGGCCGACATCGCGCGCGGCGTGGACACCGGCGGCGCCGGCGACCAGGGGATGATGTTCGGCTACGCGACGGACGAGACGCCGTCCCTGATGCCGCTCCCCATCGTGCTGGCCCACCGGCTCGCCGAGCGGCTCGCCCAGGTGCGCAAGAGCGGCGGGCTGCCCTGGCTCCGTCCCGACGGTAAGACCCAGGTCAGCGTCGCTTACGAAGGCGACCGGCCGGTCGGCATCAGCAAGGTGGTGGTCTCGACCCAGCACGGCGAGGCGGTCGGCAACGACGAGCTGCGCGCGGGCGTGATTTCGCAGATCGTGCGTCCGGTGCTGGCCGAAGCGGGCTTCGAGATCGGCGATCGCGACATCCTGGTCAATCCCACCGGGCGCTTCGTGGTCGGGGGCCCCCAGGGAGACGCGGGGCTCACCGGTCGCAAGATCATCGTGGACACCTACGGCGGGATGGCGCGCCACGGCGGCGGCGCCTTCAGCGGCAAGGATCCCTCCAAGGTGGATCGCTCCGCCGCCTACGCCATGCGCTGGGTGGCGAAGAACGTCGTCGCCGCGGGGCTCGCCCGCCGCTGCGAGGCGCAGGTGGCGTACGCCATCGGCGTGGCGGAGCCGGTCTCGGTGATGATCGACACCTTCGGCACCGGCACCGCGCCCGCCGAAGCGCTGGAGGAGGCGGTGCGCGAGGTCTTCGACCTCAAGCCCAAGTCCATCATCGAGGCGCTGAAGCTCCGCAGTCCTGTTTACCGGCCCACTTCCACCTACGGGCACTTCGGCCGCCCCTACGAGCGCCGCCGGTCCGGCGAGCGCGAGATCGAGCTGTTCACCTGGGAGCAGACCAACCGCGTGGAGGATCTGCGTCTCGCGGTGCAGCGCTCCCGGCACTGGCAACCCGCGAAAGCGAACGGATGACGACGACCGCACCCGGCACCGCCCACGACATCAAGGACCTGGCGCTCGCCCCGGAAGGGAGGCGCCGCACCGAGTGGGCGGAGCGGTCCATGCCGGTTCTGCGGCAGCTCCGCGAGCGCTTCGCCAAGGAGCGGCCCCTCGCGGGCAAGCGCGTCGCCGCCTGCCTCCACGTCACCACCGAGACCGCGAACCTGATGCTCACGCTGAAGGCGGGCGGGGCGGACGTGGTGCTGTGCGCGTCGAACCCGCTCTCCACCCAGGACGACGTGGCGGCGCACCTGGTGCGCGATCACGGCATCAAGGTCTTCGCCATCAAGGGCGAGGACAACGAGACCTATTACGACCACATTCGCGCGGCGCTCGCCCACCGGCCGGAGCTGACGATGGACGACGGCGCGGATCTGGTGGGCTCGCTCCACATGATCGCGCTCAACCGGCTCGACGACCTCGCGCCGCCGGTGCGGCGCTGGGTGGAGACCCTCCCGGCCGCGGAGCGGAAGGCCCTGGTGACGGGCGTGATCGGGTCCACCGAGGAAACCACCACCGGCGTGATCCGGCTCAAGGCGATGGCGAAGGACAAGGTGCTCCGCTTCCCGGTGGTCGCGGTCAACGACTCGGACACCAAGCATCTCTTCGACAACCGCTACGGCACCGGGCAGTCCACGCTGGACGGGATCATCCGGGCCACCAACTTCCTCGTGGCCGGGAGCACCGTGGTGGTGGCGGGGTATGGCTGGTGCGGGCGCGGCTTCGCGCTGCGCGCCCGCGGCGCCGGCGCCAACGTGGTGGTCACCGAGATCGATCCGCTGAAGGCGCTGGAAGCCCAGATGGACGGGTATCACGTGATGCCGATGGCCCAGGCGGCGCGGGTGGGAGACCTGTTCGTGACGCTCACCGGCAACGTGAACGTGATCCGCGTCGAGCACATGCGCGCGATGAAGGACGGCGCCATTCTCGCGAACTCGGGGCATTTTAACGTGGAAATCGACCTGGAAGGCCTGAAGCGGGCCGGCCAGGGTCCGGTCGCGCTGCGCGAGTTCGTGGAAGAATGGCGGCTCGACGGCAAACGGATCTGCGTGCTGGCCGACGGCCGCCTCATCAACCTCGCCGCCGCCGAGGGGCACCCCGCGAGCGTGATGGACATGTCCTTCGCCAACCAGGCGCTGGCGGCGGAGTACGTGGTGGAGCACGCCAGCGAGCTGGGCAACGACGTGCACCGCGTCCCCGTCGCGCTCGATCAGGAGATCGCGCGGCTCAAGCTCGCGGGGATGGGCGTGGCGATCGACACTCTGACCGCGGAACAGACCAAGTACCTCGCTTCCTGGGACCTCGGCACCTAAGGACCGGATGATCGAGGTCCGCGTCGCCCACCTGGGCGTCGACCGCACGACGAACACTCCCGTAGTCATTCTTCAGGAGCAGGGCGGCGAGCGCGTCCTGCCGATCTGGATCGGGCCCGCGGAGGCGAGCGCCATCGCGATGGAGCTGGCGGGGATGAAGTTCTCCCGCCCGCTCACCCACGATCTGTTGAAGCAGGTGATCGTCGGGCTCAACGCGGAGCTCCGGAAGGTGATCATCACCCAGGTGAAGGACAACACGTATTACGCCGAGCTCCACATCTATCGCGGCGACACCGTGATTCAGATCGACGCCCGGCCCTCGGACTCGATCGCGGTGGCGCTGCGGCTCAAGGCCCCGATCTTCACCAACGACGGGCTCCTCGAGCACACGTCCATCGAGACCACCGATACCGTGAGCGATTCCAGCGCCGGCCCCCTCGACCCGGACGCGCTCAAGACCTACCTCCAGAACCTCGATCCTGAAGATTTCGGCAAGTTCATTCCGTAGCGCCGCCCTCGCCGTCGCCGCCGCCCTGTGCGCCGCGACGCCGCTCGCGGCCCAGCGCACCCAGGTCACGGGCCGCGTGGTGCGCGGCACCGGCGGCGCGGTGGCGAACCAGTGGGTGGTCATCCACCGGGTGCTCGCGGACCAGGGGGGGCCCCTCGATTCGATCCGCACCGACGCGGGCGGCCGCTACCGCTTCCGGGTCCGGCCCGACACCGGCGCCCTGTATCTCACCAGCACGCTCTACCGCGGCAT
>DASSQQ010000094.1:0-60587 GCA_035702425.1 Gemmatimonadales bacterium
GCGAAAAGAGCTCCGAGAGCCGCCGGCTCAGTTCCTCCGAGGTGCGGGCGCTCTCTCGCTCGCTGGCCGCGAGACGGGCGCGGGCGCGCCACCACAGCGCGCCGAGACCCAGGGCGACCAGGGCGAGGGCGATGGCGGGCAGCGAGGAGGGCGCGAGCACCGGGCCCGGCGCGCCGCTCAGGGGTTGGGCTTGGAGCGGGCCCGCGCTCCCACCCGGGCGCGCTCCTGATCGAGGGTGCGGAGCGCGTTGGTCCAGGAGTCGTTGGTCAGCCCCTCGTAGCTCACGGTCAGGGCTTCGCGGAAAGTGATCCCGGGGTCGAAGAGATAGATCGCCACCGCCTGCTGGCGCGCGTCGAGCTGCTGCGCGTTCCAGGTGGGGGAGAGCGCGAGAATGCCGTCGGGGCGGAAGAGCTGGCCCCGGCTGGTGATGTCCAGATCCTCCGGCGTGAACCGCGCCTGGGGAATGAGCCCGTAGAACGTCACCATCACCAGGGTGGGATTGGTGACGCCCGCGCGCTCGGCCAGGGTGTCGATCTGGGCCTGACGCTGGTCGATCAGCCGCCGGAGGGACTTGTAGGTGTCGGGCGCGAGCAGGCGGATCACCTGCTCGTCGAGCGGCAGGACCTGAATCTCGAGCTGTCCGGTGGAGAATCGCACCACGATGTCGTCCCGCTTCAACGTGCCGTAGCCCGCGGGAACCGTGTCTCCGGTCTGGGCGGCGAGACGGGCCGGCAGCCAGGCGGACAGGGTCGCCAAGAGCAGCGCGGCGGCGCCGCGCGACATCCCCTTTCCGTCCTTCCGTCCCGTCGTCGGCTCGTTCATCCTTCCGCCTTTCTCACCAGCTCGGTCACGGTGTCTCGCAGGTCCTGAATGCCGTCCTTGGTCCTGGCGCTGGTGACGAGCAGCTGCGCGTCGTCGAGACCCAGCGTGTCGCGCAGCGCGGCGGTCCGCTCGGCGCGCTGTCTCCCGGGAAGCTTGTCGCTCTTGGTGAGCGCCGCAAGGACGGGAAGCGCGGCGCCCGCGAGGAGGTCCTGGGTGGCGCGATCGTCTTCGGAGGGATCGTGCCGGATGTCGAGGAGCCAGAGCACTCCGGCGACGCGCTCGCGGTCCAGGGTGCGGGTCACGAGCCCGCGGAACGCCGCGCGCTCCTCCCGTCCGGCGCGAGACCAGCCGTAGCCGGGCAAGTCGAGGAGATAAAAGGCGTGGGGCTCGGCGCGTGGTGCGCGGTCTGTTCCGGTCCCCGCGCCTCCCACGGGCCACGCGCCACGCACTTCATACGCATTGAGCATCCTCGTCTTACCCGGCGTCGCGGAAACGTGCGCCAGCTTCCGGCCCAGGAGCGCGTTCAGGAGGCTCGACTTGCCCACGTTGGAGCGGCCGAGGAGGACGACTTCGGGGTGCGGGGGTTCGAGCGCGACATCGGCGGAAGGGAAGGAGCCGAGGAAGCGCGGTCCTGCGGGGTCGGTCAGGCTTCTTTCTTCTGGCGCGCGCGCTCGGTGACGACGAGCGGGGCCCGGCCCTCGGTGACGCATTCGGCGGTGAGCACCACTTCGCGCACGTCGTCGCGGGAGGGGAGCTCGAACATGATTTCGGTCATCATCTCTTCGAGGATGGCGCGGAGCCCGCGGGCGCCGGTGCCGCGCTTCAGGGCCTTGCCGGCCACCGCGTCCAGCGCGCCCTTGTCGATCGTCAGCCGCACGTCCTCGAGCTCGAAGAGGCGCTGGTACTGTTTGACCAGCGCGTTCTTGGGCTCCACCAGGATCCGCACCAGCGAGTCCTGGTCCAGCGCGTCCAGCGGCACGCTCACCGGGAGCCGGCCCACCAGCTCGGGGATCATGCCGTAGCGGAGGAGGTCGTCGGGCTCGACGTCGGTGAAGGGATTCTGCTTCATCCGCCTGGCGACGCCCTTCTCCACTTCTTCCTGGGTGAAGCCGATCTGCCGGCGCCCGGTGCGGGCCTCGATGATCTTCTCCAGGCCGTCGAAGGCGCCGCCGCAGATGAACAGGATGTCCTTGGTGTTGACCTGGATGTATTCCTGCTGCGGGTGCTTGCGGCCCCCCTGCGGCGGCACCGAGGCCACGGTGCCCTCGAGGATCTTGAGCAGGGCCTGCTGCACGCCTTCGCCCGAGACGTCCCGGGTGATGCTCGGGTTCTCGGACTTGCGCGCGATCTTGTCGATCTCGTCGATGTAGACGATCCCGCGCTCGCACTCGGAGACGTTGAAGTCCCCCGCCTGCAGCAGCCGCACCAGGATGTTCTCCACGTCCTCGCCGACGTAACCGGCCTCGGTGAGGGTGGTGGCGTCCGCGATGGTGAAGGGGACGTCCAAGATCCGCGCGAGCGTCTGCGCCAGCAGGGTCTTGCCGACGCCGGTGGGGCCGATGAGGAGGATGTTGCTCTTGTCCAGTTCCACCTCGGACTCGCGCCCGGAGTGGGAGTTGATGCGCTTGTAGTGGTTGTAGACCGCGACGGCGAGGGTCTTCTTCGCCTTCTCCTGCCCGATCACGTACTGGTCCAGCACGTCCTTGATCTCGGCGGGCGTGGGGACCTGGGTGATCGCTTCGGTGACTTCGCGCTCTTCGTCCTCCGCCAGGATTTCGTTGCAGAGCGCGATGCACTCATTGCAGATGTAGACCGAGGGGCCGGAAATGAATTTCCGGACCGAGTCCTTGGACTTGCCGCAGAACGAACAGCGGAGGTGCTTGTCGTGAGACATGTGCGATTAGTATGGGATGGCCGCCCCGGCGACGCAAGCCGTCAGGCGCTGCGCTCGGTTGCCACGCGAAACCCGCCGCTGGGGCGGGCGAGTTTGGCCTCCCGGGCGGCTGCGGCGCTCAAGTCCTGCGGTCCGAGCTGCACGCCCGCCGCGGCGAGAAATTCGTTGGGCGGGGTTCCCCCGGCGAACACGAACACGTAGTCGTTGGGGATCTCGCGCCGCTGGCCGCCTGCCTCGAGCACCACCGAGCGCTCCCGCACCTCCACCGGCTGCGAGTTGACGACGATTGGAGGGGTCAGCTTCCGCTTCTAGCGCGCCGCCCTATTTCTTCTTTCCGTCGCCGATCTCCTGCAGGTTCGCGATCACGTGGTCGATCAGGCCGTACTCCTTCGCCTCTTCGGCCGACATGAAGCGGTCGCGATCCATGTCCTTCTCGATCTGGTCCAGCGGCTTGCCGGTGTGCTTCGCGTAGAGCTCGTTCAGCTTGCCGCGCAGGTAGAGGATTTCCCGCGCCTGGATCTCGATGTCCGCCGCGGTCCCCTGGGTGCCGCCCGAGGGCTGGTGCATCATGATCCGCGCGTGGGGCAGGGCCTGGCGTTTGCCCTTGCGGCCGGCGGCGAGCAGGAAGGAGCCCATCGAGGCCGCCATCCCCATGCAGATGGTGTTCACCGGCGCCCGCAGGAACTGGATGGTGTCGTAGATCGCCATCCCCGCCGACACGATCCCGCCCGGGGAATTGATGTAGAGGTAGATGTCCCGTTCCGGGTTGTCCGCGTCCAGGAACAGGAGCTGGGCGATGATGATGTTGGAGACGGTGTCGTCGATCGCGGTGCCGAGGAACACGATCCGGTCCATCAGCAGGCGGCTGAAGATGTCGTAAGTGCGCTCGCCGCGGCTGGAGCGCTCGATGATGTACGGAGGATAGATCGTCACGCTGGCTCCACGGTGGACTGCGACAGGAGATAGGCGAACACCTTCTCCTCGGTGATCCCCCGCTCCAGATCGCGGAGGCGCTTCGACTTCTCCAGCGACGCGTACAGCTCCCCGGCCGGCGTCCCGCGCCGCGCCGCGAGCTCCTGCACCCGCTGGTCCAGCTCCGCTTCGGTGCAGGTCAGCTTTTCCTTCTCTTCGACGTAATCCAGCACCAGGTCCCGCCGCACCTGCGCCTCGGCCACGGGGTGGAACTCCTGCGCGAATTTCTGGAACTGGTCCTCGGCGATGCCGTAGCCCTGGGCGTAAGCGTAGATCACGCGCTCCACCAGGGGGCGCGGGGCCACCACGTGGTTCGCCGCCACGATCTGCTCGATCAGGTCGGCGCGCACCCGCGCGTCGGCTTCGCGCACCGCGTCGGCCTCGAGGTCGGCGCGTACCGCGGTCTTCAAGGCGTCCAGCGAATCGAAGTCTCCCACCTCGCGCGCGAAGGCGTCGTCCAGCGCGGGGAGCGCCTGGCGCTTCACTTCGTGCAGGGCGATGCGGACGTCGCGGGTCTGTCCCCGCTTCGCTTCCTCGGGGAAGTTGTCCGGGAAACGCACCGTGGCGTCCACCAGCTCGCCCGGGGTGAGGTTCATGATCCGCTCTTCCACCTCCGGAATGGCGCGGCCCTCGCCCAGCACGAACTGGTAGGGCTCGCCTTCCTTCACCGCCTCCCCTTCGCGCTGGGAGATGGTGACGTGCACCAGCTCCTTCTCCTTCGGCTTCTCGCCCGCGGGCGCCGGATTCCAGGTGCCCTTTTGCTCCCGCAGGTCCGCGATCTGCGCGTCCACCTGCTCCGGGGTCACCGGCTTCACCGCGCGCTTCAGGCGGAAGCCGCCCAGGCGCTCGAGCTTGAGCTCGGGCTTGAGCTCCACGTGGAACTCGAAGGTGAGGGGCGCGCCCTCTTCGAACTTGAGGTTGTGGATGTGGGGGTCCGCGATCGGCTTCAGCGACTCCTGGCTCAACGCCGTGCGCCAGCTCTCCTGGATGATCTCCTGGAGCACCTGCTGCCGGATGTCCTCGGCGAAGCGCTTCTTCACCACGGCGACCGGCGCCTTGCCCTTCCGGAACCCCGGGAGCCGGGCGCGGGACTGCCAGGCCCGGGTGGCGCGGTCCTCGGCGGCCTGGACCGCGGGGACCGGCACCGTCACGGCGAGGAGCGCGGCGCCGGGCTCGGAGCTCGTTTTCTTCACTTCGATGGTGTCGGGCATCGCTCCAGAATCTAACCACGGCGCAAAGGGCCGAGAGGGGGCGTGGGGCCCGCTTGCGAGCGCCGCTTTGGGGCTGTCATTTCGTGGCTCCCTCAATCCCCCGTTCCCGGGAGGTCCGTCCGTGTCCGCTCGCTCGGTTTCGCCCGTTCTCGTTCTCCTCGCGTTGGCGTCGGCGCCCGCGCTTTCCGCGCAGGCGGCGCCGGCCGCGCCCGCCTTCGATTCGCTCGCGTTCGCGGCCTTGAGCTGGCGCGAGATCGGCATCTTCCGCGGCGGACGGACCGTGGCGGTGGCGGGCTCGGGGGCCCGCCCGATGGAGTACTGGATGGGAACGACGGGCGGCGGCGTCTTCAAGACCACGGACGGCGGCAACACCTGGCTCCCGGCGAGCGACAAGTACTTCGGCGGCACCATCGGGGCGATCGGCGTCTCCGAGTCGAAGCCGGACATCGTCTACGTCGGCACCGGCGAGTACGCCATCCGCGGCAACGTCTCCCACGGCGACGGGGTCTGGAAGACCACCGACGCCGGGAAGACCTGGACCTCCGTCGGGCTCGCCGAGACCCGGCAGATCTCGCGGGTGCGGGTGCACCCGTCGAACCCGGACATCGTGTACGTCGCGGCGCAGGGACACGCCTTCGGGCCCAACCCGGAGCGGGGGATCTACAAGACCACGGACGGCGGGAAGACCTGGACCAAAGTCCTCTTCAAGAACGATTCGACCGGCGCCTCGGACCTGGCGATGGATCCGTCGAACCCCGAGGTGCTCTACGCCGCGTTCTGGCAGGTCGAGCGCCGGCCCTGGGCGCTCTCCTCGGGCGGCGCCGGCGGCGGGATCTGGAAAACCACCGACGGCGGCGCGCACTGGACCGAGCTGACGCACAACCCCGGTCTCCCGAAGGGCCTCCTCGGCAACATCGGCATCACGGTGTCGGCCGCGAAGCCCTCGCGGGTGTGGGCGCTGATCGAAGCCGACTCGGGCGGCGTCTACCGCTCCGACGACGCGGGCGCCACCTGGAAGCGGGTGAACTCCGAGAACAAGCTCCGCCAGCGCGCGTGGTACTACATGAAGATCTTCGCCGACACCAAGGACTCGAACACGGTGTGGGCGGTGAACACCGGGCTCTACAAGTCGAAGGACGGCGGCAAGACCTTCGAGCACATCCAGGATCCGCACGGCGACAACCACGATCTCTGGATCGCGCCCAACGACAACCAGCGGCTGATCGAGTCGTCGGACGGCGGCGGCACGGTGTCGTTCAACGGCGGCAAGACCTGGACCGACCAGGACTACGCCACCGCGCAGTTCTATCACGTGACCACCACCAATCACTTCCCCTACCGGGTCTGCGGCGCCCAGCAGGACAACTCCGGCGTCTGCGGGCCCTCGCGCTGGCCGGGCGGCATCGACCGCGGCCAGTGGTACGACGTGGCCGGCGAGTCCGGCTACATCGTGGCGCTCCCCGATTCGCCGGACGTGACCTTCGGCGGCGACAACTCCGGCTTCCTGGGCCGGCTCGATCACCGCACCGGATTTTTCCGGATGGTGAGCCCCTGGCCCGACAGCCCCGACGGCCACGCGGCGTCCGAAGGCAAGTACCGCTTCCAGTGGACGGCGCCCCAGCTGGTCTCGCCGCACGATCCCCACACGCTCTACATCGGCGCCAACGTGCTCTTCAAGAGCACCGACCAGGGCCAGACCTGGGCCGCGATTTCGCCGGACCTGACGCGCCACGATCCCAGGACGATGGGGCCGTCCGGCGGTCCCATCACGCTCGATCAGACCACGGCCGAGTACTACGCGACGATTTTCGCGATCGACGAGTCGCCGGTGCAGGCGGGCGTGATCTGGACCGGGTCCGACGACGGACTGCTCAACGTGACCCGGGACGGCGGCAAGACCTGGACCAACGTGACGCCCAGGGACTTCGGCGACTTCACCCGGGTGTCGATCATCGAAGCGTCGCACTGGGACGCCGGCACCGCGTACGTCGCGGCCAACCGGTACCAGCTCGAGGACTACGCGCCCTACATCTGGAAGACCACGGACTACGGCGCCACCTGGACCAGGCTGGTGACCGGGATTCCGGCGACCGAGTTCGTGCGGGTGGTGCGCGAGGACCCGGTGCGCAAGGGCCTGCTCTTCGCGGGCACCGAGCGCGGCGTGTACGTCTCCTTCGACGACGGCCAGCACTGGCAGACCCTGCGCCGCAACCTGCCGATCGTTCCGGTGCACGACCTCGCCATCAAGGAAGGCGATCTGATCGCGGCGACTCACGGCCGCTCCTTCTGGATCCTCGACAACATCTCGACCCTGGAGCAGATGACCCCCGCGTCGGTGGCGGCCGAGGCCCAGCTCTTCAAGCCCCGCGACGCCTACCGCGTGGAGTGGGGCGGCGACTTCAGCTCGGCCGCGCATCCGGTGGGCAAGAACCCGCCCTCCGGCGCGATGTTCTACTACTGGCTGAAGGGCAAGAATCAGGAGGTGGCGATCGACGTGCTCGATTCCGCGGGTCACGTCATCCGGAGCTTCACCTCGAAGCAGGATTCGCTCACCGCGGTGGACTCGACCCGCACCGACAGCCTCAAGCACTGGCGCACCGACTCGCTCACCAAGGCCGGCGTGACCGACTCCACCAAGCGGGACAGCATCCTCGGCACCCTCTTCGCGGACACCCTCACCGACGAGAACAAGCCGTGGCCGCACCGGCCCCCCGCGGCGCCCCGGGTGCCGAACAAGCCGGGGATGAACCTCTTCGTGTGGGACATGCACTACCCGGACGCGCAGAACTTCTGGGGCAATATGGACATCGCGACCCAGGGTCCGCTCGCGCTCCCCGGCGGCTACCAGGTGCGGTTCCGGGCGGCGGGCGCCGACCAGACCGAGAGCTTCCACCTGCTCGCCGACCCGCGCTCGTCCGCGAGCGCCGCCGACCTGCGGGAGCAGTTCGCGTTCCTGGAGCAGGTGCGGGACACGGTGAACGCGGTGACGCGGGCCATCGTCCGGCTCCGCAACGCGCGGGCTCAGCTCGAGGACCGGCTCGCCGCGCTTCCGGCGAAAGGCGCCGCGCGCACCCAGGCGCAGGCCCTGTGGGGCAAGCTCCGCGGCCTCGAGGATTCGCTGTATCAGACCCGGCTGCGCGCCGACGAGGACAACCTGGTCTTCCCGCCGCGCGCGGCGGAGCGGCTCTCCACGCTGCTCTTCGTGGCGGGGGGCGGGGACTACCCGCCCACCGCGGCCGACCGGCAGGTGTTCCAGTACTTCGCGCCCGACATCCAGCGCGCGTTGCTGCTGGTGCAGGGGGCGCTCGACCGCGATCTCGCGGCGGTGAATTCGGCGCTCAGGGCCGCGAAGCTCGCGGCGGTGACGCCGGGATCGGGAGAGATCCGGCCCCCCAAGTCCGGCGGCTGACCGGCGGGGAGACTACTCCGGTCGCTTGAGCGACCGGATCCGGTGGTGGGGGCGGTGGCCCGGCACGACGTCGTCGTTCCGGATCACGCTGATCGCGCCGTCGGGCTCGAGCACGGCGAGGCGCACGTCCGCGAGGGACGGCACGCCGTGCTCGCGCAGCGCCTGCAGCAGCTCGTCCTGGGTGATCCCGGAGCGGGTGCAGTGCTCGTGCAGAATCACCCCGCGGTGGATCAGCATGATCCCTTCTCCGGCGATGAGCCGTGACACCCGGCGCGAGCGCCGCCGCGCCTGATCGATCACCCCGTGCCACACCAGGAGGACCGCCGCCGCGACCAGCCCGCCCAGGAGACTGGTATCGGGTCCCACCATGGCGTTCTGCACCGCGTTGGCGATGATCAGGAGGAGGACGAAGTCGAAGACCGACATCTGGCCCAGCTGGCGGGTGCCGGTGAGCCGGAGGCCGACCAGGAGCGCGCCGTAGACGACGGTGGTCCTGAGCGCGATGTCGCCGAAGGTATGCCAGGGGATCGTCACATGCGACCGGAGGGAGTCGAACCCCCACGGGTTGCCCCACAGGATTCTAAGTCCTGCGCGTCTGCCAGTTCCGCCACGGTCGCGCTAATCGGACGACGTCGAGAATCCCGACGTCGAGGAACAAGATCTCCAGACAGAATACGTTGTGCGCGGGCGTCAGGCAAAGGTGTCACCGCTTCGCCGCCAGCGCCTCGAAGCGGGGATGCTTGCGGAGCGAGTCGAGATCCGAGTCGTGCTCGATCCATTCCCAGTGCCCGAAGCCGTTCGCGAGCGCCTGCTCCAGGCAGTCGATCGCCGAGTCGTGGAGACCGAGCATGGCGTAGGCGCAGGCCACGTTGTAGAGCACGGCGGAATCGTCCGGGTCCATGGCCAGCGCGCGCTTGGCCCACTCCCGCGCCCGGGTCGAGTCGCCGATGGAGGCGAGGGCGCCGGCGCCGAGGTAGAGCGCGCGGGCGTCGTCGGGATAGCGCTCCAGGTGCCGCCGCGCGAGCTCCAGCGACTCCACCTGGATCGCCTTCGCGTCGTCGGGGCGTCCCAGGCCCACGTACACGCTCGCCAGGAGCTGCCGGGACTGGTAATCCTCGGGGCGGAGCCGCGATGCCGCTTCGAACCAGCGCGCCGCGTCCTCCAGCCGCCCGCGGGTGCGGCAGGTGCGCGCCAGGAAGTAGTGGGCGTCGTAATAGGCCGGCTTGGCCGCGATCGCCGCCGCGAACTCCTGTTCCGCCGCGTCGTAATCCTTGCCCAGGGACAGCGCCAAGCCCCTCGCGAAGCGCGCCTCGGCCAGCTCCGGCGCGATGGCCAGGGCTCTGGCGCTCGCATCCTCCGCCGCGGCGACCTGCGCCGCGCTCGAATCCCAGTACTGGAAGATCATGGCGTGACACACCGCCACCCCCGCGTGCGCTTCCGCGAAGCGCTGGTCCGCCGTCACCGCCTGCTGGAAGAGATCGAGCGCCGACTCCTGGCTCCGCCGCAGCAGGTGCGCGGCGAATTCGTGGGCCTCGAGGTAGAGCTCGTAGGCGCGCGCGCTCGCGGTGGGGATCCGCTCCACCCGCCGCCGCTCCGCGGGCGGCACCTCCACGCCCAGACCCTCGATGGTGCCGCGGATCAGCTCGCCGCGGAGCAGGAGCATTTCGGACGACGGCCGGGCGTAGCGCCCGGTCCAGATCTGCGCGTTCTCGATCACGTCGAAGAGCCGCGCGCTCACCTGCACGTCCCCGGCGCCGCGCCGCACCCCCGCCTCGAGCACGTGGCTCACGCCGAGCTTCCCGCCCGCCTCCGCCGGCGTGGCGTGCTGGCCCTTGAACCACCGGGTGGAGCTCCACTGCGCGATCCGGAGCCCGGGCGCGAGCGCCAGCGCTTCGGTGAGATCCTCCGCCAGCCCGTCGGTGAAGAACTCGTGCTGGGGATCGCGCGAGAGGTTCGAGAACGGCAGAATCGCGAGCGATCGCGTCATTGCTGATCGTAGAGCGTGATCGGCATCCCCCGCAGGTACTTGTCGAACCAGTTCAGGATGTGGTCGAGCCGCTCCACCCGGTGGACCGGCTTGCCGGACCGGGAGAGCTCGTGGGACTCGCCGGGGAACCGCACCATCACCGCCGTCTTGTGCAGGAACTTGAGGGCCCGGAACATCACCTCGCCGCCCTGCGACGGCGGGGCGCGCAGGTCCTCGTCGCCCAGGATGAACATGATGGGCGTGGTCACCGAGTCCACGTAGGTCACGGGCGAGCGCCGGGTGTAGTCCGCCGGATCGCGCCACGGCGCGTCCCGGAACCACTCCGGCTGGAAGAGCGTGAAGTCGGTGGTGTACCAGAAGCTCTGCCAGTCCGCCACGTCGCGCTGGGACACCGCGGCCTGGAAGCGGTGGGTGTGGCCGACGGTCCAGTCGGTGAGGAGCCCGCCCCCCGAGCCGCCGGTGACACCCAGTTTGGTCGTATCCACGTAGCCCCGCCGGACCAGGGAATCCACCGCCACCATCAGGTCCTTGTAGTCGTCGCCGGGATAGTTGTACTGGATGATGTTGCCGAAGTCCTGGCCGTAGGTCGTGCTCCCCCGCGGGTTGGGGTAGAGCACCACGTAGCCCTTCGCCGCCATCCACTGGAACTCGTGGAAGAAGATGTAGCCGTACGCGGTGTGGGGGCCGCCGTGGATGTTGAGGATCAGGGGGTACTTCCTCCCCGGCGTGAAGCCGGGCGGCTTCAGGATCCAGGTCTCCACCTGCTTCCCGTCGAAGCTCGGGTACCAGAAGTCTTCCGGAGTCGAGAGCTCGAGCTGCGAGAAGAGCGAATCGTTGACGCGGGTCAGCTGGGTGAGCTTCCGGGTCCGGGCGTCGAGCGCGTAGAGATCGGGGAGGTGGGTCGGGTCCCCGATGGTCAGCGCGAAGGTCTTCGCGTCGGGCGTGGCGGTGTAGGCCAGCACCGCGTGATCACCGGTGGTGACCGGATCGCGGGCGCCGGTCGCGGCGTCGAAGCGGATCAGGTTCGAGCGCCCGTGCTCGGTGGTCACTTCGTACACGAACTTCCCGTCCGGGGACCAGACGATGGGGCTCGAGCCCTCGCCGCCGCGCGGGGGCGCCTGGTCGCCCAGCACGCCGCCGCCGATGTCGAAGTCGTAATCCGCCGTGAGGTCGGTCAGCTTCCCCGCGCGCCAGGTGTAGAGATCGGATTCCTGATAGGAGCGGCGGTGCGCCGGGTTCACGAACCCGCGGAAGGCGATCGCCCTGCCGTCGGCCGAGAGGACCGGCGCCTCCACGGGTCCGTCGATGTCGATCACCGTGTCCAGGGCGCCGCCCGCCGTGGGGACCGAGAAGAGATCCTGGTCGGGATTGACGTAGTAGTCCTCCACCACGCGCTGGGACACGAAGTAGAGGCGCTTGCCGTCCGGGCTCCAGCCTCTCAGTCCCTCGTCGAAATTCCCCGAGGTGACCTGGTGCGCCGGCTGGGGCTTGTCGCCGATCACCGCGGGCACGGTCCAGAGGTGATCGTGCTGGGACGGATCGAAGTACCCCTCGTCGTCGCCGCGGAACTGGGCGCGGGTGACGATGCGGACGTCGCTCTTCTTCGGGGCCTCGCCGCCCTTCGCCTGCTGCGCGATTTCTTCGGCCGTGGCCGAGTTGGTGAACGCGATGGTCTTGCCGTCGGGGGACCAGACCGCGGGGGAGGCTCCCTCGGCCACGTCGGTCAGCTGAACGGCTTCGCCCCCGGCGAGCGACAGGAGGAAGAGCTGGGCGCCGTCGTCACCCGCCGGACGCAAGAAGGCGATGGTGCGGGAGTCGGGGGACCAGCGGGGCGCGCCGTCGTGGGGGCCGGCGGTGAGGCGGCGCGGCGCGCCACTACCGTCGGCGGGGACGGTCCACAGGCTCGTTTCGTAGCCGTCGTGCTTCGCGTTCACGGTGACCAGCACGTAGACCACCTGCCGGCCGTCGGGGGAAATCTGCGGCCCGGCCACCCACTTGAAGCGGTAGAGGTCGGAGTCGGTAATGGTGCGCTGTTGCGCGGCCAGCGGGGAGAAGGCGGCGGCGAGGCAGAGCCAGACCAGCGAGCGCATGTGGCCTCCAGGGATGAGCGACAAGCATAGAGCCGGGGCGGGCGAGGCGCGAGGGTGCGCGCGGTTCGCGCGGCCGTCAGGCCGGGATCCGCTCCCGCGATCCCCCGTCGAAGCAGCTCAATCCCCGATCGTCGAATCCGAACCGCACCTGCGCGCCGGCGCTCACCCGGATGTCCGCCGGCAGCCGCGCCACCAGCTCGTGTCCGCCCGCGCTCGCGTACACCAGCAGCTCCTGTCCCAGGGGCTCCACCAGGTCCACCCGGAACGATGCGCCGGCGCGCTGGTCCGTCGCGGGGCGCACGTGCTCGGGCCGGACGCCCAGGATCACCGGACCGCCGGCGCGGCCCTCGAGCGCGCGAGTCCAGCGGGCGTCGAGGGGGACCGAGAAGGCGCCGCCCCGGGCGCGGAAGACGAGGCCCCCGTCCCGCGCGATTTCTCCCTCGATGAGATTCATCGGCGGGCTGCCGATGAATCCGGCGACGAAGGTGTTCCGCGGCGCGTCGTACACCGCGAGGGGCGCGTCCACCTGCTGAATCCGGCCGGCGTCCATCACCACGATCCGGTTGCCCAGCGTCATCGCTTCGGCCTGATCGTGGGTCACGTAGATCATGGTGGCGCCGAGCTGGCGGTGGAGCCGCGCGATCTCCCGCCGCATCTGCACCCGGAGCTTCGCGTCGAGGTTGGAGAGCGGCTCGTCGAACAGGAACACCTGCGGCTGGCGCACCAGCGCCCGGCCCAGCGCCACCCGCTGCTGCTCGCCGCCCGAGAGCTGGCGGGGCCGCCGGTCCAGGAGCCCGTCGATGCGAAGCACGCCCGCCGCTTCCCGCACCCGCCGGTCCACCTCGGTCTCCGGCAGGCGCCGGAGGCGGAGGTTGAAGGCGAGGTTTTCGTAAGCGGTCATGTGCGGGTACAACGCATAATTCTGAAACACCATCGCCACGTTGCGGTCCTTGGCGGGGACGTCGTTGACCAGCCGTTCCCCGATCCGGAGCTCGCCCTCGGAGACGCTCTCGAGGCCCGCCACCATCCGGAGTGTGGTGCTCTTGCCGCACCCCGAGGGCCCCACCAGCACCACGAATTCGCCGTCCGCCACCGAGAGGTCGAATGCCTCCACCGCCACCCGTGTGCTTCGGCCGGCGGAGTATATTTTGCGGACCCCGATGAAGGTGACGCTCGCCATCAGCTCCGGCTCCGCGCGTGAGTGACGCTCAGCGGTTCCCGCAGGACTTTCTGTGGGGCTCGGCCACCTCCGCGTATCAAATCGAAGGCTCCCCGCTCGCCGACGGCGCAGGCCCCAGCATCTGGCACCGCTTCTCCCACACGCCCGGGCTCACCGCCAACGGCGAGACCGGCGACGTCGCCTGCGACCACTATCACCGCTGGCGCGAAGACGTGGCGCTGATGAAGGAGCTCGGCCTCACCGCCTACCGGTTCAGCATCTCCTGGAGCCGCGTGCTCCCCGAGGGGACGGGGGCAGTGAATCCGCGCGGCCTCGCCTTCTACGACCGGCTGGTGGATCAGCTGCTCGAATCCGGGATCCAGCCGCTGGTCACGCTCTATCACTGGGACCTTCCCGCCGCGCTGGACGAGCGGGGCGGCTGGGTCAATCGCGACAGCGCGGACTGGTTCGCCGAGTACGCGCGGGTGGCGTTCCGCGCCCTGGGCGACCGGGTGCCGATGTGGGCCACCCTGAACGAGCCCTGGGTGGTGGTGGACGGCGGGTACCTCCACGGCGTTCTCGCGCCCGGGCACCGCAATCTCTTCGAGGCGCCGCGGGTGGCGCACAATCTCCTGCGCGCGCACGGGAGCGCGGTGCAGGTCTATCGGGCCGAGTCCAAGCGGTGGATCGGCATCGTGCTCAATCTCGAGCCCAAGCACGCCGCCTCGGACGACGCCCGGGACCTGGCCGCCGTCCGCCGCGCCGACGCCTACATGAACCGGCAATTCATCGAGCCGGTCCTGGGGCGTCCCTATCCGCCGGAGCTGGCCGAGATCTTCGGCGAAGCGTGGCCCGCCATTCCCGACGCCGACCTCGAGCTCATCGCCCAGCCGATCGACTTTCTGGGCGTCAACTACTACACCCGCACCGTCAACCGTTTCGACGACACCAAGCCCCCGGTCAAGGCCGGTCCGGTGCGCCAGCCCGGCGCCACGTACACCGAGACCGGGTGGGAAGTGTATCCCGAGGGGCTCACCGAGACCCTGGAGTGGGTCCGGGCGCGGGCGGGAGACCTCCCGCTCTACGTCACCGAGAACGGCGGCGCCTTCGCGGACGGGCCCGCGGGGCCGGACGGTGCGATCGACGACACGCCCCGCGTGTCCTACTACCGGGAGCACCTGCGCGCGGCGCTGGAAGCGATGCGCCGGGGCGTCAACCTGCGGGGCTACTTCGCGTGGTCGCTGCTCGACAACTACGAGTGGACCCTGGGCTACGCCAAGCGCTTCGGGCTGGTGCACGTGGACTTCGCCACCCAGCGCCGCACGCCGAAGAGCAGCGCGCGCTTCTACGCTCGAGCCGCCGCGTCGCGGGGCGCCGCGCTGTTCGAGCCCGCGCCTCATCCCTTGGTGCTCCCGGCGAGGATGCCGGCCACGTAGAAGCGCTGCAGCCCGATGAACACCGCCAGCACCGGCAGCACGGTCACCACCGATCCCGCCAGCATCAGCTCCGTATCCTGCACGTGCTCCCCCGAAAGCCCCGCGAGCGCCACCGGGAGCGTGTACTTGGCGTTGTCGGAGAGGATCACCAGCGGCCAGAGGAAGTCGTTCCAGGTGGAGAGGAAGGTGAAGATGGCGAGCGTGGCGAGAATGGGCCGGATCACCGGGAGCACCACCGACCAGTAAATCCGGAATTCGGAGGCGCCGTCCATGCGGGCGGCGTCCAGGAGATCGTCCGGGACCGACAGCACGTACTGGCGGATGAGGAACACGCCGAAGATCGTCGCCATCGCCGGGATCATCGCGCCCAGATAGGTGTTCACCAGTCCCAGGGAGCGCAGCAGCAGGAAGAGCGGCAGCATCGCCACCTGCGCCGGAATCACGAGCCCCGCCACCAGAATCCGGAACAGCCGCTCCCGGCCCCGGAACTCGAGTTTGGCGAGCGCGTAGCCGGCGAGCGAGTTGATGAAGAGCGAGACCGCCGTGGCGAATCCGGCGACGATCACGCTGTTCAGGAAGTAGCGGCCCACGTCGAGCTGGGTGAAGAGCGCCGCGTAGTGGGCGAGCGTGGCGTGGTGCGGCAGGAGCCGCGGCGGAAACGAGTTCGCCTCCCCGGTGGACATCAGCGATCCCGAAACCATCCAGAGCAGAGGAAAGAGCGAGAGCGCGGCGCCGACGACCAGCACCGCGTGCAGGGCCACCGAGGCCCAGCGCCGCCTCACGAGGTCCGCTCCCGCTCGAGCCGCAGCTGGATCAGGGTGATCGCCAGCACCAGCACGAAGAGCGAGAAGGCGATCGCCGCGGCGGACCCGAGCCGCCACCACCGGAATCCCTCTTCGTACATGTAGAGCACCATCGAGAGCGTGCTCTTCAGCGGTCCGCCGCCCGTCATCACGTACGGCTCGGCGAAGAGCTGGAAGAATCCGATGGCGGTGATCACGCCGACGAAGAGGAAGGTGGGCGCGAGCTGGGGCAGGGTGACGTGCCGCAGCCGGGCCCAGCTCCCGGCGCCGTCCAGCTCCGCCGCCTCGTAGAGCTCGGCGGGAATCCGCTGCAGGCCGGCGATGAAGATCAGCATGTTGTAGCCGAAGCTCCGCCACACCGCGACCAGGATGATCGCGGGCATCGCCCACCGCGGGTCGCCGAGCCAGTCCACCGGATGCACGCCCAGCGCGGCGAGCCCGGCGTCGAGCAGTCCGTACCGCGGGTGGTAGAGGTATTTCCAGACCACCGCGACGGCGACCAGCGTGGTGACGAAGGGCGCGAAGTACGCGGTGCGGAAGAAGGCGGGCCAGCGGGTGAGCCGGGAATTGACGAGCAGGGCGGCGCCGAGCGCCACCAGCACTGAGAGCGGCGCGCCCACGAACGCGAAGTAGAGGGTGTTCTCGAGCGCGGTCCAGAAAAGATCGGTGTGGACCATCGCCCGGTAGTTCGCGAGCCCGGCGAACTGCACGTTCTCGGGATGGCCGATGGCGTAGATGTCGAAGTTGGTGAGCGAGAGCGCGAGCCCCGCGATCACCGGCAGGAAAAAGAAAACCCCGATGAAAATCAGCGCCGGCGTGAGAAAGAGCCACGCCGCCCGGGCCTGGGTCCGCCCGCCGGGCATCATCGTCAGCGGCCGCCCCCCGCCGGCGCGGCGGCCCGCGCGGCGTTCCTCGCGAGCAGCCAGCGCCGGCTCGCGAGGATCTGATTCACTTCGCGCTCCAGCCGCGCCAGCGCCGTGTCCCGCGGGACGCCGCCGCGGATCGCCTGTTCGCCGTAATCGAAGATCCGCGTGGCGATCAGCTCCCACTCGGGCACCGGCGGGGTCGGGACCACGCGCTCCAGCTGTTCGTAGAACGCGCGGGCGGCGGCGTCCGCCGCGAGCACCGGATCCCGCCAGGCGTCGCGCCGCGCGGGGAGATCGCCGCTCAGCCGGTAGAACCGCTCCTCCAGGTCCACCCGCGAGAGGTACTCGACCAGCTTCCAGGCTTCGGCCTGGTGCCGCGAGGCGCGGTACACCACGAGGCTCGAGCCGCCGGCGAGCCCCACGCCGGACGCCGCCCCCTCGGGCCCGGGCATCGGCGCCGTGGCCCAGATCTTCTGCTGGTTCGGCGGGAGCCGGCGGCGGAATTCGCCGATGTTCCACGGCCCCGTGATCCACATCGCGTAGGTCCCGCGCGCGAACTCCTGATAAATGTTGCCCACCTCGGTAATGCCGACGCGGGGCGCGTAGCCCCGGGTGTAGAGATCCGCGTAAAAGTCGAACGCCCGGCGGAACGGCGGGTCGGTGAAGGCGCCGTACTGCGCGGTGTCCTTGAGGATCGGCGAGCCGGCTTGGAGCGCCAGGGTGACGATCGGCTGCCACTCGTTGGTGGGCACGTAAATCGGCCAGCGATGCGGCCCATCCCGCGCTTTCAGCGCCGCCATCGCGCGCAGCCACTCGGCCCAGCTCCGGGGCGGCGCCGCGAAGCCGGCCTGCGCCAGGAGGTCGCGCCGGTAGAAGAGGATCCGCGTGTCCACGTACCAGGGCACGCCGTACACGGCGCGGTCCACCACGTTGGTCGCCCAGATGCCGGTGAAGTAGTCCGCGGGATGCACCACCCGGGAGCGGGCGATCGCGGAATCGAGCGGCAGCAGCGCCCCCAGCGCCACGAACTCCGGGACCCAGGTGTTGCCGAGCTGGGCCACGTCCGGCGTGGAGCGGCCGACGTACGCGGTGAGCAGCTTCTCGTGCGCCGCGGTCCAGGGAATTTGCTGCACCCGCACCCGCACCCCGGGATTCTCGCGCTCGAACTCGGGGACCAGCTGCGCCACCACTTCGCCCTCCCGGCCCAGTCCCCAGAAGTCCAGCGTGACGGCGGTGGAGGAATGGCAGGCGGCGAGGAGGACGAGAGGCCAGGCGGGCGGGACCCGCATCGCCCGGCGCCGGCCCGGGAGTCTCAGCACTTCCCCGCCAGCCACCCGCCGGTGAATCCCGCCCGGCAGAGCCCCTTGATGATGTAGGGACTCCCGCGCATCAAACGCCAGATGAGGCCGGTGCGGTAATTCTCGATCATCGCGAGGATCGGGCCCTGGTCGATGCCGAGGTAGTCGGTATCGAACCAGCCCACTCCCGGCACCACGTGTCCCATCGAGGGGCTCGCGGTGGCGGGGTAGGTGAGGTTCATCGCGTCCAGGAAGCCGTACGTCGAGAACAGGTTCGCGCCGTAGGCGTGGCGCATCCGGTAGAGCGTGGGAATCGCGAGGTCGGGCACGAACGGAACGGCGCCGCCCGCCGCGGTGGGCGCGATGGTCCCGTCGTCCTGCACTTCGGTGAACGACGCGCCCCGCGCGAAGTAGGTGTGGAACTGGCGATTCCGCCCCCCGACCGGGAGCCCGCCGTCGGCCGGCCCGTCGGACGCGGAGAGGCCCCAAAGGTTGGCGCCGTATCCCGCCCACCCGCCGGGGTTCCGGACGGCGTACGCCTGCTGCGCGACCGCGGCGCGCCTGGAGTTCTCGAAGTAATCGACGCCGTGCGCCTGCATGAACGGGTCCGCGATTCCGCGGAAGTCGATCCAGACGTGGGAGTACTCGTGCCCGAAGAGGGGCGCGAAGCCGAGGTAGGTCTGACCCTCGAAGGTGCCCCACTGATAGCTCGCGGCCCAGGCGGCCCACGCGGTCGAGTCCACCGCGAAGGTCGGCGAGCCCAGGGCCAGGACGTACATCAGCATCGCCTCGTTGTAGCCGGTCCAGTCGTAGGCGAGGAACCCGCTTTCGGGCTTCCAGCCCATGGCGACGAGGGGCGCGCGGGGCTGGATCCAGCGCCAGTTCATGCGCCGGTAGATCGAGTCCGCGAGGAGGCGGATCCGGGTTTCGGTGTTGTCGGCGAGGTTGTTGAAATACTGCTGGCAGGTGAGGACGCCGCCGAGGAGCAGCGCGCTGTCGATGGTCGAGAGCTCGACGGTCTGGTAGCGCGCCCCGGTATTCATGTCGAGGAAGTGATAGAAGAAGCCGTGATAGCCGGTGGCGGTGGCGCTCGAATCCTGGGTGGCGAGCCAGAGGAACTCGAGGGTGGTGACGGTCCGGGTGGCGGCGTCGGCGCGGGTGACGTAACCCCGCTCGACGCCGATGGGGTAGGCGGTGAGCGCGAACCCGACGGCCGCGATGCTCGAGAAGGACGGGGTGGGGGAGCGATCCGGGGTGAGCCCGTTGGCCGGGTTCGAGAGATCCCAGAAGTAATGAAAGGTGCGTTGTTCGACGGTATCGAGGAACGCGACCGTCTGCGCGGAGTCGGGGGGCGGAGGTCCGGCGGGCTGACCGGGCGAGCAGCCGCCGATGGCGGCGGGGAAGAGCGCGGTGAGCGCCGCGAGGCGGGCCCGCGCGGCGGTGAGGTGATGGCTCATCCGGTGACGATAGCGCCCGCCCCGCCGGCGGGCCACCGGCGCCACTCGCGCCGATGACCCGCGGGGGAGGAGATCAGAAGTTGTAGCCGACGCCGAGCGACATCCGGCGGCCGTCGGAGAGGAGTCCGGTGGGCGTCGGATTCCCGGAGAAGTAGGTGAAGTTCTGGAAGTTGAAGACGTTGAACACGTCGAGGGTGACGCTGGTCGTGCCCCGCCACACCTGCGCGAAGTCCCGGCTGAGCCTGATGTCCACGTCGCGGTAGGCCCAGAAGTCGGCGGGCAGGATGAATCCGTGGCGCGGGGGCGTGAAGCCGCCCGGCACCCAGCTGTTGGGCGAGAACCGTCCCCCGATGTCGTAGTGCGGTCCACTCCCCAGGGTGACGAGGCCGCTGAACTGGATGTTGGCCAGGGACGGCAGGTCCACGATCCAGTTGGCGACGATGCGGCTGCGTTCGTCGTTGGTGGGATGCTTGGGAATGAAGACCGACTGGGGGAACGCCAGCTCGTCGTCGGGGTTGTCGTTGCCCTGCACCGAGCGCTTGCCGTTGGTGTACGAGAGGCCCGCGCCCCAGCCCCGGTCGCCCACTTTCCGGTAGGGGCGGGTGATCTGGATCTGCACGGCGTCATACCAGGTCTTCACGTTGTTGGTGAAGACGATCACGTTGCTGATGCCGTGGGCGTTGCCCTTGAAATCGCAGCAGTTGCTGGTCGGCGTCCCGAAGTTGTTCCACTTGATGTTGTACCAGTTGCCGACCACGCCGTCGTATCCCCGCACGCCGACGTACGCCGCCGACACCAGGACGTCCCCGAAGAGGTGACGCAGACCCAGGTTCCACTGCGTGGAGTGGGGCATCTTGAGATCGTTGGGGATCAGCCACACCTCGTGCAGGGCCTGGCCCGACGCGGCGCCGGCGGTGACCAGGGAGTCGAGAGCGGCGCGGCGGTTGAGATAGTTGTCGTTCCAGGCCACCTGATTGTTGACCGGCGCGACGCCCGAGTCGGCGAAGAAGATGGTGTAGTTGGGGCGGGTGAGCTTGAGCTGTTCGTCCACCGCGATGTCGAAGTAGGTGCGGTCGTAGTACAGGCCCCAGCCGCCGAAGAGGGTGGTCTTGTTCTCGTCGTCCAGCGCGTAGGAGAAGCCGAGCCGGGGCTGGAACGCCTTGCCGAAGGGATGGCGCTGGGTGCCGTTGGTGAAGTACCGCGCCGTGTCCACCGGCGTCAGCAGGAAGTTGGTGTCCGCGTCGTAGCGGCCGATGGTGTCGCGGACGTCCTGGGGCGTCTTGTACTTGTTGTCCATCATGTTGGTCTCGTAGTCCCAGCGCACTCCGAGGTTCAGGGTGAGCCGCGACGAGGGACTCCAGTCGTCCCGGAGGAAGGCGCCGAGCTGGGTGTTGTTGGTGCTGACCAGCGGGTTGCCGACCTGCAGCTGCACCTGGAACGGCACCCGATAGGCGTACACGTTGGTGTCGGCGGCGCAGTTGCAATCGCCCTTGGAGATGGTGTCGCCATACTGGAACTGCGGCGTCTCGTTGTTCGCCTTGTCGATGTCGAAGCTCAGGAAGCTGGCGCTCACCCCGCCCTTGATCACGTGGTCCCCGGCGGCGTGGAAGCCGGTGTAGGTGAGATTGTCACGGAGCGTGAAGCCCTTCTGCTTGAAGTCCTGCAGGCTCTGGTTGCTGCCGATGTCCCCGCCGGAAAAGTTGGTGGTCCGGCGGAACAGCTGATTGGGGAGGCCGGGGGTCGCCGGAGAGGGGTTGCGCTCGAAATTCTCGTAGGTCGCGCTGGCCTCGTTGAGCCAGGGGCCGGTGAAGTAGTTGTACTTCAGAATCCCGGTGAGCTCGTTGTTGCGGTAATTGTTCGCGACGTCGAAGGCCGTGGTCCCGCCGAAATCCCGCACGTCGGTTTCGTGCCGGTCGTTGAGGCTCAGCTCGGCCGCGGAGTGAGTGCCCACGTTGTAATTGAGCTTGCCGAAGATCAGGGTTTCGCGGAACGGCGAAGCGAACGCCCCGTTGTACTGGCCCAGATTCTTGGCGTCCAGGGAATCGAAGGTGCCGGGCGCGGGCAGGGTGAAATTGATGACGTTGGCGCGATTCTGGACGTTGCCCTCGTAGGATCCGAAGAAGAACAGCTTGTCCTTGATCAGCGGACCCCCGGCGTTGAGCCCGAGGAGGTAGCGGCTGTAGTCGGGCTTGGTGACCTGGTTCGCCAGACTGATGGAGTCGAGCGTGACGAAGTCCCGGTCCTCGTAGTTCAGGAAGGCGCCGCCCGACCACACGTTGCCGCCGGACTTGGTGGTGGCGCTGATGATCGCGCTCGAGGCGTTCTGGTACTCGGCCTTGAAGTTCTGGGTGAGGACGCGGTACTCCTGAATGGCGTTGCGGGGGAAGGGATTGCCGCGGCTCGCGTCCTGGCCCGCGACGCCGCTGGCGCCGCCGCCGGTGAGATCGTTCTTCAGGCTGGCGCCGTCGATGAAGACGTTGACTTCGCCGGGGCCCTGCGCGCCCGCGCTGAAGGTGCGCGGCGTGGTGCCGTTGGCGCCCAGGTTCACGAAGTCGGGGGTCACGCTCACCCCCGGCGCCAGGGCCGCGAGATCGAGGAAGTTGCGGCTGGGCGTGGGCAGGGCCTGCACCTGCTGCGGCGTCACGTTGGTCGCGATCTCCGAGGTCCGGGTCTCGACGGCGGCCGCCGTGACGGTGACCGCCTGCACTTCCACCGCGGCGCCCGCGCCCAGCGTGAAGCTCACGTTCATGGTCGCGCCCACCGCGACCGCGATCCGCCGGAGCTGCGGCGCGTGACCGATGTCCCGCACCGTGATGTCGTAGGTCCCGGGGACGAGGCCGAGAAAGGTGTAAGCGCCATCGGACCCGCTTTGCGTGGTCCGGGAGACGCCGTTGGCGACGTTCTTCGCCTCGAGATCGGCGCCCGAGAGGGCGGTCCCGCTCGAATCCTTGACGTACCCCCGCACGCTGCCGGTACTGGTCTGCGCCGCCAGGAAGCGCGGCGACAGCAGCACCAGGGCGGCGAAGAGCGCCGCCAGCGCGGCGCGCGACAACACCGAATGCAGTCTCATGGTCCTCGTTCCTCCCTACCGGGTTCTAGGGCGCGGCCGTCCGGCCGTGCCCGCCACAGGACTCCCGAACCACCAACACCGCCGGGAGGAGCTCCCGGCGCTTCTGACGCTGTTTGCCGTTGGCGACGAGATCGAGCAGTCGCGCCGTCGCCCGCGCGCCCAAATCGCTGATGTCCACCCGCACCGTGGTGAGCGGCGGGTGCATGTACCGGGCCATGGGGATGTCGTCGAAGCCCGCCACCGCCACGTCCTCGGGGATGCGCATCCCCGCCTCCCGGAACGCGCTCACCGCGCCGATCGCCATGGCGTCGTTCGCCGCGAACACCGCGGTGGGCCGGGGAGCGGCGCGGGCCAGACCCAGCGCCGCGCGATACCCCGAGCCGTCGGTGAAATCACCCGCCACTTCGTCCGCCGGTCCCGGCGTGATCCCGGCTTCCGCCAGCGCTTCGCGGTATCCCCGGGCGCGCTCGGCGGCGTCGTGGTTCCTGGGGGGACCGTGGATGATCGCGATCCGGCGGTGTCCCAGTCCGGCGAGGTGCCGCACCACGTCCCGCGCGCCGTCCGCGTTGGCGACGGCGATCGAGTCGTAGCCGGCCACCGGCGCGGGGCAGTTGAGGAGCACCACCGGCACGCTGGCCGGGAGGTCGCGCACCGGGCGGTGCGCGCCCGGCGCCGGGGCCATCACGATCAGGCCGTCCACCCGGCCCCGGAGGGACTGGATCGCGGCCGCGATTTCCTGTTTCGCGTTGTGGGAGCTCGCGACCAGGATGTGGAAGCCGCGCTGCTGCGCGGTCTGGTCGATGCCGCGGATCAGCTCGCTGTAGAACTCGCCGTAGAGGTCGGGGAGCAGGACGCCCAGGCCCAGGGTTTTGCGGGTGGAGAGGGATCGGGCGGCGGCGTTGGGGGAGTAGCCGAGTTTGGTGGCGACGGCGCGCACCCGGCGGCGGGTGGAGTCGGTGACGTTGGGGCTCCCGTTGTGGACCCGGGAGACGGTGGCGACCGAGACGCGGGCCGCGCGGGCGACGTCCTTGATGGTGACCATGGAGCGTTGAGCATGTAATCGGTTACATGCCCGCCCCGCTGTCAAGAGCGGAGGGCGCCACTTTCCGGTTCCGGTGTTGCGCGCGCGCCACGATTCGGATCGCACGCGCCGCCCCTTCGCCGCGTAGATTGGCGGCACATCGAACCGCGGAGCGTGGAATGAGGTCGTTGCGCGTCCTGTGCCTCTGGTGCGTTGCCGGAATTCTTCCCTTGTCGGCGCAGACCCCGAAGACCGCCGCCGAGCGCACCCACTACCAGCGGACCTCCACGTCCGCCGAGGTCGGCGCCTTTCTCGACACCCTGGTCGCGGGCGGCGCGCCCCTCGCCGTCTCCGAGATGGGCCGCACCACCCTCGGCAAGCCGATCTACCTCGTGATCGCGTCCGATCCCGCGGTGACCTCCGCCGCCGAAGCCGCCGCGTCGGGGAAGCTCGTGGTCTACCTGCAGGCGAACATCCACGCCGGTGAGGTGGAAGGGAAAGAGGCGATGCAGGCCCTGCTGCGGGAACTCGCGGGTCCGCACCGGGACCTCCTGCAGAAACTCGTGATCCTCGTCGCTCCCGACTACAACGCCGACGGCAACGACGCCTTTGGCCCGCAGGAGAAGAACCGCGGCGAGCAGAACGGCCCCGCCATCGTGGGCGAGCGGGCCGACGCGATGAACCTCGACTTGAACCGCGATTACTTCAAAGCCGAGGCGCCGGAGACCAGGGCGTCCCTCGCGGCGGTCTACGACCGCTGGGACCCGGCGCTGATGATGGACCTCCACACCACCGACGGCACGCTCCACGGCTACCTCCTCACCTACGCGCCGCCGCTCGATCCCAACGGCCCCGCGGGTCCCACCGCCTACGTGCGCGATCAAATCCTCCCCGCGATCCGGAAGACCCTCGCCGACAGGTACCGGGAGCCGGTCTTCGATTACGGCAACGTCGAAGATCCGCTGGCGCCGAAGGCCTGGGTCACCTATGCGCCGCTGGGCTGGTACGGCACCAACTACGTGGGACTGCGCGGGCGGATGGCGATTCTCTCCGAGGCCTACTCCCACGCGGACTTCGAGACCCGCATCCGCGTGACCCACGACTTCGTGCTCGAGATCCTGAACTATGCGGCCCAGCACGCCGACGAGATCCGGAAAATCGAGCGCGACGCCGATCGCGAGACCACCCTCGAGGGGGCGGGGAACGCGCCCCGTCCCGACCTCGCCATCGCCTACGACCCGGCCCTGCGCGACACCGAGCCGGTGCCCCTCGAGGTGATGAAGCCGAACCCGGACACCGCCGCTCGGCCCCGCCTCCTGGGCACGGGCCAGATCCGGAGCGTCCGGCTTCCCGTTTTCGATCGCTTCCGGGCGACCGCGACCCGCGCGCTCCCCGCCGGCTACTTCATTCCCGCCGGCCTCCCCGACGTGGCGCGGCTCCTCCGCCTCCACGGGATCGCGGTGGCGCGCCTCGCGGCGGACTGGACCGACACGGTGCAGGCCTTCGCGCCCCAGGACGCGAAATGGGCGGCCAGCGGATTCCAGGGGCACCGGCTCCTCGCGCTCACCGGCACCTGGTCGGACGCCGCGCGCACCCTGCCCGCGGGCACCTACTTCGTCCCCACCGCGCAGCCCCTGGGCCGGCTGGTGTTCTCGTTGCTCGAGCCCGAAGGATTCGGGCTCGCGCGCTGGAACTTCTTCGACGCGATGCTGGGGACGGAGTTCGGGAGCCTGTCGGGGCTGGTCTACGGCTCGACGCCGGGCGGGGAGTTCCCGACCTGGCGGGCCCGGCGGGCGCCACGGGTGGCGATGAGCTACCTCCCCTGAGCGCGGCTGGCCCGGCCGCTCCGGGCCCGGTATCTTCCGCGCCATGGTGAGCGCGGTCGTTCTCTTTTCCGTGGAACGCGACCAGATCAACTCGGTCGCGGAACAGCTGGCGGGAATGCCCGGCGTCTCGGAGGTCTACTCCGTCGCCGGCCGCTACGACCTGGTGGCCGTGCTGCGGGTGAAGACCAACGACGACCTGGCCGACCTGGTCACCGCGCGAATCCGGAAGCTCAAGGGGATCCTCAACACCGAGACCCTCATCGCGTTCCGGGCGTACTCCCGCCACGACCTCGAGGCGATGTTCGATCTGGGAGGGAAGAAGTAGCGCTCCAGCGGAGCGTTCCCCCGGGATCCGCCGCCCGCAGTCGAAACTCCCAGCCGCCGTCCAGGTCCGCCACCTTCATGAGAATCCGGTTCCAGCCCGCGCGGAGCGGGACCAGCACGCTCACGTCGTCCGGTTCGGAGATGTGCCGTCCCTGTCGTGAGGAAACCAGGGCGCCGTTCACCCAGAGTTGGTGCGCGTCGTCGGCGCCGAGGAGCAGGGTGACGGGCCCTGCCCTGGGGGAGTAAAGGAACGCTTCCGCGTACGCCGCCACCCAGTCGTTGGGCGTGAACTGGGGATTGAGACGCACCGCGCCGTCCGCGCCGGCCGTGACCCGCTTCCAGCGAACCGTCGCGCCGTTCATCCCCGGATAGCCCGCGGTGAGCCGCGCGTCCCGCTCGGGACCGTACACCGAATCGAGCGCCGGGCTGGACTCGGTGTTCCCGATCCGCGGGTTGGCGAAGGGTCCGACGATGTTCCACGCGGTGGCCCACACCCGGTGCGGCCGGAGCAGCAGGGCGGCCGGCGGATGACCCGGTGCGCCCACCTCCACCAGGCGCACCACGCTGTCCCCGCGGATGGTGCCGAGGGTGACGGGCGCCAGCACGTCCCCCGCGTCGCTCGACGAGAGATCCACCCGTTTCGCCGCGAGGCCGGGCACCGCGAACGCCGCGCTCGCCGGGTCGCGCGACCCGGTGGGGTACACGACCACGTCGTAGCGGTCGGGGCGGGGCACCCGCGCGCGGAGGAACACGGTGTCGCCGTGGATCACCGGACTGAGCGAGTCCAACGGCGTGGCGTCCGCAGGAATCTTGACGCCCAGGACCCGGCGATCGTCGGGCGCGGGGAGAGGCGGGAGCGGCGCGTGGGGCTCGGTCTGGTACCAGTAGGCCATGGTCGCGTAGTCCGCGACCTCCTCGTTTTCCGTCCCGTGCTCGATCGCCAACCGCAGGGAATCGCGGAACGGCACCGGATCCGGAATGTGCCAGCGGTACGCCGCGATCCGGCCCAGCGAGTCGTCCTTCACGATGAGGCCGTGATAGGGTCCCGCGTAGGTGCCTTCGTCGAAGTACCAGCCGCTGTTGAAATAGTCCTCCGTTCCCGTGCCCTGGCCGCGCTTCTCCCCGTCCACGGTCCAGATCTCGTCGCCCTCGAGGAACCAGAAGTTCGACCCGTAGCTCTCGGCGTTGAGGGAGACGCCGACCAGCTGGCCGCGGCCGTGCGCGTCGACGATGAGATGCGGCGTCCGCGCGGTGGTGCGGCGGTCCCGGTGCCACCAGGCGTGAAAGGTGAGGAGGGTGTCGGGAAGCGGGGTGTCGGTGACCAGGTCGATGTTGTAATAGAACGCGTCGATCGGCCGCCCGGTCCCGTTCACCGCCACGATGCGGGCGTGGCGCCGGAAGGGCATCGGGAGGTCGCAATAGAACCCGCCCGAGGACTCGCCCATGGGGAGCGCGGTGTAGTGCTTCTTCGAAAACCCGTTGCCGAAGAAGTCGCCCAGGGGCGCTTCGACCGACGGGTTGGTCTCGCCGTCCCAGTACATGAGCAGCGCGATCCGCCGGAGGTAGTGCGGGTCGGGGGACGCCACGGTGATCCAGAGCCGCCGCACCACGCCCGGCCCGTTCACGTCGAGGAGGACCGCGCTGTCCCCCGCCGGAATCACCCAGTAATCGCGGTTGCCGCCCGTGGTGTCCGTGGACGACACCTGCAGGAACCTTCCGGCGGCGGGCGTGAAGAGCGGCGCCGCCGGCTGTTGGAGGACCAGAGCGAGGAGCAGGTGCATCGGAAAGGAAACTAGCGCCATATTACTGCCCGTGGCGGACCCCCCAGCCCCCCCAGCGCCCCCAAGCATCCTCTCCTCCGCCCGGGCCGGGCGGGTTCTCGTGGGCGCGTACGTCGCGGCGGTCGTCCTGGTGACGATTCAGCTGGGGGTGTTGCTTGGACACCCCGGGGTTTTCTTCCTCTACCGGGACGCGTTCTTCCGCCTCATCCACGGGCAGAATCTCTACGCCACCACGCCGGGCTACTACGGTTACCTCTACAGCCCGACCTTCGCCCTGCTGTTCGCGCCCTTCGCCATACCCTGGCCGCTGCTCGGCCTCCTGCTCTGGAACGCCGTCAACGCCGGCGCGCTCTACGTCGCGGTCCAGCGTCTCATTCCCGGCGCGCCCGCTCGCCTCGCGCTGGCGATCGCGTTTCTCGACCTGCTGCGATCGCTCCAGAACTCGCAGTCGAACGGTCTGGTGGCCGCTCTGGTGGTGCTGGCGTTCGTCGCGCTCGAACGCGGGCGGCCGGCCGGCGCCGCCGCGGCCCTCGCGGTGGACACCGCCATCAAGCTCTTTCCTCTGGCCGCGGTCTCTCTCGGCTTTTTCCAGCGGCGCCCGCTCCGGTTCGGCCTGGCCCTCGCCGGCGCGTTCGCGGTTCTGGCCCTGCTCCCGCTGCTCGTGATCCCGGCGCCGCTTCTGATCCAGGAGTACCGGTGGTGGCTCGGCCAGACCGCCGCCGGCGCGGTGCTCCGGGGAATGTCGGTGATGGGGATCCTGCACTCCTGGGCCGGACTCGACGTGCCCAATGTCGCCGTCCAGGCCGCGGGCACCGTCCTGTTGCTCGTCCCCGTGGCGTGGCGGCGCGAGCGGTGGCGGGAGTACGAGTTCCGGCGGCTCTTCCTGTGCTCACTGCTCGTCTACATGGTGATCTTCAACCACCAGGCGGAGTCTCCGTCCTTCGTCATCGCCACCACCGGGATCGGGATCTGGTACGCGACCGCGCCGCGGCGGCCCTGGCGGGACGCGTTGCTGATCCTCACCCTCCTCGTGGTATCGGTTTTCTCGCTCCAGTTCGTGCCGGCCCGCCTCCGCTGGGAGTGGACGCGCGAATACTCGCTCAAGGCGTTCCCGTGTCTGCTCGCGTGGTTGGCGATGCAGTGGGAGCTGCTGGCGCGCGGGCCGGCCGTCCTCACCGATCCGGAAAGCTGACGAGCCGCGGGTCCTGCCCGCGGAGCCGCTGCCGCACTTCCCGGGACAGGAGGCCCGCCAGCTCCCATTCGCGCGGCGCGAGGTAGCCGTCCCACGACCCGAGCTCGGCGTCCACGTAGCCGGGGTGGACGACCACTTCGGTGGTTCCGTCGGGAAGACGGTCCAGCAGGCTCAGCAGGCGCGCGCGGAAATCGGGGCGGTGGTAGAGCCCCATCCCGCGGAAGTGCGGGGCGCGCGGAGCTGGCGCGCCGCCCGCCGCCAGCGCGCAGCGAATCGCCACCTGCTTGGCGACGGCGGCGGCGCCGAGGCCGGGCCACGGCTCGACCGGGGTCCGGAGCGGGAGGCCGGCGCGGGCGGCCTCCCGCGCGATCGTCGGGCGGATTCCGGGCAGCAGGTGGACGTGCCGGTGGCTGTCCAGGTGCGTGGCGCGGAGGCCGGCCTCCGCGAGCCGGCCCATCTGCGCCGCGTACTCGGCGGCGACCGCGGATGGATCGAGCCGCCCCGTCGCCGCCCGCCAGCACAGCCGGGTCAGGGAGACGAACCTGCCGGTCGCGGCGTCGATCAGCGACCGCACCCGCTCGAGCGGCGCGAGGGGACGCCCGGCGGTGAGGTTCAGGTGCAGGCCGATCGAAAGGTGCGGCAGGCCGCGCGCGGCCCGCGCCGCCTCGGGGAAAGCGGGCGTGTTCACGACCATCGAGGCGGACGTCACGGTGCCGGCGGAGTGGGCCTCGACGATCCCGCGCGTCACGCCCGGCGCGAGCCCGAAGTCGTCGGCGTTGATGATCAGGTTCTTACCGATACCGCCCCCACCAATCGCGCCAGCGAATCAGCGCCAGGTCCGCGGCCATGTCGAACGCGTCCGCGATGAACCGGACGGTGGTCGGTTCGCTGTCGTACCGGAACGTCACCGGCCGCTGGGTCACCTTCAGGCCGTGGCGGCGGGCGACGAACAGCAGCTCGACGTCGAACCCGAAGCCGGCGACCGTGAGCCGCGAGAACAGGAGCCCGGCCGCGCCGGCGGTGAACCCTTTGAGGCCCGCCTGGGTGTCGAGAATGCCGGGGAGGAGGATGGCGCGGATCATGAGGTTGAACGCCCGGCTCGCGAGGTGCCGGGTGTAGAGGTAGTTGAAGAACGAGGGCGAGATCAGGTAGCGGCTTTCGGGGAGGACGCGGCAGGCGACGACGGCGTCGCTGCCCGCCTCGAGGGCCCGCAGGGTGTTCCCGACCTCCTCCATCGGGTAGGCGAGATCGGCGTCGGTGAAGACGCGGAACGCGCCGGTGGCGGCGAGCATCCCCCGCGCCACGGCGTGCCCCTTGCCCCGGTTGACCTGGTTGCGAAGGAGCGTGAAGCCCGGGTGGCAGCTCACCCACGCCTCGAGGATGCCCCGGGTCACCGCGTCGCTGCCGTCGTCCACCAGCACGACTTCCCACGCGTACGACTGCGCCGCGAAGTACTGGGCGATGGCTTCCAGACTCGCCGGGAGTCGCTCGGCGCCGTTGTGGACCGGGACGACCAGGGAGAGGTGGGGCACGCCATTGAGACCCCGCCGCTCCCCCGCCTGTCACGGCTTCTTCACGCTCTTGTCCGGGTACCTGGGGGCCGCCGGCACCGGCACCGGGTGCGCCTTGATTTCCTGCTGGAGATACTGGATCGCCGCGTCGAGCTGGGCGTCCCGCCCGGTGAAGGTCGCGTGGGGCAGGTTGTCCACCGTGGTGTCGGGATCCACGCCGTGGCCCTCGATCAGCCACTGGCCCTCGGGTCCGTAGACGCCGGTCTCCGCGGCGGTGGCGATCCCCCGGTCCACCAGGATGTTGTCCGACGACAGCCAGATCTCGCCGCCCCAGGTCCGGGCGCCGATCACCCGGCCCAGGCCCAGGCGCCGGAACCCCTCGGTGAAGGCCTCGCCGTCCGAGGCGGTCCGCTGGTCGCAGAGCACCACCAGGTGGCCGCGGAACGCCCACTGCATGTTCCACGACGGATTGCCGATGTTGGGCTGCCAGTAGAACCAGGCCCGCCGCATCAGCTTCTCCAGCACCCAGCTGTCGATGTTGCCGCCGTTGTTGTGCCGGACGTCGATGATCATTCCCTGGCGGTTGAACGACGGATAGAAGTCGCGCTCGAACTGCGCCATGTCGCCGCCGCCCATCGCGCGCAGGTGCACGTACCCGATGGCGCCGTGGCTCGCGCTGTCCACCGCCAGACGCCGGGTGTACTCCCACTCGTCGTAGCGAAGACCGAACGCGCGTCCCTGCGAGATCGGCACCACCACCACGTCCCGCGCGGGCGCGCCGCCAGCAGGTTTCACCCGCAGGAGCACCTGCTTGCCCGCCTGATTCCGCAGCAGCTCGGCGGGATCGGGCACGCTCACGGTCGAGACCCCGTTGATCGCTTGAATCAGGTCGCCATCCGCGACGTTGACGCCCGGCAGGGCGAGCGGCGACATGGCGTCCGGGTAGTCGGGGTCGGTGCGGAACACGTGCACCACCCGGTACCCGCCCGCCGCCGCGTCGCGCGCCAGCACCGCGCCCAGGGAGGCGGGGGCGATCGCCGCGTCGCCTTTCCGGAAGTCGCCGCCGTACACGAACATGTGCAGCGCGGACAGCTCGCCGATCATCTGGCCGAAAATGTCCGAGAGATCGCCGCGGGAGGCGACGCGGTCCACCAGCGGCGCGTACTTCTTTTTCATCGCGGGCCAGTCCACGCCGTTCATGTGGCGGTCGTAGAAGTAGTCGCGCTCGAGGCGCCACGCTTCGTCGAACATCTCCCGCCACTCTTCGCGGGGATCGATGGGGAAGGTCCACCCCGCGAGATCCACCCGGCCCTTGCCCAGGTTGGCGTCGGGGCCGGTGGACGCGTCGATCACGTCCAGCTCCTGCCCCTTGCGGACCAGGAGCTTCTTGCCGTCTCCCGACAGCTCGTAACTGCGCACGCTTTGCGCGATGCTGGCGGGGTCGTTGCCGGCCTTGTTGCTCACGTCGAGCGCCTGGAGCGAGTTCTCGCCCTCGACCGTGGTCGCCGAGCTCAGCCAGAAGAGCCGGCTGCCGTTGGTGGAGAGCGATCCGTAGTTGCCCGCCGGCACCGGCACCTGATAGAGGCGCGTCGCCAGTCCCGCGAGCTGCACTTCGGCCTTGCGGGTGGAATCCGCGGCGTCGCTCTTGCGGGTGTCGTGCGCCGGGCTGGCCGCGGCGTCGGACAATTCATCCGGCGCCTGGAAGGGCCACCGCAGTCCCGCCTGCAGCGCGAGGCCGTAGATCCGGGTCTGATGATCGAAGAACGGCTCCGGCTCGCGCGGTCCCCACGGCGCTCCCACCAGCGTCTGGAAGTTCCGGTCCGAGAGGAAGTAGAGCCACTTGCCGTCGGCGCTCCACGCCGGGCTGTAGCTGTCCACCCGGTCGTCGGTCACGGCGGTGGCCTTCCCGTCCGCCACCGAGTACAGCATCAGCTGGGAGAAAGTTTGAGTGGGCGCGACGTAGGCGAGCCACTTCGAGTCCGGCGACCAGGAAAGGTCGCCGAAGCCGCCGTCGGGCGACGCCGCGATGCGGGTGTTCTTCTTCGACGCCACCGCGTAGAGCCACAGCTCCTGGTTCTTGTCCACGTAGGCCAGGAGCTGGCCGTCCGGGGACGCGACGCCGTCGAACCGCAGGACTTTGGCGTCGCTGGTCAGCTGCTCCGGCGCCCCCACGCCGTTCGCGGGCAGGCGCCACCACTCCGTTTCCCCGGTCTCGTCGGAGAGCGCGTAGAGCGCCTTGCCGTCGGGAAAGAACCGCGCCGAGCGGTAGCGGACGCCGGGCTTGCGGGTCGCCTCCACGAAACGTCCCTGCGCCACCGGCGCGACGAACACCTGACCCCGCGCCGTGAGCACCACCCGGTCGCCCGAGGGCGAGAGGTGCGCCGCCGTGAGATAGTCCATCGGCGTCGCGATCCACTTCTCGCGCTCCTGGTCCAGGTCCGAGGTGAGCGTGACGTCGAGCTGCTGGTCCTTTCCGCTGGCCGCGTCGAACAACCAGAGGTCGGCGCCGAGCTGGTAGACGACCTTCCCCTGGTCGAGCGACGGGGTCTGGATGTCCCACCCGTCGTGATGGGTGAGCTGCTTCAGGTCCTTACCGTCGGGCGCCATGGACCAGAGGTTCATGGTGCCGTCGCGGTCGGAGACGAAATAGATCCGCCCCTGCCACCACATCGGCGTCTTGCTGGTCCCGTCGAAATCGGCGGTGAGGGGAACCGCTTCGCCCGCGCCTTTCGCGTACTTCCAGATCTGCTGGACCGTCCCGCCCTTGTAGCGCTTGGTGTGGCTCCCCTGGAAGGGCCAGCGGGTGAAGTACAGCGTGCCGTCGGGGCCGTAATTCCCGTCCGAGGCCTGCTCCAGCGGCACCACCGTCCGCGCACCCGTCGCGGTGTCGATCTGCACCAGCTGGGCATCCGGCAGAGTCGAGTACGCGGCGGTCGCGTACAGCACCTGGCCGTCCGGGGTCCAGGTCACGAAGCTGGGGCGCCCGCCGTCCCAGGTGCGGCGCGTGGGCAATCCGCCCGCGACCGGCATGGTGTAGATCTCGGCCGTGCCGTTCGTGCCCTCGTAGGACGCGGTGAACGCGAGGGTCCGTCCGTCGGCGGAGATCGCGGGATTGGCTTCGATGGCGGGGTGCGTGGTGAGCCGCTGCGCCACGCCGCCCGAGGTACTCACCGTCCAGAGGTCGCCCTCGGCGGCGAACACGATCGTCTCACCGTGAATCGCGGGCGTGGTGTAGTAGCCCCGGGGCCCGGGCAGGGGTGCGCGCGCGACGCGGGCGGGCAGGGCGATGACCAGCAGCGCGCAGGCGAACGACCATCTCATGGATTCCCTCCGGAGTGCGAAGCGGCCTGGACGCGTCGCGAATGCGGCGGCGCGGACGGCGGGCGGGATAACATAGAGGCCGGGGCCCGTGGTGGCGAGCGGCGCCGCGCGCCGTATCTTCCGGAGGTTCCCTCTCGCGGAGTTCCCATGCGGCGCTCGGCCTGGCTTCTGCTCTCGGTCTTCTTCCTCCCCGCGGTCGCCCACTCGCAGGACGTGGCGTCGCTCTGCCGCTCCTTCGCCCATCCGGAACTCTCGGTGGGTCGCTGGGCGTCGTATGCCACCACCCGCCGCGGGCGCAGCGACTCCGTGCGCATCGCCATCATCGGCAGCGAGCGCGACCACGACACCACCTTCTACTGGTTCGAGTTCTCGTCGCACGAACGGAACGGCGACGCGGTGGTGTTCCAGATCCTGATGCCCGCGGCGTACGACGTGGGACACGCCCGCGCCGCCGTCATGAAGAGCGGGACCGAGCAGGCGATCAAGATTCCGATGCAGATGTTTCGCATGACCGCGGGCCGGACCTTCAAGGACCCGCGCGAGGATTTCGTCCACCGCTGCGCCCGCGCCCACCTGGTCGGTTGGGAGAGCGTCACCGTGCCCGCGGGGACCTTCCGGGCGGCGCACCTGCTCGTCACCGACTCGCTCGACCACGGCCACAAGGGCGACGTGTGGGCGACGCCCGACGTGGGGATCGGCCTCGTGAAAATGGTCGAAGATGACGGCACCACGATGATCCTCACCGGCCGGGGCACCGGCGCCAAGTCCGGCATCACCGAGCAGCCCCGGGAGATGGGCTTCCCGTCACACTAAGGAAGGGAGTACCGATGCAACGCCGTGAAGCACTGCGCGCGCTGGGGGGCGCCGCCGCCCTCCCGCTCATTTCGCGCGACCTCTTCGCCCTCGGCCGCCAGGTCCACGCCGCGGCCGGCGCCACCCGCCGGGTGCTGGACGCCCATCAGGACGCCACCGTCACCGCGATGGCCGACCTGATCATTCCCGCCACCGATACCCCCGGCGCCAAGGATGCGAACGTCACCGCCTTCATCGACGTGATGCTCGCCGACTGGTACGACCCCGAAGACCGGGACCGCTTCCTCGCCGGGCTCGCCGACGTGGACCGCCGCCACCAGGCGCTCTTCGGCAAGGACCTGGTGGACGGGACCGCGGCCCAGCAGGCCTCCGTCGTCGCCGCGCTGGACGACGAAGTCACCCGCTTGCGGGACGCGGACCAGCCCTACGGCAAGCATCCCTTCCACATGCTGAAGCGCCTGACCGTGATCGGCTACTACACCTCCGAGGTGGGCGCCGAGAAGGAGACGAAGTACACCATCATCCCCGGCCGTTACGGGCCCTGCGAGCCGGTTGCCGGCCCGGGAGGGCACTGAGATGGCCAAGACCTATGACGCGATCGTCGTCGGCTCGGGGATGACCGGCGGCTGGGCCGCGAAGGAGCTCACCGAGCACGGGCTCGACACCCTGGTTCTCGAAGCGGGCCGGATGATCACGCCGGAAGCGGACTACGTCGAGCACGTGCCGCCCTGGGAGAAGAAGTTCCGCGGCGAGCGGGACCGGAAGAAACAGCTGGTGGATCAGCCGATTCAGAAGGAGTGCTACGCCTGCGACGAGTGGTCGTCCAAGTTCTTCGTGAACGACCGCGAGAACCCGTACACCACGGCCGAGGGCACCTCGTTCCTGTGGCTCCGGGGCCGGCAGGTGGGCGGGCGTTCCATCATGTGGGGCCGCCAGGTCTACCGCTGGAGCGATCTCGACTTCGAAGCCAACTCGCACGACGGGTACGGCGTGGACTGGCCGATCCGCTACGCGGACATCGCGCCCTGGTACGACCACGTGGAGGAGTTCATCGGCATCTCGGGAGAGGCGCTGGGGCTCCCCCAGCTTCCCGACGGCAAGTTCCTGCCGCCGATGGAGCTGAACTGCGCCGAGCGGATGGTGCGGGACGGGCTGAAGCAGCACTTCGGCGGCGAACGGGTGCTCACCATCGGCCGCTGCGCGGTGCTCACCGCCGATCACAACGGCCGCAAGGCGTGCCACTACTGCGGCGCCTGCGAGCGCGGCTGTATCACCCTCTCCTACTTCAACAGCATCAACGCCACGCTCCCGGCCGCGCGCGCGACCGGCAAGATGACCCTCCGCCCTTACAGCGTGGCGCACTCGCTGATCTACGACAAGAAAAAGAACCGGGTGACCGGCGTCCGGGTGATCGACGCCGTCACCAAGCACGCCCTCGAGTTCAACGCCCGGATCGTCTTCCTCTGCGCGTCCACCCTCGAGTCGGCCCGGCTCCTCCTCAACTCGCCGACCCCCGATTTCCCGAACGGTCTCGCCAACTCGAGCGGGCAGGTCGGCAAGAACCTGATGGACCACATCATGGGCGGCGGCGCGAGCGGCCGGATCGACGCGCCCGCCGACCGGACCACCTTCGGACGCCGGCCCAACGGGATCTACGTCCCCCGCTTCCGCAACGTGAAGGACAAGCACCCGGACTTCCTGCGCGGCTTCGGCTTCCAGGGCGGGGGCGGGCGCGGTGGCTGGGGCCGCGGCATCGACGACGCCGGGTTCGGGCCCGAGTTCAAGAACTCGCTGCGTGAGCCCGGCCCCTGGACCTTCGGGTTCTACGGCTTCGGCGAATGCCTGCCGCGCCCGGAGAACTACGTCGAGATCGACCCCGACACCAAGGACGCCTGGGGGATCCCGGCCCTGAAGATCCACTGCTCCTACGGCGACAACGAGTGGGCCTTGATGAAGGACGCGTCCTACACCGCGGCCGAGATGCTGGACGCCGTGGGCGCGCACGACATCGACGCTTACGTCGAGCGGAACGCGCCCGGCAAGGCGATCCACGAGATGGGCACCTGCCGCATGGGCAGGGATCCCAAGACCTCGGTGCTGAACGCGCACAACCAGGCCTGGGACATTCCCAACCTCTTCATCACCGACGGATCCTGCATGGCCTCCTCCGGGTGCCAGAATCCGTCCATCACCTACATGGCGCTCACCGCGCGGGCCGCGAACTACGCCGTGGACCAGATGAAACAGAGGGCGCTATGAAGCCGGGAGACGGGATGGGGGGGTCGGGGGCGGGCGGGATGGATCGGCGCGCATTTCTGGCCGCGGCGGGAGGCCTTGCCGCGGGCCTCACGTTTCCCGGATCCCCGATCCCGTTTCCGCGGATGACCACCCGCATTGCCGCCATCGGCCTCCAGCTCTACACCGTCCGCGACCTGATGCAGAAAGACGTCGAGGGCACCATCGCCCAGGTCGCCGCGGCCGGCTATCAGGAAGTCGAGTTCGCCGGGTACTTCGGCAAGACGCCCGCCGAGATCAAGGCGATGGTCGCGCGCCACAACCTGGTCGCGCCCTCGGCGCACGTGCCCTTCGAGGCGATCGCCAAGGGCTGGGATCAGGTGCTCGCGGATTCGGTCGCGGCGGGGCACCAGTACATCGTCGTGGCGTGGATTCCCGAGGAACAGCGGAAAACGGTGGACGCCTGGAAACACATCGGGGCCGTCCTCACCGGGGCCGGCGCGGCCGCGAAGAAGGCCGGCCTCCAGCTCGCCTATCACAACCACAGCTACGAGTTCGTGCCCCTCGAGGGCCAGCGCCCCTACGACGTGCTGCTCGCCGCCACCGATCCCCAGCTGGTGCAGCTTGAGATGGACCTGTTCTGGATCACCTACGGCGGTGGCGACCCGCTCGCGTACTTCGCGCAATACCCGGGCCGGGTCCCGATGGTGCACGTGAAGGACATGATGAAGAAGCCCACCCCGACGGTGGCGCCGGACTCGGTGATGGCGGACGTGGGGAAGGGCACCATCGACTGGAGGAGAATCTTTGCCCGGTCGGCCCAGGCGGGCATCAAGCACTACTTCGTCGAGCACGACTCGCCCAAGGATCCCATCGCGAGCATCCGCGCGAGCTGCGCCTACCTCCAGACCCTGGAATTCTGAAGCGCCGGCGGCGCCCCGGTTCGTTGACCTTCGGTTCGGACCGTGCTACTCTCCTGTGCCGTTCGACCGACCTCGAGGGAGACGTCTGACGCTGTGCGCCGCACTTCATACCTCCTGACCGTTCTGCTGCTCGCGGCCACCGCCTGCGGGGGGCACTTCCCGCAGACCACGCTCCAGCCCAAGGCCGATTTCGGCTTCGCCATTCAAGGGCTCTTCGGCGACATCTTCTGGTGGGCCGTGGTGGTCTTCACCGTCGTCGAAACCCTGCTCGTCGTCACCCTGATCCGCTTCCGGGCCCGGCCCGGCGGCCCCACGCCCAAGCCCCTGCACGGCCACACCGTGCTCGAGATCGCCTGGACCCTGGCGCCCGCTTTGATTCTGGTGTTCATCGCCGTCCCCACCGTCCGGACCATCTTTTCGACCGAGGCGCCGGCGCCCGCCGGCGCGCTCAAGGTGAGCGTGATCGGGCACCAGTGGTGGTGGGAGTATCGCTATCCCGACCTCGGCATCACCACCGCCAACGAGCTGCACCTCCCGGTGGGCCAGCCGGTCGATCTGACGCTCACCACCGCCGACGTGATCCACAGCTTCTGGGATCCCGCCATGGGCGGCAAGCGGGACCTGATCCCCACTCACGAGAATCACCTGGTCTTCCGGCCCGAGTCGACCGGCACCTTCCTCGGCCAGTGCGCCGAATTCTGCGGCGCCTCCCACGCCAACATGCGCCTGCGGGTGATGGTGCAGGGCGACTCCGCGTGGAAGGCCTGGGTCGCGGACCAGCAGGCGCTTCCCGCGCCGGTGAAGAAGGGGTCGCTGGAAGAGCAGGGGGCGCAGGCCTTCCAGCGTTACGGCTGCACCGGCTGTCACACCATGGGCGACATGGCGCACGGGATCGTCGGACCCAATCTCACCCACGTGGCGAGCCGCACCACCATCGTGGGCGGCACCATCGTGAATGACTCGGCGGGCCTCGCGCGCTGGATCGGCGACCCGCCGGGCACCAAGCCCGGATCGCTGATGCCCAATATGCACGTGCCGCCGGCGGACATCGCCGCGCTGGTCGCTTTCCTGCGGAGCATGAAGTGAGCGCCGTTCACGCGCCCGCCGCGGCCGCCGCGCCCGCCACCGGATGGAAGAGCTGGATCACCACCACCGATCACAAGCGGATCGGGATGCTGTACTTCTTCACCGCCTTCGGGTTCTTCCTGATCGGCGGCATCGAAGCGCTGATGATCCGGCTGCAGCTGGCCCAGCCCGACGGCCGTCTGGTGAGCGCCGATACCTACAATCAGCTGTTCACGATGCACGGCACCACGATGGTGTTCCTCGCCCTGATGCCGCTCTCGGCCGCGTTCTTCAATTACATCATTCCCCTCCAGATCGGCGCGCGGGACGTCGCCTTCCCCCGACTGAACGCCTTCAGCTACTGGGTCTTCCTGCTCGGCGGCCTCTTCATCAACGCCAGCTGGTTCGCGGGGCCGCTCTTCCACGCCGGCCACCTGAACGTGGCCCCGAACGGCGGCTGGTTCGGCTACGCCAACCTCACCGAGCGGCAGTACTCGCCCGGTCCCAACATCGATTTCTGGCTGCTGGGACTCCAGGTTCTGGGCATCGCCTCGCTCGCGGCGGGCTTCAACTTCATCGTCACCATCCTCAACATGCGGGCGCCGGGCATGCGGATGATGCGGCTCCCGGTGTTCAGCTGGATGACCCTCGTCACCCAGTTCCTGGTGATCACCGCCTTCCCCGTGATCACCGTGGCCCTGGTGCTGCTGATGTTCGACCGTTTTTTCGGCACCCACTTCTACCTGCCCGCGGCGGGCGGCGATCCGCTCCTCTGGCAGCACCTGTTCTGGCTCTTCGGCCACCCCGAGGTCTACATCCTGATTCTGCCGGCGATGGGCATCATTTCCGAGGTCCTGCCCACCTTCGCGCGGAAGCCGCTCTTCGGGTACACGGTGGTGGTCTACTCCGGCGTCCTGATCGGCTTCATGGGGTGGGGCGTCTGGAGTCACCACATGTTCTCGGTGGGCCTCGGGCCCATCGCGGATTCGGTCTTCTCGGGCACCACGATGCTCATCGCCGTCCCCACCGGCGTGAAGATCTTCAACTGGATCGCCACCCTCTGGGGCGGCCAGATCCGCGGCACCACCGCGCTCCATTTCGCCGTGGGCTTCATCGCGATGTTCGTGATCGGCGGGCTCTCCGGCGTCATGCACGCCTCGCCCCCCGCCGACCTCCAGCAGACCGACACGTATTTCGTCGTGGCGCACATCCACTACGTGCTCTTCGGCGGGACCATCCTCGGCCTCTTCGCCGGGACCTACTACTGGTGGCCCAAGATGACGGGGCGGCTCCTCTCCGAAACCCTGGGCAAGTGGCACTTCTGGCTGATCATCATCGGGATGAACCTCGCGTTCTTCCCCATGCACTTCATCGGCCTGCTCGGCATGCCGCGCCGCATCTACACCTATTCCAGGGATCTCGGCCCCGGCATCGCGACCCTCAACCTCGTGTCCACCGTCGGCGCGTTCCTCATCGCGGTCGCGCTGCTGGTCTTCATCTGGAACCTCTGGCGCACCCGCACCCACGGCCAGCCCGCGGGAGACGATCCCTGGGGCGGCGCCACGCTGGAGTGGACGATCCCGTCGCCGCCGCCGCCCTACAACTTCGAATTCATCCCGACCGTGGTGAGCCGGCTCCCGCGCTGGTCCACCACCCAGATGCGAGCCATCCCCGAGGGCTCGCCGGAAGAGTCGCTCCCCCACGTTCCGTCGGGCTCGATCTGGCCCCTCGTAACCGCGCTGGGACTGCCGGTGCTCGCCTGCGCGCCGCTCACGCACACCCTGTGGCTGGCCTTCGTGGGCGCCGGCCTCCTGTTCTTCGGCATCTACCGCTGGGCCTTCGAGCCCTTCGAGGTCTAGAATGACGCACGCCGCCGCCGAACATCACACCAGCATGGGGGTGCCCAGCCGGAAGATGGCGTTCTGGGCCTTCATCGGCTCCGAGTGCCTCCTCTTCGGCTCGCTGATCTCCACCTATCTGGTCTACAAGGGCCGCAGCGTGGTGGGACCCTACCCCCACGAGATCCTGAACATCCCGCTCACGTCCTTCAGCACCTTCGACCTCCTGATGTCGAGTCTGATGATGGTGCTGGCGCTGGCGGCGGTTCAGCGCGGCGACATGAAGTGGGGAAAGATCTGGCTGCTCTCCACGGCGCTCCTCGGCATCGTGTTCCTGGGGATGCAGACCTACGAGTTCACGTCGTTCGTGCGTGAAGGGCTGACCCTCCAGACCAACCTCTTCGGCGCCACGTTTTTCGTGCTGACGGGAACCCACGGCGCGCACGTGACGGTGGGCGTGATCTGGCTCCTCACGCTCTTCTTCCGCGCGCTCCAGGGAAAACTCGGCCCCGAGCACGCGCTGACGGTCGAGATCTCCGGGCTCTACTGGCATTTCGTGGACGTGGTCTGGATCGTGATCTTCACGGTCGTGTACCTGATCCAGTGACGGAGGAGCGATGGACCAAGTGACGCCGGTCGAGCACGCGCATCCGGGGGCCGCGACCTACCTCCGGATCGCCGCGGTGCTCGCCATTCTCACCGTGCTCGAGGTCGGCGTGTTCTACGTGCCGGTCTTCCACGCCATCCTGGTTCCCGCGCTGCTCATCCTGTCGGCGATCAAGTTCACGCTGGTGGTGATGTTCTACATGCACCTCAAGATGGACAGCGCGTTCTTCACCTTCCTCTTCGGCGGGCCGCTCCTCCTCGCGTGCTGCGTGGCGCTCGCCCTCCTGTTCCTCTTCGGGGCGATCGGGCTCGGGAAGTAGCTTGGGCGGGGCTCCGGTTTCCTGGGAGATTCATCCCAGTGTCGTGATCGGGCTCGCCGTCTTCGGCGGGCTCTACGTTTTCTGGGGCGGGATGACGGCGCCGCGCCGGCGCGTCCTCTCCTTCTGGGCCGCCATCGCCGTGCTCTTCTTCTCCCTGAACGGGCCCCTGCACGACCTCTCCGACACCTACCTCTTCAGCGCCCATATGGTGCAGCACCTGGTGCTCACCCTCGTCTTCCCGCCGCTGCTGCTGTACGGGACGCCGGCCCGGGTGGTGCGGCCCCTGCTCGCGCCCCGCGGCGTCGCCCGGTTCTCGCGCTGGGCCACGCGGCCGGTGGTCGCGGCGGTCATTTTTTGCGCCCCCATCACGCTCTGGCACTTCCCGGTCTTCTACGAGCTCGCCATGCGGCACCACCCGCTGCACATCGTGCAGCACCTGGTTTTCATCGCGACGGCGGTGGTGATGTGGTGGCCGGTGCTCTCGCCGGTGCCCGAGGTCCCGCGCGCGTCCTATCCCGCGCAGCTGCTCTATCTCTTCCTGCTCGGCATCCCCATGTCCATCGTGGGCGCGATGATCACCCTCGCGCGCGCGCCGCTGTACCCGTTCTACGCGGCGGCGCCCCGGGTGTGGGGGCTCTCGCCCGTCGCCGACCAGGAGATCGGCGGGCTTATCATGTGGGTGGTGGGGGGACTGGCGTTCTGGGCCGCGATGACCGTGGTCTGGTTCCGCTGGTCGGTCCGGGACGAACGAGGGGACGCCGAACGGGCCGTCCCCCGGGATGCGTATGGAGAGTGACGCGCGGTCGTTACGTGGGTGTCGCGCTCACTCCCCGTCCTGCGACTCGCCCAGCGGATGCCGCTTGAGGTCCTCGCCGATGCGGGGGTGCTCCCGCCAGAGATAGTAGCCCATCCCGAACGCCGCGATGGCGTTGCCAATGGCCACGTTCCACCAGGCCAGGGCTCCCAGCAGCGGCTGCGCCAGAATCGCCACGAAGATGTAGAACCCGAACTCGAAGAAGCAGGTGAACACCACCACCAGGAACAGGGTGTGCGGGGCCTCTTCCACTTCGGCCGCGAGCGCCGCCGCGATCACGCCCACCACGACGAAGGCGGAGACGTGGATCATCGTGTACCCGATGATCCGCGAATACTCGATCACCACCTGCGCCGGGTCGTAGGTGTGCCAGAACACCGCCGAGCCGAGCATTGCCGGAGTGAAGAAGGGGCGGCCGTTCACGGTGTCCACCAGCAGGAACCACAGCGCCACGGCTCCGGCGCCGATCAGCCCGGCCACGAACCCTTCCCGCAGAATCCGCGACAGCCGCATGCAGCACTCCGAAGGAGTGAAGTCGACCTCAATATACGCCCCGTCCCGGCCGGTGCTAGATTGGCGGCCCAGACGAGAGACCGGAGTCCACGCATGTCCTCCCGGGTGTACGCGTTCCTCCTCCTCGCCGGCGCGCTGGCCTTCGGCGGCGCCGGGTTGGTCCACCCCATTTTGCTCGGTGACGCGACGGGGCAGCTCGCGGTGATCGCCGCGACGCCGCACTGGCACGCCATTCACTGGACCCTGCTGTTCGCGCTGCCGGCGATGGCGGTCGGCCTCGTCGCGTTCGCGCTCGACGCCGGGAGCGGAGCGGGAAGCCGCGCCGCCGTGGTCGGCGCGCTGGTGGCCGTGCTCGGATTCGCCGTTCTCTCGCTCAACATTCTCTTCATGGCGGGCGCGGGGGCCGCGCTGGCGCGCACACCCGGTCCCGACGCCGTGTTCGTGTACGGAATGATCCATCCCGCCGGACTCGCGGCGGAGCGCGAAGCGACGGTGATTCTCGGCGTCGCGGTCTACTTGATCGGGCGGGCGTCACTCCTCGCCGCCCGGCCGCCGCGCTGGCTCGCCCTCGGCGGCGTGGCCGCGGGCACCGTCGCCGCGCTGGGCGCCGCGGTCACGAGCGAGCTGGGCCTCACGATGTACTATTGCCAGGGACTGCTCGTGACCTGGATGGTCGTCGCGGGGGCGCTGGGGCTGGTGCGGCGGGCGTCGTGACGGATACCCCGTAACGAACGAGCCGCCGGAGTTTCCCCCGGCGGCTCGCTGGTCAGGCCCGGCCGGATCCTACCGCAGCCGGATCCGCACCACCTGCTGCTGCTGCCGGTACACGTTGTAGACGAGGAGCGTCACGATGTCGCCGGGCTTGTGGCTGGCCAGCGCGCTCCGCAGCTCGGCGCGGGTGTGCACCGCCGCGTCGTCCACCGATAGAATGATGTCCGGCCCGCCGGCGCCCGGAGGCGAGAGCCGGTTGTAGGCGGGGCCGTCGGGCGAAACGTCGGTCACTTCCAGTCCCCCGCCCGCGTGCGCCAGCACCCGCCGGATGTTGGTGTCCTGCGCGTCATCCGCCGTGACCGGCTCCACGCTCACCCCCAGCGCTTTCGAAACCGCGTCGGACTTCGGCTCCTCGGCGCCGGACGGGTTGGACGCGAGCTGCTCCGAATCCGCGGCCGGCGCGGCGATGAGGCGGACCTGGAAGGTCTTCTGCACGCCGCCCTTCCGCATCACCGTGACCGAGACCTCGTCTCCCGGCTTCTTGAAGCCCACCAGCTGCTGCATCTGGGCCACGTAGTCCACCGGCCGGTTGTCGAGTCCGACGATCACGTCGCCGACCTCGAGCCCCGCCTTCTTCGCCGGGGATTCGTCGCCGCCCGAGAAGTTCTCCACCACCACCCCGTGGATGGTGTGCAGGCCGACCAGCTCCGCGTCTTCCTGACGCACTTCGCCGATCTCCACGCCCATCACGGCGCGGGTCACGTGGCCGGTGGAGACCAGTTGATTCATCACCGTCCGCGCCAGGTTGACCGGGATGGCGAAGCCGTAGCCGGCGTAGAAGCCGGTCTCGCTCGCGATCGCCGAGTTGATGCCGATCACGTTTCCGTGCACGTCCACGAGAGGCCCGCCGGAATTGCCGGGGTTGATCGCGGCGTCGGTCTGGATGAAGTCCTGAATGGAGTAGCCCGGCACCTGCTGCAGGCCGGGGAGGAGCCGGCCCTTGGCGCTGACGATGCCGGCCGTCACCGTGAAGGCGAATTCCTCGCCCAGCGGATTCCCGATCGCCAGCACCCACTCGCCGATCCGCGTGGAATCGGAGTTGCCGAACGCCACCGTGGGCAGGTTGGTCGCGTCGATCTTGATCACCGCGACGTCGGTGGCGGGGTCCGCGCCCACCACCTTGGCCGTGAACTCACGCTTGTCGTAGAGCCGCACCGTCACGCGATCCTGTCCCGCGATCACGTGGTTGTTGGTGAGGATGTATCCATCGGGGGAGACCACGAAGCCGGATCCCGTGGCCTGCTCCACCTGGGGATGCTGATTCCGGAACTGGGGGAAGAAATCCTCGAAGCCCGGCGGCAGGCGCCGGGTGTCGGGCCGCTCCTGATGCTCCGACGAAATGAACACCACCGCCGGCTTCACCCGCTCGGCGATCGCGGCGAACGCGTCTCCCAGATCCGCCACCGGCCGCGCGGCCGGAATGACCGCGCTGGGCGGCGCCTGGGCGAGCACCTCGTGCTCCGCGGCGCTGCTCTTGGGGAGGCCGAACACCAGGATCCCCACCACGAACGCCATGGCCAGTAGCGTGCCGAACTTCAACCAGTCCCGCGTGCGTACCGACATTCGTCAGCTCCCTTTCTTCTTGTCTTCGTCCACGATCTCGTAATCTGCGTCCACCACGTTTTCCTGCTTGGGCGCTCCGGCGCCCGAATCGGGGGGAGGCTGGGCGCCTCCGTCGGCCGCGCCGGTGGCGCCACGCGCCGCGGCGTACAGCGACGCCCCCGCCGCCGAATAGGCCTGCTGCAACTCCTCCAGGGCTTTGGAGATCCCGTCGGCCGCCCCAGTGCGGAGCGCCGCCTTGGCCCCCTCTACCGCCGCGTCCAGCCGCGACTTGAGCGCCGCGTCCAGCTTGTCCGACCATTCCTTGGCGTTCTTCTCGACTTCATACACCATCGTGTCCAGCCGGTTGCGCCGCTCGATTTCCTCCCGGCGCTTCTGGTCCTCGGCCGCGTGCGCCTCGGCGTCCTTCACCATCTTGTCGATGTCCTTGTCGCCGAGACCGGAGGACGCCTCGATCCGGATCTTCTGCTCCTTCCCGGTCGCCTTGTCCTTCGCGGACACGTGCAGGATGCCGTTGGCGTCGATGTCGAAGGTGACCTCGACCTGCGGCACCCCCCGGGGAGCCGGCGGGATCCCCGTCAGCTGGAACTTGCCGATGGTCCGGTTGTCGAGCGCCATCTGCCGCTCGCCCTGCAGCACGTGGATCTCCACCGTGGTCTGGGAATCCTCGGCGGTGGAGAACACCTCCGACTTCTTGGTCGGGATGGTGGTGTTCCGCGCAATCAGCACAGTGGTCACGCCGCCCAGGGTCTCGATGCCGAGGGAGAGCGGCGTCACGTCAAGCAGCAGGACGTCCTTCACCTCGCCCGCCAGCACCCCGCCCTGAATCGCGGCACCGATCGCCACCACCTCGTCCGGGTTGACGCCCTTGTGCGGCTCCTTGCCGAAGAAACCCTTCACGATTTCCTGGACCTTGGGCATCCGGGTCATGCCGCCCACCAGGATGACCTCGTTCACGTCGCCGGGCTTGAGCCCCGCGTCCTTCAGGGCCTGCTCCATCGGCGGAATGGTGCGGCGCACCAGGTCGTCCACCAGCTGCTCCAGCTTGGCGCGGGTGAGCGAGACGTTGAGGTGCTTGGGGCCTGACTGGTCGGCGGTGATGAACGGGAGGTTGATCTCCGTCTGCATCACCGTCGAGAGCTCCATCTTGGCTTTTTCCGCCGCTTCCTTGAGCCGCTGCAGCGCCATCGGATCCTTGGAGAGATCGATGCCCTGGTCCCGCTTGAACTCCGCCACCAGCCACTCGATGACCCGCTGGTCGAAGTCGTCGCCGCCCAGGTGAGTGTCGCCGTTGGTGGACTTCACCTCGAACACGCCTTCGGCGAGCTCGAGAATGGAAATGTCGTAGGTGCCACCGCCCAGGTCGTACACGGCGACTTTCTCTTCCTTCTTCTTGTCGAGTCCGTACGCCAGGGCCGACGCGGTGGGCTCGTTGATGATGCGCACCACGTCCAGGCCGGCGATCTTGCCCGCGTCCTTCGTCGCCTGCCGCTGGGAATCGTTGAAGTAGGCGGGGACCGTCACCACCGCCTTCTCCACCTTGTGGCCGAGGTAGTCCTCCGCCGTCTGCTTCATCTTCTGGAGGATCATCGCCGAGATCTCGGGGGGCGTGTAGCGCTTGCCCTGGACTTCCACCGCGGCGAGGTCGTTCTGCGCCGGCACGACCTTGTAGGGCACGCGCTTGGTCTCTTCGACCACTTCGTTCATCCGGCGGCCCATGAACCGCTTGATCGAAAAGACGGTGTTCTGCGGATTGGTCACCGCCTGGCGCTTCGCCACCTGGCCCACCAGCCGCTCGCCGTCCTTCGTGAACCCCACGACGGAGGGCGTGGTGCGGCCGCCCTCGGCATTCGGAATGACGACCGGGTCGCCACCCTCCATCACCGCCACGACGGAGTTGGTGGTGCCGAGGTCGATGCCGATGATCTTCTCAGCCATGGACTGCACTCCTTATCCTTGGGTTTGATGCCTACACGTTGCCGTCGGTCGCAAGGAGCAAGCCCTGTGCCCCTGAAAAACGCCAAAATGGCAGCGGGGAGAACGTGATCCTAAGTTAACGCCGGCCCGGCACCTACGGCCCTGTGAGGGTCTCCGTTTCGCGCTAGAATTAGCCCACGATGTTCCCGTATCGCGACGACAATCCCACCGAGCTCACGCCCGTCGTTACGCTCAGCATCATCGCGGCCAACGTGCTGGCCTGGGTGCTGGTGCAAGGGATGGGCGCCGCGGCGCCGCTCGCCCGGAGTGTGTGCGCGCTGGGGCTCACGCCCGGCGAGCTGCTGCACACCGTGCCCGCGGGCACCGCGGTGCCGCTGGGGGAAGGCCTGCGCTGCGTGGTGTCGGCCCGGGCGCACTGGTGGACCGTCTTCACCTCGATGTTCATGCACGGCGGGTGGTTCCACCTGCTGGGCAACATGTGGTTCCTGTGGCTCTTCGGGAACAACATCGAAGACTCGATGGGACACGCCCGCTTCGCGGTGTTCTATCTCATTTGCGGCGTCGCGGCGGCGGCGGCCCAGGTGCTGGCGGCCTCGCACTCGGCGGTGCCGATGATCGGCGCGTCGGGGGCGATCAGCGGCGTGATGGGCGCCTACGTTTTGCTTTTTCCGCGGGTGAAGGTGCACACGCTGATCTTCCTCGGCTTCTTCGCGACCACGGTCGCGCTCCCGGCCTGGGCGATGCTGGGGTACTGGATTCTGCTGCAGGTGCTGGGGGGCATTCCCAGCCTCGGGGGCGTGGACCAGGGCGGCGTGGCGTTCTTCGCCCACATCGGCGGCTTCGCCGCCGGGCTGCTCCTGGTCCGGCTCTTTCTCTCCGGAGACTTCCGCGCGCGGGAGGCGGAGGCCTAAGCCCCGGTCTCCTCCGCGTGGTGCTTGATGGTTTTGCCTTCGACCAGGAAGACGACGTCTTCCGCGATGTTGGTGGCGAGGTCGGCCACCCGTTCCAGATTCCGGGACACGAGGAACAGCTCCATCGCCGCGCCGATGATGTGCGGGTCCTCCATCATGTGGGTGAGGAGGATGCGGAACACGGAGTGGTGGAGCGCGTCCACGCTGTCGTCGCGCCGGCAGATGGCGCGCCCGGCGTCGGCGTCGCCGCGCACGAAGGCTTCCAGCGCGTCGGCGAGCATGGTGCGGGCCTGGCGGGCCATCTCCACCAGCTCGGGCTCGGGGGTGATGGTGCGGTGCTCGAGGAGCCGCTCCGCCGACTGCGCGATGTTCACCGCGTGATCGCCGACCCGCTCCAGGTCGTTGGCGATCTTCATCGCGGCGGTGAGCAGGCGCAGATCCTTCGCCATCGGCTGCTGGGTGGCGAGGAGGTGCACCACTGCTTCCTCGATCTCGATTTCGAGCGCATCCACCCGGGCGTCGCCGCGGATCACGTCCGCGGCCAGGGCGGCGTCCCGCTTCAGGAGCGAGTCCACGGACTGGCCGAGCGCGGCTTCCGCCTCGCCGGACATGGTGAGCAGCCTGGCCTTGAGCTCGGAGAGCTCGTCGTGAAAGTGCCGGTGCGCGGGTGCGCTCATCCGAACCGTCCCGTGATGTAGGCCTCGGTGCGTTCGTCGCCGGGCCGGGTGAAGATCTGACTGGTGTCGCCGAATTCCACGAGGTGGCCGAGGTAGAAGAAGCCGGTGTAGTCGGACACCCGCGCGGCCTGCTGCATGTTGTGGGTCACGATCACGATGGTGTAGTTCCGCTTCAGCTCCACCAGCAGCTCCTCGATCCGGGCGGTGGCCGCGGGGTCGAGCGCCGAGCAGGGCTCGTCCATCAGCAGCACGTCGGGCGCGTTGGCCAGGGTGCGCGCGATGCAGAGCCGCTGCTGCTGGCCGCCGGAGAGGCTGGTGCCCGGATCCGTGAGACGGTCCTTGACCTCGTCCCAGAGCGCGGCCTGCCGGAGGGTGCGTTCCACCAGCTCCGGGATGTCGCGTCCCTGCACGTGTCCGTTCAGGCAGGGCCCGTAGGCCACGTTGTCGAAGATCGGTTTGGGAAACGGATTGGGCCGCTGGAAGACCATCCCCACCCGGCGGCGCAAGTCGCCCACGTCGGTGCCGGGGGCGAAGATCGACGCGCCTTCCAGCAGGACGTCGCCCGCGTGACGGGTCCCCGGCGTCACGTCGTGGAGCCGGTTGAGGGACCGCAAGAGGGTGGTCTTGCCGCACCCCGAGGGGCCGATGAGCGCCGTCACCGCATTCCGGGGAATGGTGCAGGTCACCTGATGCAGGGCCTGCTTCTCGCCGTACCAGAAGTCGTAGTCGCGGATGTCCAGCACCGGGAAGGTGGGACCGGCACGGCGCTCGCTTCCCGGACGTCGGGGGACCGGCGCGGCGAGGGGCGGGGTGGGTCGGGTCGCGGTGGTCATCCGAACCGTCCGGTAAGGTATGCCTCGGTCCGCTCCACCCTGGGCTTGGTGAACATCAGGTCGGTGCGTCCCACCTCGACCAGCTCCCCCATATAGAAGAAGGCGGTGTAGTCCGAGATTCGCGCCGCCTGCTGCAGGTTGTGGGTCACGATGACCACGGTATACCGGCGCTTCAGCTCCTGGCAGAGCTCTTCGATCCGCTGGGTGCCGCCGGGGTCGAGCGAGGCCGTGGGCTCGTCGAGGAGGAGCACTTCGGGGGCGGGGGCCAGGGCCCGCGCCACGCAGAGGCGCTGCTGCTGGCCGCCGGAGAGCTCCACGGCCGAGGTATGGAGGCGGTCTTTCACCTCGTCCCAGAGTGCCGCCTGCATCAGGGCCCGCTCGACCGTCGCGTCCACGTCGGCGCGCGTCAGCGTTCCGTTCACGCGCAAGCCCGCCGCCACGTTGTCGTAGATGGACATGGTGGGGAAAGGAGCCGGCCGCTGGAAGACCATCCCGATCCGCCGCCGCACCTGCACCGGATCGATGCCGGGTCCGTAGATGTCCACCGTGTCGAGGCGCACCCGGCCCGTGGCCCAGCCGCCGGCCGAGAGCTCGTGCATCCGGTTCAGGCACCGGAGAAAAGTGCTCTTGCCGCAGCCGGACGGGCCGATGATGGCCGTCACCGTATGCGCGGGGAAGAGCAGTGAGACCTCCTTCACCACGGGCACCCGGTCGAAGAGCGCGGTGAGCCGCACCGTCTCGAGGCGGAGCCGGGCGTCAGCGGGCGCCGCCATGCCGAGCCCGCGTGGCCCAGCGGGCCACCAGCGAAAGCACGAGGACCAGCGTCATGAGGACCAGGGCGGACGCCCAGGCCAGGCGGTGCCACTCGTCGAACGGACTCTCGCCGTAGGCGTAGATCTGCAGCGACAGCGATTGCATGGGCTGGGAGAGACGGGTGGTGAGGTTCAGGTTGCCGAGCGCGGTGAAGAGGAGCGGCGCGGTCTCTCCGGCGATGCGCGCGATGCCGACCAGGGCGCCGGTCACGATGCCGGGCAGCGCGGTGCGGGCCACCACCCGGAGCGACGTACGCCAGCGCGGGTACCCCAGGGCCAGCGCCGCTTCGCGGAGAGAATGGGGCACCAGCCGCACCATCTCCTCCGTGGTCCGCGCGATCATCGGCGCCATGAGGATGGCCAGCGCCACGCTCCCGGCGATGGCCGAAAAGTGTCCCATGGGGCGCACCAGCCAGGTCCAGGCGAAGATGCCGATGATGATGGACGGGGTCCCGTTCATCACGTCCGCCACGAAGCGGACCACCCACCCGAGGCGTCCCGAGCCGTACTCGGCGAGATAGAGGCCGGCGCCGATCGCCACCGGGAGCCCGATCACGCACGCCATACCCACCATGATGATGGTGCCGACGATGGCGTTCGCGACACCGCCGCCCGGCTGGCCGGGGCTCACCGGCGTCTTGACGAAGAAGTCCCAGTCGATGGAGGAGGCGCCTTTCACCACCAGGTTGCCGAGGATCAGCAGCAGGGCGAGGACCGCGATCCCGGCGAGGGCGGCGACGAGGCCGGTCATCAGATAGCTCATGGCGCGACGCCGGAGGCTGCGCGCGCTCACAGCGCCCGGCTCCCCACGACGGCGTTCCCGGCCACGCGCCAGACCAGGAGGCGCGCCAGTGCGTTCACGATCACCGTGATCACGAACAGGATCAGGCCCACGTCGAACAGCGCCGAGAGGTACATCGCGGTGGTCGCTTCGGTGAACTCGTTCGCGACCGCGGCCGCCATGGTGTACGCCGGCTGGAGGAAGGAGGTGGCGATGTCGTGCCGGTTGCCGATCACCATGGTGACGGCCATGGTCTCGCCCAGCGCCCGTCCCAGTCCCAGAATGACGGCGCCGATGATGCCGCTCCGGCCGTACGGCATCACGGCGCCCCAGACCGCTTCCCAGCGGGTGGCCCCGAGCCCCAGCGCGGCCTCCCGCTGGTGGGCGGGAACCGCGAGCAGAACCTCCCGCGAGACGGCCGCGATGTAGGGGACGATCATGATCGCGAGAATCACCCCGCCGGCGAGCATCGAGGCCCCGTAGAACACGCCGCTGAAGAACGGCGTCCATCCGAGCGCGGCGCGAAGAGGCGGAACCACCGCCGTCCGGAGGAACGGGATGAGGACGAAGATCCCCCAGAGCCCGTACACCACGCTCGGGATGGCGGCGAGGAGCTCGATCACGAACGCCACCGGCTGGCGAATCCAGCGGGGGGCGAACTCGGTGAGGAAAATCGCGACGCCGAGCGCGAGCGGGACCGCGATGACCAGCGCGAGAGCGGACGAAACCAGGGTCCCGTAGATCATCGGGGCGGCGCCGTAGACCTCGGCCACCGGGTCCCACACCGAGCTCCACACGAAGTGGAGCCCGAAGCGCTCGAGGGCGGGCCAGGCCGAGACCGTCAACCCGAGGCCCACGAGGAGCAGGAGGGCGGGGAGGGTGAGCGCGAGGGCGGTCAGGACGCGGCGGTACCACCGGTCGCTCGAGTTCACGCTCCGGAACGCGCGCCAGCGTTCGTCGCGATCCGCGCCGGTGTCGGTCGCGGGTGGGATGGGCTCGATCGGCAGGGCGGTCATCTGGAGGGGATCCTATCCGGCCCCGTCCGGACCAGCGTCACGGCGACGTAACGGTCGTGTCACCGGGACGGGCGGGCAGGAAAAACCCCGCCGGCGCATACCGCCGTGCGGGGGTGGGTGACAGGTTCCTGGGGAGGAGTGCTACCGACCTGCCGACCCGCTCCAGGCCGCCTTGCCGCCCGCCCTGATGCTCTTCAATCGCGCCTCGATCCACGGGCGCAGCGCCCTGGGCAGCGGGGCGTAGCCCAGCGGCGCGCAGCGCGCCTGCCCGTCGGTTTCGGCGTACCAGACGTACTTCACGAGCTCGCCGGCCTTGGTGGCGTCGCTGTAGGTCTTGTGGAGCAGCAGCCAGGTGAAGCTCGCGATCGGGTACGCGTTCGGTCCGTCGGCGTTGGTGATGGAGACCCGGAAGTCGGTATTGGGTCCCATCATCTTCATCGCGCCCTCCGCGGCGGCCGTCACGTTGGCGATGGAGGGCTCGGCGTAGTTCCCGGCCTGGTTGCGCACCGCGCCGGTCTGGAGCTTGTTGATCAGCGCGTACCCCAGCTCCACGTAACCGATCGCGCCCGGTGTCTGCTTCACCGTGGCCGAGACGCCCTCGTTCCCCTTGCCGCCCAACCCGACGGGCCAGTTGACCGAGGTGCCCTTGCCCACTTTGCTCCGCCAGTCGGGGCTCACCTTGGACAGGTAGTCGGTGAAGATGAAGCTGGTGCCCGACCCGTCGGAGCGGTGGACCACGACGACGTCCTGGTCGGGGAGCGTGACGCCGCTGTTGATCGTGGTGAGCCGGGCGTCATTCCACTTGGTGATCTTGCCGAGGAAGATGTCGGCCAGCACGTCCGGCGTGAACTTGAGCGTCGCGGTGACACCGGGGATGTTGTAGGTGGGGAGCACGGCGCCCATCACGGTGGGGATGTGCACCACGTTCCCGCCGATGGCCGCGATGGCGGAGTCGGTCATCGGCGCGTCGGAGGCGCCGAAATCCACGGTGCCGTCGGAGAACTGGCGGATCCCGCCGCCCGAGCCGATCGACTGGTAATTCAGCTGGACGTCGGCGTGCGCGTTGTTGTAGCTCAGGATCCAGTCCTGATAGATGATCGCCGGGAAGGACGCGCCGGCGCCGTTCAGCGTGACCTGCGCGCCCGCCGGGAGGGCGAGGCCCCCGAGGGCGGCGAGCGCGATCAGCAGTTTGCTCCGCATCAGGTTCGAATTCCTCCTGGGCTTAGAACGTGAACTGGGTCTGGAGTTGCAGGCGATCCCGGGTACCGTCCTGCGCGGCGTTCGAGCCGCCCTCGAAGGACAGCAGGTCCAGGTCGGCGAGGAGCCGTAGGTTCGGGCTGAGCTGGTAGGACGCGCCGCCGATGAACCGCGTCTGCTTGTTGGGGCTGGTGCTGGTGTTGGGATCGTACAGATCCACGCGCGCGATCGCCGCCGCCTTGGGCGTGGCGTGATACACGCCGAACACGCTGAGCACGCTGCCCTTCACGCCCCCGTCGTCGGTAGAGGCGAACTCGCCGGCCAGCGTGGCCTGGGTGGAGCGGTAGGAGAGCATGCCCAGGTAGCGGTTGCGGTTGCCGGCCCCGGTCTTGCCCAGGCCGAGGTAGCCGGTCACCCGGAGACCGCCGACCCGACTGGCGTCGTCGGTGTTGCTGACGCGGTAGGAGACCCGGGCTTCGATGTCCTTGCGGTTGTCGTCTGGGCCGCCGGCATAGCCCTCGCCGTTGACCACCACGAGCTGACCGTTGACCTGGTCCTTGTTGAAGTTGCCGTCGATGCCGGCGCCGAAGTCGGCGGAGAAGAGCTTGCCGTTACGGTCCAGCGCCATCGACCCCTCCATGCGATAGTCCCAGAGGGCCTCTTCCCAATCGAGGAACGGGGTCTGGATCAACCCGAACTTGTAGGTCAGCGAGCTCCCGGTCGGCGTCCATCCCGCGTACGCGTACTTGAGGCGATAGACCTGGCCGAACCCGCCGGCCGGGGGCGCCACGTCCGCGGTCACTCGCGTGTAGACCTCGCCGAATCGGCCGATGACGTTCACGTAGGCGCGCTGAATCGAGAACTGATTCTGGTGACCCAGGCCCGCCGAATCCTTGAGCTGATACAGAAACTGGCCGTACACCGTCGCGCCGACGGTGATGCTGGGCGGCGTGGCCGGCCCTTGCTGGGCCGCGGCCGGCGTCGCCGCGAGCGCGAGCGCGCCCGCCGCCGCGGTCGCGATGAAACGGGGAGACAGTCCTCTGTGCACGGTGATCTCCTCGGAGAATGGGTCCGTAAGTGCGGGCGGTATCGCCGCCCGGGCGGCCGCTGGGCACGTCAAGCGTCGCTCCCTGCCATCACGACACCAGCGTGCCCGCGTCACAATCGGGTAACGGCCGTCGCTGAAAGATGCCCGGGCGTGCGTGCCCGGTCACCCCACCGTTACGGCTTGGTAACGGCGGGAAAGACCAGGCGGACGGAGGTTCCGCGCCCCACCGCGCTCTCGGCCGTCGCGGTTCCACCGTGCGCTTCCATCAAGTGTTTCACGATGGCGAGGCCCAGGCCGGTGCCGCCCTGATCGCGGGAGCGCGCGGGGTCCACCCGGTAGAAGCGCTCGAACACACGGGGCAGGTGCTCCGAGGGAATCCCGGACCCGGTGTCGCTCACCGTGATCGCCACGCCGTCGGGCTCCTGCGCCGCGCTCACGCCGATCCGCCCGCCGTCGGGCGTGTGGCGCACCGCGTTGTCGAACAGGTTGGTGAAGATCCCGCGGAGGGCGTCGGGATCGGCCACCACCGTCGCGGCGCCGGCGGGGACGTCGACCGCAAATTCGATTTTCCTGCCGCGATCGCCGAGGGTGGTCCAAACCTCCCGGGCGATGGGCGCGATCTCGATCACCCGCCGCTCCGGGCGCCAGTGTCCGGATTCGATGCGCGAGAGATCGAGCAGGTCCTCCACCAGGCGCTGCATCCGGCGCGCGTTCTTGAGAATGGTCTCCGCGAACCTCCGGGCTTCCGGGTCGCGCTCGGTCTCGCCGGCGAGGGTCTCGGCGTATCCCGCGATCGAGGTGAGCGGAGTCTTGAGCTCGTGGGAAACGTTGGCGACGAAATCACGCCGCACCGCCTCCAGGCGCCGGAAGTCGGTGACATCGGCGACCATCAGCAGGGCGCCGCCCGCCGGCAGCCCGCGCGCGGAGATGAAGAGGGAGCGTCCGTTCGCCTCGAGCTCCTCCGGGGGCGCGTCCCGGCCGTCGAGCGCGGCGCGCACCAGCTCGCGGGTCCCCTTGTCGTGAAACAGCTCCGGCAGCGGCGGTGGCGCGTCGGCGCGGAACCCCAGCAACCGTTGCGCCGCGGGATTGGCGGTGACGATGACGCCGTGCGCGTCCGCGGCGATGACGCCGTCCGCCATGGACTCGATCAGGGTCCGGCTCTCCTCCCGCTCCCGCGTCAGGGCGGTGAAGCGGTCGAGGAGCTGCTGATGCATGGCGCGGAGCGCGAAAACGTGCTCCGCCACTTCGGGCACCGTGGTGCCCGGAAAGTCCGGCGACGCGCCGGCCGCGATGGCCCGTGCGGCGGCGGAAAGCTGCACCAGGGGACGGGCCACCGCCCGCGCCAGCATCCAGGCGACGATGACCGCGACGAGAAGCGCCGCGAGACCGGCGAGGGCGATGCCGCGCTGCACCGTGGCCACCTCCAGATCCACGGCGGCGAGCGTGGTGGAGACCCGCACCACGGCGAGGCCGGGCGGCCCGCCGCGAATCGCGACGTACAGTCGCTGTTCGTTGGTGGACGCGCTGAGCCGGGAGCTCCGTCCCACGCCGCCGGCGAGCGCCGCCTGCACTTCGGGGCGCAAGAGGTGGTTCTCGAGGCGGCCGAGGGCGGCGGGACCGAACTCGGTGTCGCCGCGCACCCGGCCGGTGGGGTCGATGAGGGTGACGCGGTGGCCGGTGAGCGCACCGATTTGCTGCGCGGCGGCGGGCCACCGCAGCGAGTCGGGCGGCACCAGGGCGGCGGCGAGCCGGGCCTCGCGCCCCAGGTCGATGGCGATCTGGTCTTCCAGGTGGCGGCGGAGTACCACGTCGGCGGCGGCGAGGAGGCCCACCACCGTCACGATGAGCAGGAGGCTCGTCCCGGCAAAGATCCGGGCGGCGAGTCTCATTTTTTCTTGCGAGCCGCCGGCACGGCCGCGCGGAAGCGGTAACCCGATCCCCGCACCGTCTCGATGCAGCCGCCGGCCTTTCCGAGCTTCTGCCGCAGCCGCTGGACGTGCATGTCCACGGTCCGGGTCTGGATGTCGGGCTGCGCCTGCCACACGGTCTCGAGGAGCTGGGCCCGGCTCTGCACCCGGCCTTCGCGCTCGAGCAGCACCAGGAGCAGTTTGAACTCGGTGGAAGTGAGCTCGACCTCGGCGTCGTCCACGGTGACGCGGTGGGCGGTGCGATCGAGACGGACGGCGCCGCCGGTGAGGAGCCCGCCCGACGCCACCGGCGGCGCCGCCAGCCGTCGCAGCACGGCGCCCACCCGCAGCACCAGCTCCGGCGGCGAGAACGGCTTGGGCAGGTAATCGTCGGCGCCGAGGGAGAGGCCCTTGATGCGATCCGGCTCGTCCTTGCGCGCGGTGAGCAGGATGACGCCGATGTCCCGGGTCTCGTCGCGCCGGCGGAGGTCGGCCAGGACCTCGTAACCCGAGAAGCCGGGGAGCATCACGTCGAGGACGATCAGGTCCGGGCGCTCTTCGCGCGCGGCGCGCAGGGCGTCGCGGCCGTTGCCGGCGGTGGTGACCCGGTATCCGCCTTTCGCGAGATGATACGCGACGAGGGCGGTGATGTCCGGCTCGTCATCCACCACCAGAATGCGTTGGGCCGGGCTCCCGCTCACAGGCGGACGTCGCCTCCGGGATCGCGCCGCCGCAGGCGGTCGATGGTGGCTCGGGCCTCGGCGCGGTCCCGCTCCGTAGCGGCGGGGTCGCGGGTGATGGTCACCACCGCGCGGTCGGCGCCCGCTTCCACGGTGACCGAGAGCACGTCGTCGCCGCGCGCGGCGGTGGGGAGGAGCGAGCGGGGCAGGTCCACCATCCGGCGGCCGTCGATCTCGACGACGCTCACGTCCCCTTCGTGGCGGTCCACGATCCAGCGCTGGGTCGCGCTCATGGTGCAGCCTCCAGGCTCACGTGTCGGTCCGGGCGTGGCAGCGGCCGCTCCGCTCCGGCGTGACGGTCCAGGCGCCGCCCCGCGGCGCCCGCACGGTGATCGTGCCGTTGTCGGCGGTACAGTACGTCGCGATCCCGCGCGCGGCGAGGAGCGCGAGCACGCCCGCGAAGGGATGCTGGCGTCCGTTGGCGCTGATCATCACCGCGCCGGGATGCACCGCGTCGAGCCACGCGGGTGTGGTCGCGTTGTCGGACCCGTGATGCCCCGCCTTCAGCACGTCGGCGGCGAGGGGAACGGGCGGCGCCTCGAGCCACCACGCGAGCTCCGGAATCTCGGCGTCGCCGGGGAAGAGCATCGAGAACCCGCCGTGGGTGAGACGGACGCCGATGGAGCAGTCGTTCACGGCATCGCCTTCGGCCCGGCCCGCGAGCGCGCGGCAGGACGGGGGCGGCGCGAAGACGGTGAGCACGGCGGAATCTCCGCCCACCGCGAGCGTGAGCCGCCGAACCCCGGAGTCCACGGTGACGACGGGAATCCGCCGGGCCGCGATGTCCGCCAGCAGGCGCCGATAGGTGACAGTGGTCCGCGGGGTGCCGCCGTAGACGAAGGTGCGCACCGGCAGGTGCGCGAAGACGTCTTCCATCCCGCCGTAGTGGTCGGCGTGGGGATGCGAGAGGATCACCGCGGCGAGCGTGTCCACGTGGAAGCGGTCGAGCCAGCGGACCACGGTGGCCCCGTGCTCGCCGGCGTCGATCAGCAGGTGGCGGGCGCGGCCGTCAGCGGAATCGGTGATCAGAATGGCGTCGCCGCCGATGCGGGCATCGGTCACGTCCAGCGTGCGCACCAGCAGCGTTCCCGAGTCCTGCGGCGCGATCGCGAGGGCGGCGACGAGCAGTACGGCGAACATGCGAACGCCGAAGGTAGCGAATCCGGGGCCCCCTCCGCAATTTTGAACGCACTATGCCGCTCCTTTGCGCGCTCCTCCTCGCCCTGCAGACTCCCGCGCCCGCAACCAGCCAGCTTCCCGACACCGCGCACGTCGTGATCGTCGCGACCACCGACGTGCACGGCCGTGTCCTCGGCTGGGATTACGTGCGCGACGCCGAAGCGCCGGGCGGACTCTCCCGCGCCGCGACGATTCTCGAGACCCTGCGCGCCCAGTACCCGGGCGCGGTGGTCGCGGTGGACGCGGGGGACCTGATCCAGGGCAATCCGTTCGCCACCTATTTCGCCACCCAGAACCACATCCGGCCCAATCCGGTGGTGGACGCGGTGAACGCGCTCCAGTACGACGTCGCCACGCCGGGGAACCACGAGTTCGATTTCGGCCTCGCCGAATTCCAGAACGCCGCCGCCGACGCCACGTTCCAGTACGTCTCGGCGAACATCGTCAAAGGTCCGGGCGACACTCTCGCGCTCCGGCCGATCGTGGTCGTGGTCCGGGGCGGCGTGAAGATCGGCGTCACCGGATTCACCACGCCGGGCGTGAACGTCTGGGACCGGGCGCAGCTCGGCGGGCAGTGGCGGGTCCGGCGCATCGCGCAGGCGGCCCCCGCGGCGATGCGCGCCCTCGACTCCGCCGGCGTGGACGTCAAGGTGGCGCTGATTCACAGCGGCCTCGGCGGCGCGTCGTCGTACGACACCTCGGGCGTCGGTCCCGAGAACGACGCGGCGGCGCTCGCCGCGGTGAACCCGCGGCCGGACCTGGTGATCGTCGGGCATACCCACGGCGAGATCCGGGACACGGTGCTGAACGGCGTGCACTTCGTCCAACCCAAGAATTTCGCGCAGGGCCTCGCCGTCATTCACCTGTGGCTCAAGCGGTCCGGCACCCGCTGGGCGATCGATCATCTCCGCAGCGACCTGATCCCCCTCGCGACGACCCCCGAGCTGCCGCGGTTCACCCGGCGTCTCGAATCGGCGCAGGCCTTCGCCCGCTCCTGGGGCGCGACCACGCTGGGAACCGCGGGGCCCGGGTTCGGCGCGCGGATGGGCCGGGCCGAGGATACGCCGCTGCTCGATTTCATCAACGAGGTGCAGCGGCGCCGCGCCGGCGCCGAGCTCTCGGCGGCCGCGGACGTGGACACCGGGGCGGGGTTTCCGGAAGGCGAGATTCACCTCCGCGACGTCGCGGGGGTCTATCCCTACGACAACACCCTGCGGGCGGTCCGCATTTCGGGTGCACAGCTCAAGGCCTACCTGGAGCAGTCGGCGCGCTACTACCGGACCTATGTGCCCGGGCGCCCGATCGTGAACGACAGCGTTCCCGGGTTCGACTTCGACGTGGTGAGCGGGGTCGAGTACGCGCTCGATCTGACGGCGCCGGCGGGATCGCGGGTGCGTTCGCTCGCCTTCCGCGGGCGGCCGGTCGCGCCCAGCGATTCGTTCACGCTCGCCTTGTCGTCGTACCGGCAGACCGGGGGCGGCGGCTACTCGATGCTCGCCGGCGCGCGCGTAGTGTACGATCGCGGTGAAGACATCCGCGATCTCCTGGTGCAAGAAATTCGCCGCGCCGGCACCCTGAGCTCGGCCGGCTACTTCGTGTCCAGCTGGTCCATCCTGCCGCCGGCCCGCGACGCCGCGCGGGCGGCCTTCACGCCGGCGCCGCCGCCGGTGACGGTGGCTGACAGCACCGTGCTTCGGGTGCTCTCGATCAACGATCTGCACGGCGCCCTCGAACCCCGCACCTGGCCCTGGTCCGGAGGACGGAACGTCGGCGGCGCCGCGGCGCTCAAGCCCTGGCTCGACAGCCTCGCCAAGGACTGCGGGTGCACCTCGATCCGCCTGGACGGCGGGGACGAAATGCAGGGCACGCCCATCTCCAACTTCGTGTACGGGCGCCCGGTGATCGCCGCGATGAACCGGCTGGGCATCGACGCCGCGGCGATCGGCAATCACGAGTTCGACTGGGGCGTGGACACCCTCCGCGCCCGGATGGCGGAGGCGCGTTACCGCTTCCTCGCCGCCAACATCACCGACACCACCGGGACCGCGCGCCCCGATTGGGCGCTCCCCTGGACGGTCATCCAGCGGGGCGGCCTCAAGATCGCGGTGATCGGCCTCGCGCTCGAGGACACGCCCACCGAAACCCGCGCCGACAACGTGCGGGGCCTCGCGTTCGGCGCGGGGGCGGCGGCGGTGCGGCGCACGCTTCCCGAAGCGAGGAAGGGCGCGGACTTCGTGATCGTGCTCGCCCACGAAGGCGCCTTCTGCGACTCCACGTGCCACGGCGACATCGTGGACGTGGCCCGCGGGCTCGATTCGGGATCGGTGGACCTGATCGTGAGCGCCCACACCCACTCGCTCGTCAACACGGTGGTGCACGGGATCCCGATCGTGCAGGCGCGCTCCTCGGGGGCGGGAATCGCGGTCGTGGACTTCGTCCGCCAGGGTACCACCCGCCAGGTCCGCGCGCGGATCGAGACCCCGTTCACCGATCAGGTGCAACCGGACACGGCGATCGAGCATCTGGTGGCGCGCGCCGAAGCCCGCGTGGATACCATCACCAGCCGGCCGATCGCGAACTTCAAGTTCGATTTGAAGCGCGACGGCGACGAATATCCGCTGGGCCGGCTCCTCGCCGACG
>DASSQQ010000095.1:0-10673 GCA_035702425.1 Gemmatimonadales bacterium
CGGCGCCGCCGCCGGCGGACACCACCAAGCACTCGGGACGCCCGTGACCGACGCGCCGCGCACGCTGGACGATCTCCTCGCGAGCCGGGATCCCTCGCTGCCGCTCGCGGCGGGCGCGCTGGCGCGCATCGCGGACGATCAAGGCCGCGCGAGCTTCGGCCAGCTCGCCGTCGCCTACCGCGAAGAGTTCCTGCGCATCGTCACCTCGCGCGGGACCCTGGGCGGCGATCCCGGGAGTCTTTCGATGGACGACACCCGGGCCAACCTCGGCGCCGCGGTCCTGCCGCGACTGGTCGGCGCGCGGGTGGTGGCGCCGGCCCCGGGCGCCCGGACCCTCGAGACCCCGGTCGCGTTCACGCCCGAGATCTGGACCGCCATCGCGGCCGACCGGGCGGGGGCGGCCACCCGCCTGCTCGAGGCGGCGGGGAGGGCGATGGACCGCGCCGACGCGGTGAGCGGGGAGCATCGCGTCGTCGGCGCCGGGAGCCGGCTCGAGGCCGAGCAGCTGGTGAAGGTTTACAAGGGCCGGCGGGTGGTCAACGACGTGAGCGTGCACGTGGCGCAGGGCGAGATCGTCGGGCTCCTCGGCCCCAACGGGGCCGGAAAGACGACCACCTTCTACATGATCACCGGCCTGATCCGCCCGGAAGAGGGCCGCATCCGGCTGGACGACCGGGACATCACCAACGAACCGATGTACCGGCGGGCGCGCGCCGGCATCGGGTACCTGGCGCAGGAGCCCTCGGTGTTCCGCAAGCTCACGGTCGAGGAGAACGTCCTCGCCATCCTCGAGACCCTGGGCCTTTCCGAGGAGCAGCGCCGCTCGCGGCTCGAAACCCTGCTCGATGAGCTGGCGATCAAGCACCTGCGCGGGCAGAAGGCCTACCAGCTCTCGGGGGGCGAGCGCCGCCGCCTGGAGATCACCCGCGCCCTCGTCACCGGTCCCAAGTTCATGCTCCTGGACGAGCCGTTCGCGGGCGTGGATCCGATCGCGGTGCACGACATCCAGACCATCGTCGCGGGGCTCAGGCACCGCGGCATCGGCGTCCTGATCACCGATCACAACGTGGAGCAGACGCTCGACATCGTGGACCGCGCCTACATCATGTTCGAGGGGCGGGTGCAGGTCTCGGGCACGGTGCGGGAACTGGTCTTCGACGACCGCGTGGCCGATCTCTACTTCGGTCCCACGCTCACGGCGCGCCTCCGGGCGCGGCTCGAGCAAGCCGCGTGAAGACCGGCCTGCACCAGCACGGCATTCTCCGGCAGGACCTGCGGATGAATCCTCGCCTCTACCAGGCGATGGATCTCCTCTACATGCCGCTCCTCGACCTCCAGCAGCACTTGAAGCAGGAACTGCTCTCCAACCCCTTCCTGGAGCTGATCGAGCCCGAGGAGGAGCAGGAGACGCTTCCCAAGGAGACCGCCAAGGAGGAAACCGACCGCAACAACGAGGAGCCGGACTGGGAGAACATTCTCCTGGACGACGGCGGCGATCACGCCGCGCCGCCGCGCGACCTCTCCGAGGCGCGGGAATACGTGGAGCCGGTCTCCGCGGGATCGAAGACCCTCTCCGATCACCTGCACGAGCAGGTGCAGATGCTGGATCTGACGCCGCGCCAGAGGCTCCTCGCCGACGAGTTCCTCGGCAACATCGGGGACGACGGGTATCTGGGCGCGTCGCTCGAGGAGATCGTCAAGGGCGCGAACCAGCTCCTGGAGGAGCACGCCGCCGAGTCCGAGCTCGATCTGAAGGTCGAGCTCTACGGCCTGCCGGAGGCGGAGGCGATGCTGCAGATCATTCAGAAGCTCGATCCGCCCGGCGTCGGCGCGCGGGACCTGCGCGAATGCCTCCTGCTCCAGCTCGCGGATCGCAAGGAGACCGACACGCCGGTCTACCGGCTGGTGCGGGACGCGTGGGAGGAGCTCAAGAATCACCGCTGGAGCGAGATCGCCAAGCGGTTCGGCATCGATCCCGCCGAGGTGCAGCGGGTGGCCGACGAGCTGGCGAAGCTCGATCCCAAGCCCGGCCTGCAGTATTCGCCGGACGCCGACTCCTACATCATGCCCGACCTGATCGTGGAGAAGATCGACGGCAAGTATCACGTCTTCCTGAACGACACCGGTCTCCCCCGGCTCAAGATCTCGCGCACCTACCAGGTGATCGCGCGCGACAAGAAGAAGTTCCAGGGCGAGAACAAGGAATTCATCAACCAGCGCCTGAACAGCGCCAACTGGATGATTCAGGCCATCGAGCAGCGCCGGCAGACCATGCTCAAGGTGATGAACTTCATCGTGGACCGGCAGCGGGAATTCTTCGACAAGGGCGTCGAGTTCCTGAAGCCGCTGACCCTGCGCGAGGTCGCGGACGTGATCAACATGCACGAGAGCACCGTGAGCCGGGTGACCAACGAAAAATACGCCCAGACCCCGCGCGGCCTCCTCCCGCTCAAGTTCTTCTTTTCGAGCGGGCTCCAGACCACGACCGGCGAAGACGCGAGCGCCCGGTCCATCAAGGCCCAGATCGAGAAGCTGGTCGCCGACGAGCAGTCCTCCGACCCCCTCACCGATCAGCAGATCGTCGAGCTCTTCGCGCAAAAAGGCGTGAAGATCGCCCGCCGCACCGTCGCCAAGTACCGCGACCAGGTCGGCATCCTCCCCGCCCGGATGCGCAAGCGCGTATGAGCCTCGCCACCGCCACCGCCCGTCCCGACGTCAGCGTGCTCGTGCCCGCCAAGGACGAGGCGGAGAACCTGCCGGAATTCGTGCGCCAGGCGCGGGAGGCGTTCCTGCCGCTCCCCTACGGATGCGAGGTGGTGATCATCAACGACGGATCCCACGACCACTCGGCGGACGTCTTGAAGGACCTGGTGGCGAAGCATCCCTTCGTCCGGGTGGTGACCCACCGCGCCCAGCGCGGAATCGCGGACGCCCTCAAGTCCGGCGCCGACGCGGCGCGGGGCAGGGTGCTGGTGTTCTATCCCGCGGACCTGCAGTACCTCCCCGCCGACATCCCGTCGCTGGTCGCGCCGATTCTCGCCGACGAGGTGGACGTCGTCACCGGTACCAAGCAGGGCGTCTACGAGAAACGCTTCGTCTCCTTCGTCTACAACACCCTCTGCCGCTGGCTCTTCGGCGTGCGGGTAACCGATTTGAACTCGGTGAAGGCCTACCGCCGCGAGGTGATGGACGTCGTCCCCACCCGTCCCGACTGGCACCGCTTCATGGTGGTGCTCGCGGCCACCGCCGGGTATCGGCTCGCGGAACGGCCGGTGCCGCTGTACCCGCGGCGCGCGGGAAAATCGAAGTTCGGAATCGGGAGAATTCCCGTGGGCGTGCTCGACCTGCTCTCGGTGTGGTTCCAGCTCCGCTTCGGCAGGAAACCGATGCTCTTCTTCGGGCTCTCCGGGGCGTTTCTCATCTTCGCCGGGTTCGTGGTGGGGCTGTACGCGATGGTGGAGCGATACATCTTCCAGCACGGCAATCGCGCCTTCCTCGATCTCGTGCTGCTGCTCGTGATCGCGGGGATCGCGCTCTTCGGCTTCGGCTTCGTCGGCGAGCTGGTCGCCGGGATGCGGGACGAACTGCGGGGCCTCGAGCGCGAGGTGGACCGCCTCCGCGATCGCTCGGACCCCGCCGGCCCGACCGCCTGACCCGGTGCGCATCGTCATGATCACTCACGCCTACCCCCGGCGGGCGGGCGACGTGGCGGGCGCGTTCCTCGCCCGGCTGGCCGCCGCCCTGGCCCGGCGCGGCCACGGCGTGACGGTGGTCGCTCCCTCAGACCGCGGCGAGGCGCGCCGGTTCTCGCTCGACGGCGTGGACGTGGTGCAGGTCCGGTATGCGGCGCCCGAGCGGGAGAACCTGGCCTACACCGGCGCCATGGCGGCCGAAGCCACCACGCCCTCGGGCATCCGCGCCCTCTGGTCGCTCTTCGGCGCGCTGGGCGACGGCGCCCTCGCCGAGGCCAAGCGCCAGGGCGGGGCGCTGCTCCACGCCCACTGGTGGATTCCGGGCGGCGTCGCCGCCGTCCGGACCGACCTCCCCTTCGTCCTGAGTCTGCACGGCACCGACGTGGTGATGCTCCGCAATCTCCCGGCCCGGCTTTGGGCGCGCCGGGTGCTGGGGCTGGCACGGCGGGTGACCGCGGTCTCTTCCTTTCTCGCCTCCGAAGCGCGCCGCAGTGTCTGGCGCGCCGATCTCGGCGTGGACGTCGTGCCGCTCCCCGTCGCAACGCCCGCCTTCACCCGGCTCTCGCGCGGGGGAGGGGGGATCGCGGTTCTCGGGCGCCTCACCGGCCAGAAGCGCGTGGACCTGTTGCTCGATGCGGTGAAACTGGGCGGGTTCGCCGTCCCGGTCACCATCGTGGGGGACGGACCCGCGCGAGCCGCCCTGGAGCGGCGCGCGGCGGACCTCGGCCTGTCGCGGGTGCGCTTCGTCGGCGCCGTGCCCCCGGAGCGGGTGCCGGAGGCCGTCGGAGACGCGGACCTGGTGGCGTTCGTCGCCCGCCACGAGGGACTGGGGCTCGCCGCCGCCGAGGCCTTGATGCTCGGGATTCCGGTCGTCGCCACCACCGACGGAGGCGGGATTCTCGACATCGTCCGCGATGGGGCCTGGGGCCGCGTGGTCTCTCCCACCCCGGACGCCGTCGCGGCGGGAATCCGCTCCGTCCTGGGAGACGGCGCCGCGCGGGCGGCCGCAGCCACCGAAGGCGCGGCGCTCAAGACTCGCCTCTCCCCGGAGCAGGCCGCGGCGTCCTTCGAAGCGGTCTACCAGCGCTGTGCGTAAGTCCCTCTGGATCGGCCTGCAGACCCTCCTCGGCGCCGTGGTGCTCTACGCCGTGGGGAAGAGCGTGCTGCGCAACTGGCACGACGTGCGGGCGAGCGGCGTGCATCTGGCGTTCCGACCGGTGCCGATCGCGCTGGCGGTGCTCGTGGTCCTCGCGACCTACGCGCTCCTGATCGAGAGCTGGCGCCTGGTGCTCCAGGGCTGGGATCAGAAACTCTCCTATCCGGTGGCGACCCGGATCTGGTCGGTGTCGAATCTGGGACGCTACCTTCCGGGGAAGGTGTGGTCCGTCGCCGGGATGGCGGTGCTGGCCCAGCAGGCGGGGGTGGCGCCCTGGGCGGCGACCGGGTCGGCGATCATTCTTCAGGCCCTGGCAGTCGGCACCGCCGTCGCGCTGGTGGTGGGAACGATCCCGGCGGGGGCCCTGGCGGCCGCGTCGCCGGCCGCGTCGGCGGCGGGCCTGGCGATCGCCTTCGCCTGCGCCGCGGGAACCATCGCGGCGGTGAGCTGGCCGCCGGCGGCGCGACGCCTGTTCCGGCTCATCCCGAAGCTGGGCCTGGGGAACGCGCCGCCGCTCCGGCTGAAGGCCATCCTCGTGGGCACGGGCGCCACCCTGGCCGCGTGGGTCGCCTACGGCGTGGCCCTCGAGTTATGGGCGGCCGGGACGCTCGGCGCGGGACGCGCCGGCCTGGACCTGGCGTCGGCGAGCGGTGCCTTCACCGCGAGCTACGTCATCGGACTCCTGGCCCTCTTCGCGCCGGGCGGCATCCTGGTGCGCGAGGGCATTTTGTTCGCACTGCTGCAGGGGACGATCGGTCCCGCGAGCGCCCTCGCGCTCGCCGTCGGATCGCGCCTCCTGCTCACCTTCACCGAGATCGCGGCCGCACTGGTGGGACTGACCTGGCGCGCCGGGAGGACCAATGCCCAGCGTTCAGCCTGACCGGCAGACCTTCACGCCGCGATACCCGAACCTCGCGGCCTTCGGACTCTGCTGCCTGTGGATTCTGGTGCTCTCGCTCCCCATGTGGAGCGGCCAGCTCCTGGCCGGCCCCATGAGCGACCAGTTCGCCACGGGCTACGCCATGCGGCACTGGGGCGCCGAGCAGTGGAAGCTCACCGGGCATCCGCCTCTCTGGAATCCGTTGATCTTCGCCGGGCTCCCCACCACCGCGGGCTTCGGGGATCTGTTCTATCCCACCGCCTGGCTGCGGCTCATCCTGCCCACGGCCTTCGCGATGGACCTGGCGTTCGTGGTGCACTACGTACTGGCGGGATTTTTCGCCTATCTCCTTCTCCGGCTCCTCGGTATCTCGTGGACCGGGGCCGTCACCGGCGGGACGTCCTACCAGCTGAGCGGGGTGGTGGTGTCGCTGGTGTCCCCCGGGCACGACGGGAAGCTCTTCGTCACGGCGCTCTTGCCGCTGATGCTCATCGGGCTCGTGCTCGCGGTCCGGAAACGACGCCCCGAGGGATTCGCGCTCTTCGCGCTCGCCGTGGGGCTCGCCCTGTTGTCACCCCAGTACCAGATGACGCAGTACGCGCTGGTGACCGCGGGCCTTTTCACGCTCTATCTCACCTTCGGGGAACCGCAGGGGCTCTCGCCCCGCGAGCGTTACCTCGCGCTCGGCGGCGCCGCGGCCGCGGTGATCGTGGGATTCGGCGTTTCGATGATCCAGGTGCTCCCGTTCTTCCATTACATCCCGTACTCGCCCCGCGCGGAAGCGGGTGGCTATGCGTGGTCCACGTCGTATGCGTTGCCCTGGATTCACGTGCCCGAGCTCTTCCTGTCGGGATTCGCAGGATCCCTCGATACGTACTGGGGACCGAACGCCATCAAGCTGCACAGCGAGTATCTCGGCCTCCCGGTGATCGCCCTCGCCGTCCTGGGCGCCGGAAGCTCCCGCCGGAGGCTGGTGTACTGGCTGTCGGGAATCGGGCTCCTGTTTCTGCTGGTCTGCCTGGGCGACGGCACGCCGTTCTACCGGCTCTGGTGGGCCGTCGTCCCGTACGTGAACAAGACCCGCGCGCCGGGGATGGCGCTCTACGTGGTGGCGCTCGTGATCTCGACCCTCGCGGCCTTCGGGGTGGAGCGGATCGAGCGCGGGGAAGGGAGGCGCCTGCTGCAGGGCGCTCTCTTCGCCGGAGGCGCGGTCGCACTCCTCGCCGTCGCGGGCGTCTTCGGGAACATGGCCGTGGCCTACGCCCAGAGCCACGCCACGGTGCTGGGGACCTACCCGACCGGCGCCGCCGCGGCGGCCCAGCCGGGGATCCTCGCCGGCGCGCTCGGCAGCGCCGTCGCGCTCGCGGCGGTCGCCGGCCTGTGCGTCTCGTTCTTCGCCGGCAAGGTGTCGCCGCGGGCCTTCGGGATCACGCTGGTCCTGCTGGTCGGCGCCGACTTCTGGCGCGCGGGGCGCGGCTTCTGGCACTGGAGCGATCCGGAGCAGGGGCTCTTCCGCGCCGATCCCATCGTCCAGCGGGTCAAGGCCGCGGGCGCCCCGGACCGGCTCCTCGACTTTGGGGACGTCTACGGGCGCCACACGCTGATGCGCCACGACATCTCCCAGGTGCTGGGCGAGAGCGCGAGCGAGCTGCGTTTCTACGACGACCTCATGGGCGGCCGGAACGAGTGGCGCTTCCTGAGGAGTCTCCAGGAGAGCAAACAGCTCTGGCGGCTCCTGGCGGTCCGCTACGTCGTGCTCCCCGAAACCCTGTCCGTTCCGGGGTTCCATCTGGCGCTCGGCCCGGTACAGACCTCCGCGGACCGTCCGGCGTACCTCTACGAAGCGGACACGGTCCCGCCGTACGCCCGCGTCGTGCCCGCCGCCATCAAGGCGGACACCGGCGCGATCATTCCCACGCTGCTCGATCCGCGGCTCGATTACGACCGCCTGGTGCTGTTCTCGCCCGACCAGCCGGTGAATCCCCTGCCCGTGAGCGCGATGCCCGCGCCGAGCCCATCCCACGCGACCGTGAAGGCCTGGGCCCCGGGGAAGATGATCATCACCCTGGATCCGGCGCCGCCGCAGGCGAGCTACCTGCTCATTTCGGAGAACTGGTATCCCGACTGGCACGCGAGCGTGGATGGCTCCCCGGCGCAGATCCTCCGGGGCGACTGGACCTTCCTCACGATTCCGGTTCCCGCGGGCGCGCACCAGGTGGCCCTCCACTTCGCCTCCCGGGACTACGCCCGGGGACGGATGATCATGTTCGCGTCACTGCTCCTGATTTTCGGCGGACTGGTCGGGCCGATGGCGCTCCGCCGTCGCGCAACGGGTGCGTCGGCCCGTGGCTGAGCGCGCCCTCGTCGTCATTCCGACGTACAACGAGGCCCCGAACCTCGCCCACGTGGTCCCGCAGGTACTGGCGCAGGACCCGCGGCTCGAGGTGCTCGTGGTGGACGACAATTCGCCCGACGGCACCGGTCGGATGGCCGACGAGATGGCGGCGAAGGAACCCCGGGTGCACGTCCTTCACCGGCCGGGGAAGGCGGGGCTGGGCACCGCGTACCTGGCGGGGTTCAAGTGGGGTCTCGAGCGGGCGTACGACCTCTTCTTCGAGATGGACGCGGACCTCTCGCACGATCCCGCGCACTTAAAGGAGTTTCTCACCGCGATCGGGAACGCGGACCTGGTGCTGGGATCGCGCTATCTGGGCGGGAAGGTCACGGTGGTGAATTGGCCCATGGGCCGCCTCATGTTATCCTATTGCGCCAACATCTACGCCCGCCGGATCACCGGGCTCAGGCTCTGGGATCTGACGGGCGGGTTCAAGTGCTTTCGCAGGCGGGTGCTCGAGGCGGTTGATCTGACCGCGGTGCGGTCCAACGGCTACGCTTTCCAGATCGAAATGAGCGTGAGGGCATGGCGAAAAGGGTTCAAGCTGGTCGAGATCCCGATCGTGTTCGTGGACCGGACCGAGGGACAAAGCAAGATGAACAAGCGCATCGTCCGGGAGGCGATCTGGATGGTGCCGCGTCTCAGGTTCATGGCGCTCTTCGGCCGCATCTAGTCGGCCTTCCCATCTACAAGATGACGGGGTCGGGCAACGACTTCGTCATGGTGGACGCCCGGGTCTCGAATCCCGGGGACTGGACGCCGGCCGAGATGGCGGCGGTCTGCGCCCGGGGCACCGGGGTCGGCGCGGACGGAGTGGTGTTCGTGGGGCCCGGGTCCGCCTCCGGCGCCGTCCGCATGATCTACTTCAACAGCGACGGCTCCCACGCCGCGATGTGCGGGAACGCGGCCCTCTGCTCGACCCGCCTGGCGGCGCGCCTGGGGTTCGCCGATCCGCGAGGAATGCGGCTCGAGACCGATTCGGGGACCTTTCCCAGCCGGGCTCCGGGCGAACTGGAGCGCGCCGAGCTCAACCTGCCGCCCGCGGCGGCTCCGGCGACGCCCCAGGGCATGTCACTCGCCACGGGCGAGCGCCAGGCGGTCCTGGGCGTGGTCGGTGTGCCGCACCTCGTGGTGCTGGTCGAGAACGTGGATCAGGTCGAGGTCGGCACCCGGGGCCGCGCCCTCCGCTTTGACCCGTCCCTGGGCCCGCCCGGAGCCAACGTGAATTTCATTTCCCCGGGTGCGGCTGCCGGCGAATGGCGGATGCGGACCTACGAGCGCGGAGTAGAGGGGGAGACCCTGGCGTGCGGGACCGGCGCCGTCACCGCCGCCTGCGCCCTGATCGGCTGGGAGCTGGGACGGTCGCCGATTCGGGTCCTGACCCGGAGCGGCCGGGTCCTGGACGTCTCCGTACGGCCTAATGGGAGCCAGTTCGACGACGTTTGGCTGGGAGGGGAGGCGAGGCTGGTATTTCGGGGCGTGCTGGCCTGACGCCATTATCAACATATGCACTCGCCTGTACTTAACATAACATCTATTATACGAAGTATCGACGCCCGCACCTCAGCAAACCCGCAGACTGTTAGCTCGCTTGAGCTTCCACAACCTCCGCCCCTCGGGACAGCTCGCCCAGCCGGACCTTGGCCTCCGTCGCCGTCCCGGTCTCCTTGAACTCCTTTACGATCCGCCGATAGTCGGCGAGAGCCTTGGCGGTGTCCGCGGCCGCGACCCACGCCCGCCCCGCGTCGGACAGGTACTGCGCCTTGAGAAAGTCCATCCCGGCGACGCCTGAGGCCTGCTCGTAGGCCTCGGCGGCCTCTTTGGGGTGCGCGACGTTCTCGTAGGCGGCCCCCAAGAGGCCGTAGGCCTGGGCGCGGTAGTTCTTCGAGGCCGAGGGCGCGAAGGTTTTGAGGAGGTCGATCGCCTGCTGGCTCTGACCCTGTGCCAGGCGCACCTGGGCCTCGAGGATCTGACCCTCCTGGGCCGACCGGGTGCCGGAGTAGTTCTCTATCACCCGGGAGAGCTCGCTCGCCGCCAACGGATAGTTCTTCGATTCATAGGCGACTCGAGCCCGCAACAGCTCATCGCTCGCAACCGCTTCGGTCCGCGCGCTGGAGAGGTGCATCCAGTACAGGAGGCCGACGCCGAAGACGATGGCCGCCGCGCCATAGCTTGACGCCTGCCGGTGACCCTTGACCCACGATACGATGGCTTGAACGACCGGATGCTCTTCGCTCGCCGCCACCACCACTTTGCCCGTCCCCGTCGCCATGAGTCCCGGAATTCCTGTCGGTGTGAAGTGAGTCCCACTGCGGCCGGCTCCGGAATTTCCGGAGCGACCATGCGCCCGGCCTGATTCGAACAGGCGACCTAGCGTTTAGGAAACGCTTGCTCTATCCACCTGAGCTACGGGCGCCTAAACGGTGAAATTTACACGGCTTAGCTGGTTTCGAGCAACCTGGACCCTGCGCCGATCAAATCCATTCTATGATGTGGCGTTTCAGACAACTATCTGATTTCGAATGTGTTGGGCCACGCAATGTCATGTGG
>DASSQQ010000096.1:0-2406 GCA_035702425.1 Gemmatimonadales bacterium
GAGCTTCACCGCCACCGCCGATTCGTCGAGCGGCGCGTCCTACATCGCCCAGCTCTGGGCCGCGCGCAAGGCGGGCGCGCTCTCGCGCGAGATCCGCCTCCACGGCGCGACCACGGAGATCGCCGAACAACTCAAGCACCTCGCCCTGCGGTACGGGATCCTGACCGAGTACACGTCGTATCTGGTGCAGGAACCGCAGCCGGTCGCCGTGCGCCGGGCCGAGGATCGGGCCCTGCAGGCGCAGCTCGCCCCCGGCGCGCAGAGCGGCGCCGGCGCCATCGCGCGGTCCCGAAAGGAAGCAGACCTCGCCACGGCTTCGGTCGCGAGCCCCGATGCGGGGTACGGAGACGCGCTGCAGGGGCACGCCGGGATCGCAGCCACCGAGCGCCGGGGCGGACGGCTGTTCATCTTGCGGGACAGCGTCTGGACCGACCTCGCTTACCGCGATTCGTCTGCGGTGGTGAAGGTCGCGCCCTTCTCGGCGGCGTACTTCGACCTCCTGCACGCTCTCCCCGAGCTGGCGGAGCCCGCGGCGCTCGCGCCCGCGGTCCTGGTGGCCGGGAAGCGCGTCAGCGTGGAGATTGTGGCGGGGGGCCTGGACGCGCTCGACGGAGGACGGTTGGCGGATCTCGTGAAGGAGTTTCGGTGAGAAACAACGCGGAGCGCGGAAGTGGGAACGCGGAACTCCAGGACGTCCCCATGCACGGAGTGCGCCAAGCTGTAGTTCCGCGTTCCGCATTCCACGTTCCGACTTATGTCTGACGATCTGGCCGAGGTCTACAAGACCACGTTCCCAGCGCTGGTGCGCTTCCTGTACCGCAAGGTATGGGACGCCGAGCGCGCGGCGGACCTGGCGCAGGAGGCCTTCGCGCGTGCAGTGGAACATCGTCCCGAGGATCCCAAGGGCTGGCTCTTCGTGGTGGCCGCCAACCTGGCGCGCGACGAGGCGCGGCGGGAAATCCGGGAGCGGCGGCACCTGACGCTGCTCAAGAGTGAGGCGCAGGCGAACGCGGCGGTGAACGGAACGGCGGAGGACGCGATGGAGGCCGACGCCCGGCGGGAGCGGGTTCGGGTCGCGCTGGAGCGGCTCTCGCCGCGGGACAAGGAGGCGCTCCTGCTCTGGGACGCGGGGCTCTCCTACGATCAGATCGCCGCGCACACCGGGCTGGCCCGCGGCGCCATCGGCACCACGCTGGCGCGCGCCCGGCGGCGGCTGGTGGAAGCCTACGACGCGGAAAGTGAGGGACCGAATGTCGCACGTGGATGAAGGGGTCCTGCACGCCTATCTGGACGGCGCGCTTCCGCCGGACGAGCGGCGGGAGGCGGACGCTCACCTCGCCGGCTGCGAGATCTGCCGCGCCCGGCTCGACGAAGAGCGCGCCCTGCGCGCCCGCGCCTCGGACCTCCTCGGTCTCGCCGTGCCGCCCGAGACCGCGGCGCCGCGAACCGGGCTCCCGCCCCGCCGGCGCCCCCGCTACTTCGTGCCAGTCGCGTGGGCGGCGACGCTCGCTCTCGCGGTAGGACTCGGCTGGCTGATCAGAGGGGGAGGGACGGCGCCGCCGGCCCGGCTCGCGGAGCCGTCCCCCAGCGACGTCGCGGTGACCACGCTCCCCGCGCCGGCCGCGGCGAAGCCCGCGCCCCAACAGTCGCCCGGCGCGCGGCAGAGCGAGACCGATCGTCTGGACGTGGCCCACGCGGAGCGCGACTCGGTCGGCCCCCCGGCGGCGACGCTCAAGACCGCGGCCCCGGAGCCCCGGGCGGCGGCCGCGCCCGAAGCCGCGAGCGGCGCCGGCGTCACCGCGGACCTCACGCCCCGCGCTCAGGCCCAGGTGGCCCCGGCGTGGGCGCCGGTGAGCGCCGATTCCGCGCGCCGGATTCTGGGCGCGGACCTGGTCGCCATCCCCGGGCTCCCGGTGCGGCGGATTCGGGTGAGCGCGCTGGGCGACGGCACCATCCTGATCGAGCAGGTGCTGGACTCGAGCACCGTGCTCCGGCTCTACGAGCGCCAGCCGATGCTCAGGGAGGCGATGCGGACGCAGGCCGGGCGCCGGAAGGACTCCGCCGCCCCCCAGGCGACCGTCGCGGACACCGCCGCGCCCTCGCGGGACGTGGGCCCGGTGCACGTGACGCTGGTGGCGCCGGGAGTGACGCGGGATTCGTTGTGGCGGCTGGCCTTGATGATGGAGCGCTGGACCGACGCGGACCATTGAGCGTCAGCGACCCGCCGGCCCTCTCCTCCACTTCACCAGCTCCGCCGCCACGCTCACCGCGATTTCCTCCGGCGTGACGGCGCCGATGTCCAGCCCCACGGGCACCCGCACCCGCGCGAGCGCCTCGGCGCTCACGCCGGCGCTGGTCAGGGCCCTCGTGATCACCGCTTTCTTCCGGCGACTGCCCAGGAGACCC
>DASSQQ010000097.1:0-18201 GCA_035702425.1 Gemmatimonadales bacterium
TGTGGCGAGGGTGCGCGCGAAGTCGGCGGGGGAGGTCTCCGCGATTCCCTTGATGAAGAAGATGCCGGCGTTGTTGACCACGATGTCCGGCACGCCGGTGGTCTCCAACACCCGAGCGACCACCCGGTCCACGTCCGCCGCCACCGCGACGTCGGCGCGATAGTCGGTCTGGCGCTCGGATTCCCCGTCGGAGAGGGAGCGTGCGAGGCGCACCACGTGCGCGCCCGCGGCGCGCAGCTCGTCCGCCACGGCGAGGCCGATGCCCCGCGACGCGCCGGTGACGACCGCGACTGTGCCGGTGAGCGGCGCCGTCACGGCAGCCCGGCGCCGCCGTGCACCAGGCGCAGGAACTCGTCCCGGGTCTTGGCGTCGTCGCGAAACGCGCCGCGGAGCGCCGAGGTGACCGTCTTCGAGTTCTGTTTCTCGACCCCGCGCATCATCATGCAGAGGTGATAGGCCTCGATCACCACGCCGACGCCGAGGGGCTTGAGCACGCGGCAGAGCGCGTCGGCCACCTGGTCGGTGAGCCGCTCCTGCACCTGCAGCCGCCGGGCGAAGACTTCGACCACGCGGGGAATCTTGGAGAGCCCCACGATCTTGCCGTCGGGGAGATAGGCCACGTGCGCCTTGCCGAAGAAGGGGAGCATGTGGTGCTCGCACATCGAATAGATCTCGATGTCCCGCACGCAGATCATGCTCTCGTGCTTCTCCTCGAAGATCGCGTCTCCCACCACGTCCTCGACCGACATCTGATAGCCGCGGGTGAGCCACTTGAGCGAGGCCTCGACCCGGGCCGGGGTCTTGGCGAGCCCTTCGCGCCGGGGGTCCTCGCCCAGTTGTTCCAGCATCTCCCGCACCAGGGTCTCGAACGGGATCCGCACCACGGTGGGGTCGGTGTGGCTCTCGTGGAAGCTGTGCAGGCTGGCGGATTTCATCTGATCACGGGCCATATGGTCAATGTCCTTCGTAGTCGACGTAGTTACGCTCTGTCTCCCACAACCGGATGCGGACCAGGCGGGCGGGCGCCACCGCCGGCGCCAGCACCTGCCAGCACACCACCGCGATGTTCTCGGCCGTGGGGTTCAGGTCCCGGAACCAGGGGACGTCGAGATTCAGGTTCTTGTGATCCAGGTGCCGGATCAGGCACTCGGTGGCGAGGTCCTTGATCCGCGCGATGTCCATCACGTAGCCGGTGCGGGGGTCGATCTCTCCCGACACCGACACGTCCAGGTTGTAGTTGTGTCCGTGGAAGTTCGGGTTCGCGCACACCCCGAACACCCGCTCGTTCTCGGCGTCGGAGAGGGCCGGGTCGGCGAGCCGGTGCGCGGCGTTGAAGTGCAGGCGCCGGGTGACGGTACAGCGAGGCATGGCCTGTTCCCTTATCTTGGGCGCTGGTGAGACTCCTCAAGATAGCCGCGTCGCTCGCCGCGCGGGGAGGCGCCGCGCTCTCGGCGCTGTGGACCTTCCCCGCCCTCCTCGCCTCGGCGTTCCTCGTCGCGTGGGCCGCGGAGGCCGCGCAGTTCCTGATCTCGCAGGGCCTGGCGCTCGCGCTCCTCGCCTGGCTGCAGACCCTTCCCGAGTTCGCGGTGGAAGCGGTGATCGCCTGGGAGGCCGGCGCCGATCCCGCGCGCGCCCACCTCGCCATCGCCAACCTGACCGGCGCCATCCGCCTGCTGCTGGGCTTCGGGTGGCCGATGATCTACTTCGTGTACGCCTGGGCGCGCCGCCGCCGCGGGGCCGACGGGCCGCGCCTGCCGGCGATCCGGCTCTCGCCCGAGCACGCGGTCGAAGTGATCGGGCTCGTCCCCCCGGTGCTCTACTTCGGGTTCGTGGTCCTCAAGGGAACGTTTTCCTGGCTCGACGCCGCGATCCTGATCGCGCTTTACGCCGCGTACCTGCTGGTCCTGCTTCGCCACCCGCCGCACGACGCGGAGCAGGTGGCGGACGCCCCGCGGGTGGCGCGGTGGGCGCACGCGCAGCGCGGCTGGCGCCGCCCCGCGGCGATCGGCGGGCTCTTCGCGGTGGGCGGCGCGCTGCTCTTCGTGACCGCCCACCCCTTCCTCGAGTCCATGCTCGCGGTGGCGGGGATCGTCGGGCTGTCGCAGTTCTTCGTGGTGCAATGGGTGGCGCCGTTCCTCTCCGAGTTTCCGGAGATGGTCTCCACCTTCACCTGGGCCAAACGCGTCACCCACGCGCCCACCGCGCTGATGAACCTGGTGTCGTCCAACATCAATCAGTGGACGGTGCTGGCGGCGATGATCCCGCTGGTCTTCGGCTGGTCGCACTGGCGGCACTTCGGCGCGTGGGCCGACTTCCGCTTCGATCCCGCGCAGCAGCTCGAGCTCGCGCTCACCCTCGCGCAGACCGCGCTCGGCGTCGCGCTGCTCGCCGATCTCGACTTCGGCTGGCGGCGGGCGACCGCGCTGCTCGCCCTCTGGCTGGTGCAGTTCGTCGTCCCCGAGGCCCGGGAAGCGGTGGCGGTCCTCTACCTGGCGTGGCTCGCGGGAATCGCCATGTGGTGGATCGTTCGCAAGCGGATGCCGGCGGCGGTGGGGGAGTTCGGGAGGAGTTGGAGGTGAGGACCGGGACTCGACAGGGTCAGGCGTCGCGGCGACCGATCCCGAAAATCCAATCGGCCGACACCGCGCGAAGCGGGCCGGCCGACCGGGTACGGAAGGAACGAGGAGGATTATTGAAGCCCGAGAGTAATAGCTGGTCCCTCACCATAGCGTCTGTCTTCCCCCGCGAAGGGGCATGACATCGGTCACAGTATCTGGGTCCACTGCCGAGCCTGTTGGCTCAATAATTAGACTCCCCGTTCCCGCTCTTACAATACCGCGCCGGGAGAATCCGTCAAGGAAGGCGCCGGGGAGCCGGTCGAGCGGGAACGCCGCCGGATCGCTAATTTGAATGTCGTCATGAACGTCACGCTCCTGCTCGCGATCGCGTGCGCGGCCGCGTGGGTCGCGCTCCTGGCCACGATGGGCACGGTTCCCGGCGCGGTGAACCTCCTCTACGCGGCGGCGATGGTGCTGGCGGCGCGGCGCATCATCGCCGGGGCGCCCCGGTTCCGGTCCTGACGCTGGCGCCCCGCGCCGGCGGACTCTAACTTCGCCCCATGCCCGCACTCACCCGCTGGCACGCCGACGCCGGCGTCCCGCAACTCTCCGATTTGCGACGCCGCCTCGGCAACGAGGGGATGGTCACCGCCTGGTGGTCCGACGTCCCCGGCACCCACACCGACCGGCACAGCCATCCCTTCCCCGAGACCCGCTGGGTGCTGTCCGGATTTCTGCGCGTCACCGTGGGCAAGGAAGTCTTCGACCTGGGACCGGGGGACCGGCTCGACCTCCCGGCCGGCGCCGAGCATGCGGTCGAAGTGGTGGGCCTCGCGCCCGCGGTCTACGTCACCGGAACCACCGAGCGATCGCTCGCCCCCGCCGCCGCGCGCTGACCTCGTGCCGGACTGGGTCTGGGTTCAGAACGTCATCTTCCCCATCCTCGGCATGGGGATGGGCACCTTCTTCGGGTGGCAGATTCTCAAGATGGTGAATCGCGCGCTCGAGCGCCGCGCCGAGGAGCGTCGGCTCCGGTTGGGCGGCGGTCCCGCCGATCACGAAACCCAGGAACAGATCGACGCGCTGCGGGAGCAGGTGGATGCGCTGGCGGAGCGGCTGGACTTCACCGAGCGGCTCCTCGCCCAGCAAACCGAGCGGGCCCGCCTGCCCAAGGGCTGAGGGCCTGCTCTAGAAGATCACCAGCGCGGCCACCCCCCAGATCAGCGTCAGCACCGTCACCGGGATCCCCACCCGGGCGTAGTCCCAGAAGCCGATCCGCACCCCGCGCGTTTCCGCGCGCTCCGCCACGATCAGGTTCGCCATGGAGCCGATCAGCAGGAGATTCCCGGCGAAGGTCGAGCTCATCGCCACCACCGGCCACAGCAGGCGGGGATCGCCGAGGCGGGGCACGGTGGTCCGCCACAGCATCACCGCGGGCACGTTGGAGATGAGGTTCGACAGGACCGTCATCGCCCCGCTCACCACGGTCGCGGCGCGCCACGCGGTTCCACCCTGCATCAGCGCCAGCGCGTGGGCGTCGAGCCAGTCCACGGCGCCGGTGCGCTCGAGACCGCGCATCACCACGAACAGCGACGCGAAAAAGAGCAGGAGAGACCACTCCACGCGGTCGATGGCGTACCCGGGGTCGCGGCGCGCGATCGCCACCATCACCGCCCCCGCCGCGATCGCCACCAGCGGGAGCGACCCGCCGGCGAGCCAGGCCACGACCGCCGCGGCGAAGACGCCGAGCCCTTTCGCCACCAGGGGCCGGTCCAGCGCGACCGGCACTTCCGCCGTCCGTTCCCGGAACGGCTCGGCCAGCTCGCGGCGGAAGGTCCAGCGCAGGTACCCGTAGGTGATCGCGAGCCCGCCGGCCGCGACGGGGAGCATCCGCAGGGCGAAGCCGCCGAAGCTCGCGTGGCTCCAGATCCCGACCAGCATGTTCTGGGGATTCCCCGTGATCGAGAGCACCGATCCCACGTTCGCGCCCATCGCGAGGCCGATGAGGTAGGGCCGGGCGTCCACCCGCAGGGGACCGAGGGCGGCGAGGATCACCGGGGTGACCACGAGACAGATGGTGTCGTTGACGAAGAGCGCGGACAGGAGACCGCCGCCGATCACCACGCCCGCGAGGAGCCGGCCGGGGGTTCGCGCCCGGGCGATCACGAAATCGGCGGCCCACTCGAAGAACTTCCCCACCTCGAGGTAGCCCACGACGAGCATCAGGCCCAGCAGAAAGACCAGCACGTCGAAGTCCACCGCGGCGTAGGCGTCGGCGAGGGAGAGCACGCCCGCCAGCACCATCGCCACGGCGCCGAGGAGGCTCGCCGCGGGACGGTTGAGGTGGACGAAGGGGAGGCGTTGAGCGGCGATGAGGAAATAGGTCGCCGCGAAAATGACGAGACCGGCCGTCATCGGACGGCGGAATGCCGTTTGCGGATCGCGGATGGCCCGCACCGCGGGCCCACCCGCACGCGCCGACTGTTCCCCAATCCGCGCTCCACAATCCGCGGTCTCATATCTCCCAGTTGGAGAACAGCACGCCGCGCGCCGGGTGCGGCTCCGGATTTCCCTCGAAGGTCATCCGCAAATCGGTCCAGCGGACCCGGTACCCGCGCGCGACGAGACGGCGGAAGGCCTCGCCGTACCGGGTCTGGCAGCGCACGGTGACCCGCCGGATCCCCGCCTTGGCGGCGGCGGCTTCGACCCCGGAGAGCGCGCCCTCGAACGCGCGCGAGTCCCGCGCCGCGAGCTTGAGCACACGGACCTCATCGTTCGCCTTGCCCTCGGCGAGGGGCACCGAATGCCACAGCGCGAGGGCGTCGAGCCCGCTCCCGCTCTCCACCAGCGTGGTGTCTCCGAGTCCGAGCTGGGCGGTCAGCACGTGCTCCCGGGAGTAGTCGCAGCCCGGCGAGAGCGCGGCGACGAGCTCGCGGGCGGCCGCGAGTGCCGCCTCGGCATCGGCGCCCTTGCGGGAGGAGAGCAGCACCGGCGCGGGATGGCCGCGGGTGGCAATCTCGTTGGTCATGGTGACGGTGAGGAACCCGGGCATGAACCCCAGGTTCGCGTAGAACCCGATGTTCTCCACGGTGCGCGGCATCGTTTCCAGGCCCAGGATCGCGACGCCCTGATCGAGGAGCCAGTCGGCGGCGGTGCGCACCACGGTCTTGCCCACGCCCGCCCCCTGGCGGTCGGGGCGGACCGCGAGGGGTCCCATCCAGCCCTCGGCGCCGGAGCGATGCGCCACGTTGAACGCGGCGACGGCGCCGGATTCGTCGCGCCAGACCATCGCGCCGTCCCCCGCGTCCTCGAGCGCGTAGCGCCACACTTCGCGATTCAGGTGCGGGACCCGCACGCCCACCAGTCCGTCGCGGCGGTAGCGGTCGGTGAAGGCGTCGGCGAAGACGCGGTTCAGGCCGTCGATGTCCTCCTCGGTGGCGGTCTCGGGACCGGAGACCTGGCGCTCAGGCAGCCACGCCCGCATCGGCCCCTCCCAGGATCGCGGTGTCGTCGCGCAGGACGCTCGCGCCGGCGCCGGGATCGAACTCGACCCGGATCACCCGGTCCAGTCCCTCCCGCACCTGCTCGATGTGGGTGATGAGAATGACCTGCGGGAACCGGTCTCCCAGCCGGCGCAGCAGGCCGAGCACGTGCTGGCGCCGCGCTTCGTCGAGAGAACCGAACACTTCGTCCAGCACGAGGAGCGAGAGCGGCTGGCCGGCGCGCTCCGCGATCATCTGCGAGATGGCGAGCCGCAGCACCAGGTTCGCGAGGTCTTCTTCGCCGCCCGAGATCACGGGCTTCAGGAGTCCGTCGTCGATGACGGTGAGCTGGTAATCCTCGTCCAGGTCCACCGCGTCGTAGCGGCCGTCGGTCAGGTCGGACAGGAATCCCGAGGCCAGCTCCGCGATTTCCGGGCGCATGGTCGCGTTCAAGTCGGTGCGCAGGTCGGCGAAGGCGCGGTCGAGCTCGCCGTGGAGCCGGACTCGCGCCTTGAGCTCGGCGATCTGCCGCTCCCGGCCGGCCCGCTCCTCCTCCCGGCGCTCCACTTCCCGCACCGTGCCCTCCGCGGCGGTGAGGTCGCCGCGGGTCTCCGCCACCGCCAGCTCGGCCGCCCGGAGGTCGAGGGACGCCTTGTCGTGGCGGTCCTTGGCGGCCTTGAACTCCTCTTCGGAGAATCCCTGGTCCGCCACCGCGGCGGCGAGCGCCTTGGCCTGGGCTTCCCGCTGCGACAGCGAGCGCTCGGCGATCTCCGCTTCGGTCACCAGGGGTTCGGCGCGGCTGGCCCGGGTCTCCAGGGCCGCCGCCTCGAGCGCGATGGGATCGAGCCTGGTGAGCCGGGCGCGCACCAGGTCGTGCCGCGCGGCGTCGTACCCGGCGGGCCGCGCCGCGATCTGGCGTTCCAGCTCCGCCGCGCGCCGCTCCCCGTCGGCGCGCTCCACCCGCGCGCGCTCCGCTTCCTGCACCTGGGCGCGGAGGGTGCCGGCGCGCTCCGAGACCGCGCGGGCCACGGCCGCGGCGGCGTCCCGCTCCCGCTCCGCGGCGAGCAGGGCCTCCGGCTCCGCGGCGAGCTGATCGAAGCGCTGGCGGAAGAAGTTTCCGTTGAAGGCGATCTGCTCCAGCTGGCGATCGAGCACCGCGATCACTTCCTCGTATTCCTCGCCCAGCGGCCGCTTGCAGGTGGGGCAGATCCCGGCGGGACCGAGTCCCGCGATCACGTCGCGCTGCTGCTTCAGGTCCCGATACTCGTCGCGGTGCGCCTGCAGCTTGGTCTCCACGTCCTGGCGATCGCGGACCCAGGCGGTCCGCAGCTCTTCCGCCGCGCGTTCCGCCTGCGCCACCCGCTCCGCCGCCCGTGCCTGCTCGCCTTCGGTCTCGGCCAGGGCCGCGGGCGCGCCCTCGAGCTCGGTCAGCCGCGCGGCGAGGGTGCCGCGCACCCGGGTCAGCTCCTCCAGCTGCGCCTGATCGGCGCGGCGGGCGGTCTCCTCCTGCAGCAGGCGCTCCAGCTCCGCCTGCTCCCGCTTGAGGAGCGCGATGGGCTCGAGCTCCGACGCGAGCTTCTTCAGCTGTTCCCGCGCCGCCAGCGCTTCGGCCAATTCCTTGTCGAGCCGCTCGAACTCCCGCCGCGCTGCGTCCACCGCCTGCTCCGCCATCCGGCGGTCGCCGTCGAGGGCCAGGGTGCGCTCCCGCTTCGCCACCCAGTCGGTCCAGCGCGGCTCTTCCGCCGCGAAGCGCTGGGCGGCGCTCTGGCGCGCGCGCTCCGCGTCGGCGGTGCCGCGCCGGGCCCGGGCGAGCTTCTCCTCCGCGGCCCGGCGCTCGGCCTCGAGGCCCGCGCGATCGGGGAGCCCCGTCTCCAGCCCCTTGAGCTCCGCGGAGAGCGCGTTCTTGGTCTCCCGCACCCGCTCCTGCGCGATGCGCAGCCGGTCGTAGCCCAGCACCCGGGAGAGGAACGCGGCGCGCTCGGTCTTACCGAGCTGGGCCATCACCGCGAGCTCCTTCTGTCCCGTGAAATAGGTGTTGAAGAATTCGTCGTGCCGCATCCCCAGCACGCCCTCGAGCTGATCGGTGACTTCCTTCAGCGCGTTGGCGATGGGCTGCCCGTCGCGGAGGAGGGCCGCGGTGTGCAGGCCGCGCTCCACGTGATAGGTGTGCTTGCCGAGCTCGAAGTCGAGCTCGACCTTCACCGAGGCGCGGGGCTTGGCGCGCAGGTTGCGCACGCCCTCCTTGTCTCCGCGCACCGCCTGGGTGCCGTAAATCGCCCAGGCGATCGCTTCCAGCAGGGTGGTCTTGCCGGAGCCGTTGGCGCCGATGATGCCGGTGATCCCGTCCCCGAAATCGATCTCGGTGTCGGCGTGCTGGCGGAAGTTCTGGAGCCGCAGGCGGCGGAGGCGCATCAGGCCTCGCCCTCCGCGTCTCCCGCCTCGATCCGCCCCGCCTGCTCCACGTAGGAGACGCCGAGGCGCACGAATTCGTCGCGCGGGAGGTCGGCGTCGAGCGGGCGGCGGCCGAGGAAGTCGCGCACCACGTCGGCGAGGGGCTGGCGGCGCGCGGGCGCGCCCATCCCCACTTCACGGGTTTCCTCCGGGCGCCGCAGGTCGAGATGAAAGTTGAGCGCGCGCGCCTTCCAGCCCCGGATCGCCGCGTGATCCAGGTCCCGCGCGGTGGCGCGCGAGACGTCGAACACCACCAGCCGCACCACCTGCTCGTCGATCGCGGGCTTCGCCTTCGTGATCCGCTCCGCGATCTGGGCGTCGATCTCCTTGGGCGTGAGGCCGGCGGCGCGCACCGGCGGAAGGTCGAGGAGCCGCCGCGCCGGCGCGACGTGCCGGAGGGCGACGCGCGCGGCGGGGAGGTCCACCAGGAGGTAGCCCTTGCCGGCGAGCTGGTGAGCCTTCTCCTCCTGCAGCTCGCCCCAGGGATTGGTGCTCACGTACTCGAGCGCGCCCGAGTACCACGCGTTCGCCGCCACCTCGTGGGCCACGTGGTAGTGGCCGAGGGCGACGTAGTCCCACTGGGCGAGGCCCAGCTCCTCGCGCCGGATCTCCACCCCGCCGTACTCGGCGCTGCTGCGATCGGGGCCGATCACGCCTTCGACTTCGCCGTGGAGCAGAAGGACGTTGCGGGTGGCACCGCGCTCGGGCCGGAGGGCGGGCCGCTCCGCGCCGGTGAGCGCCTGGTGCGGCACCGCGAGCACCGCGCAATCGAGTTTGGGAAAGACCAGGCGCCTGGCCTGCTCCACCACGATCTCGACGCCCAGCGCCTGGTAAAGCTTGAGGATGGCGCCGGTCTCGGCGGCGCGCGGGGTGTCGTGGTTTCCCGCGATCGCCACGATGGGCGCGTCGGGGAGTCCCGAGCGCAACCGTTGCAGCTGCTGAAAGAGGAACAGAATCGCGGGATTGGTGGGGCGCACCGAGTGGAACAGGTCGCCCGCGAAGAGAATGAGATCGGGCTTCTGCTCCAGGATGTCGTCCACCGCGCGGCGGAACGCCTCGGCCACGTCGGCTTCGCGCTGGTTGCCGCCGCGCCCCGTCATCCGGTCGAACTGCCGGAATCCGAGGTGCAGGTCGGCGAGGTGGGCGAGCTTCACGGGCGAGGGCGCGCCATCGGACTCAGTACGGCTCGTCCGAAATGGGATTGAGCGGCGGCACGCCGTCCCGCTCCCGCGGCGCCTGGGGCCGCACCCGCCCGCCCAGCGCTTTCCGGAAGTACGCGAAGGGATCCTCGGCGCGCTTGCGGCGGGTCTCGGCGAGCGCGCGGCGCACGTCCTCCTCTTCGCGATCGGCGATCAGGTCCTTCACCTGATTGGGCTTCACCCGGCGGTCGAGCCCCACCAGCTGCCGCGCGATGGCGTCCTCGAACGCCAGATCGGGCACCGGCGGGAATCGCTCGATGCCGTCGCGCCCGCGGAGCACCGCGGGACGCGGGAAGCGCACGAAGATCGGCTGGGTGAAGTGCGGGTGCCGCACCATCAGCTCGCCCACCGGAAGGGTCGCCAGCTTGATCTTGGTCGCCGGCGAGAGCACCTGGTAGCCCGGGGTCGCGAGCTCGTCCGAGTCCATCCGCCCGAACACCTGGGTGCCCGCGTTCCCCACCACCCGCCGGTGCACCTGCGACCGGAATTGCTCCGCGCCGAAGAGCACCAGGCCGAGGTAGCGTCCCCGCTCCGAGATGTCGAGCAGCATTTTCTTGACGTAGGTCTCAGGCCCGTCCGCCGGCGCGTACTTGTTCAGCTCGTCCACGAAGACCGCGACCGTCCCCACGCCCAGGCTCTGCTTCTCGAGATGCTCGCGCAGCTTGGACACCACCCGGGCGAAGACCAGGTCCTGGCCCAGCGGGTCCACGTTGGCGAGGTCCACCACGTAGACCGTCCGGTCCTCGAACTTGCCCCAGGGAAGGTCGTTGGGCTGCCCGTCGTCCGTCACCAGACCCTTGCAGCGGGTCGAGATGTTGGAGAGCCGGTTGCGCACCTTGCGGATCGTCGCGATGTGATGGGTGCGCCACATGTCGCCCCGGCCGCCCCCCGCGGCTTCGAGCCCGTCGAAAATCGCGCGGAAAAGCCGGTCCAGGTCGGCGAAACTCCGCACCTCGTGCTCGCCGCCGAACCCGTCGTCGAACTTGCGGCCCATCACCCGGTCGGCCAGAAAGTCGATGAACGCGTCGGCCTTGGCGTCGATGTCGTCGCGATTGAGGAGCACTTCGGCGAAGTCGAGCACTTCCGCGAGCCCCCACACCAGCGGCTCCACGTCGTGCACCAGGTCGGGATGGGTGCGCAGCGTGTTCAGGTTCACGCCGTCCGCCTTGAAGGGCGCGAAGTAGCGCACCCGCTCGAAGGGCTGCGCCTCGAGGCCGAGCCGCTGGTAGCGCCGCCGATCCTCGTCGTCCAGGGCGCCGGGCCGATCGAGGAAGCAGAGATCGGGGCCCTTCACGTTGAAGCAGACCGCCGCCACCTTGCCCCGGTGCGCGGGGAAGGTCTGGAAGATGGACGACAGCAGGAACTCGACGGCGCTGGTCTTGGTGGCGAGTCCCGAGACTCCCGAGATGTTGAGATGCGCCGCTTCGGGCCCCAGAAGGAACTCGGCGTCGAGATAGACCGGCGATTCGAGCCCGCCCGAGGTGTAGAGCCCGACCGGAATCGCGGTAGGGAGCGCGGAGTGGAGATAGGTCTCCATCCGGAGGGCGCGGGCCACGTCGGCGTCGGTGGCGACGAAGACCTCCGCGAGCGGCACCGGCTGCAGCGGCTCCTCGGGCTCCTGCCTGAGGACCGCGGCGGTCCAGAGCCGGATCTCCTGGCGCACCGTGGGGCTCTCCGCCGCGCGCGACGGGTCTCCCTCGGCGCCGATCACGTCGTGGAGGGGCGTCTGGAGGTCGGAGTACGCGACGGCGTCGGTGACGACGCCGAAAACCACCCGTTCCCCGTCCCCCGCGCCTCCGCCCTCGACTTTCACGATGGCGCCGATGCCGATGGCCGTCTCCACCGCCGTCCAGAAGTTGAATTGATGCGGGGTGGCGGGCTTGAGCTCGGTCGCGACCACGCGGCCGACGGGCGTCCTGTGCGGGGTGTCGATCATGTCCCGGTCCGGGGCAGCCGCGTGCGGGCGCCGGGGAAGAAGTCCCGGGGGGCGCGGGCGCGCAGGTACTGCTCCACGTCGTGTATAGGATACAGCAACCGGTCGAACCGCGCGTCCGGCGTGGAGAGCGGGGCCCGCTCGCGGGCGAGCCAGCCGCTCACCGCGTCCGCGCCCGCGAGCGCCCCCGCCCCGGGCGCCGCTTCCACCCGCACGAGTCCGTAGAGCAGATCGTTCCCCTCCCAGGGCCAGAGCCGGAGATACCAGGAATACACCTCGGTCCGCGCGTGCCCCCCGCGCACCCGAAAGACGCTGGTGCGATGCGCCGCCGGAAGGGTGAGCGCGCGCTCCAGGTGCCGGCCCTCGAAGAACTGCGCCCCGTGGCTCTTGATGACCCCGAGCACCCGCGGGTGCCGCGCCAGAACCGTCGACACCGAAAGCAGGCCGTCCACCACCAGCCACTCGTCGGGGCCGAGACCCGCGGCGCACTCTTCTCCGATCGCCTTCTCCAGCTCGGCGCGCGCCGTATCCACGGCGCGCCGCGCGAGATCGAGCGCGGCGCCGGGCTGGCCCGCGGGCGCCTCCCTGAGGTCGACCACGTCGGCGTCCGAGGCCTGGAGTGCGGCGCGGCAGGAGGGCGAGAGCTGGTCCAGGGGTACCACCGCGAAGTCCCGCGAGTCCTCCGCCAGGGTGGCGAGCCGCCGGTCCCCGGCGCGCCGGCGCGCCGCGACCGCCACCCGGGCCCGCACCAGCGGGGTCACGCCGTCGTAACCGACCACCTTCCACTGCTCGATGCCGTCGAGAAAGGTGACCGCGCGCGGCGCGGGCCGGGGCGTGACGGCGTGGATGCCCAACTCGTCACCCTCCACCACGTCGGCGAGGGACACCTCCCGATCGGGGTCCGCGGCGCGGCCTTCGGCCGCGGGCGGCACGAAGGACGCCCGCACCGCCCCGGCCTGCACCACCGCGTCCCACCAGGCGCCGCTCATCCGCGCGATTTCACTCCCACCAGCAGTCCGTCCCGAATGGGGACGATGGTGGCGCGGAGCGCCGGATCGGCCGCGGCGAGGTCGTTCAGCGCGCGCACGCCGCGGGCGCCGCCCGAATCGTCCGTGGCATCGAGGACCGCGCCGGAATAGAACGCGTTGTCCACGAGGAGGAGTCCGCCCGGCCGCAGCAGCTTCATGCTCCAGGCGTAATACTGAGGAAGGGGCTCCTTGTCCGCGTCCACGAACACGGCGTCGAATCCGGGGGTGAGGGTCGGGAGCACGTCCAGGGCCGCGCCCTCCCGCACCTCCACCCGATCGCCCACGCCGGCCTCGCTGTAGGCGCGCCGCGCGAGCTCGGCGTGGCGGGGCTCTCTTTCGACGGTGATGAGCTTGCCGCCCGGCGCCAGCGCCCGCGCGATCCAGACGCCCGAATATCCGCCGAGGGCGCCGAGCTCGAGCACCCGGACGGCGCCGATGGCCGCGATCAGGACCGCGATCAGCTTCCCTTCGTCGGGCGAAATGTGAATCGCGGGGAGCGCGGCTTCGGCGTGGCGCGCGCGGATTCGGGCGAGAACCGGGTCTTCGACGGCGAAGAGACGGCTGGCGTACTGGAGCAGCCGCTCGTCCACGTCAGCCTCCGTCCGTCACGCGTTGGCTTCGACGTTCGGGAACGGCGGCACGCCGACCAGCCAGAGTCCGGCGAGCCGGGACTGCTTGTCCACTTCGACCAGGACCAGATCGGCGACCTGCACGATGGTGTTGGGCCGCGCGCGGCCGATGCGGATGTGGAACACCGACTCGCCCGGATTCTTTTCGACGGTGAGCGCGGTGTCCACTTCCACCGCGGCCACGCCGGGCTGGGACTTGCGGCCGGGAAAGACGACGTTGGCCTCTTTTTCGGGAGACGGCGCGGCCAGCGAGGAGAGGGTGCGCACATCGTCGGGCCAGCTCACCACGTCGAGACCGCGCAACGCGCCGGCCGCGATGTCCAGCACCACGAACGACCCGTCCTCGCCCTCGAGATCCACCGTGCCGGTCAATCCCGTGGCCTTCGGGGTACCCTTGCAGGCGACCGACAGGATGTCGGTCTCCGGATCCCAGTGGTAGCTGGCCTTGGGCAGCTTGCCGCGCAGCGGTTCGATGCGGGCTTCGAAGTGCATTGGAGGCTACGCCTTCCAGCGTCGTCGTGGGGCGGGTAATATAGGCGGGACCAGAGAGAGGAGCCAGACGAGAATGGAGCGACGCGCGTTCGTGAAGTTGGCGGGAGCGGCGGTGGCGGCGGGCGCCGGCCGGACGCCCGCCGGATTCGTCACCCCTCGCCTCGAACCAAGCGCCGTCCTCCAGCAGCCGACTCTCACTCCCGAAGTCTTCACCCGGCGGATGCAGAACGCGCAGCAAGAGCTGCAGCAGCGGCACCTGGACCTCCTGATCGCCACCCCCTCCACCAACTTCGCGTACCTCACCGGCTACGACCCGGAGCGCTCGGAGCGGCTGATCGCCCTGCTCCTCCCGCCGGATGGGGCCGGCCTGATCGTGTGCCCGGCCTTCGAAGTGGACCGCCTCAAGGCCAACACCGGGATCACGGACTTCCTGCCCTGGCAGGAGGCCCAGGATCCCTACCGCCTGCTCCGGGACTGGGTGCGGAAACCCAAGTTCCGGGGCACCGCCGCGATCGAGCCCAGCACCGCGTACGACACCTTCCTGAAGCTCCAGAGCGGCATCGGCACCTGGGAGTACAAGGACGGCGCGCCGATATTCGAGCGGCTCCGCATCGTGAAGACCCCCGCCGAGATCGCGCTGATCCGGCGCGCGGTGGAGATCACCCAGGCGGCGATGGCGGCGACGTTCGGCCAGCTGGCGGAAGGCCAGAGCGAGCAGGAGGTCGCCCGCATCCTGTCCCGGGAAATGGAGAACCGTGGCGCACCGGGCGGCGGGCTGGTGCAGTTCGGGCCCGACAGCGCCCTGCCCCACGGCGGCCCCACCCCGACCAGGCTGGCCCGCGAGATGCCGGTCCTGATCGACTGCGGGTGCCGGGTGTCGGGCTACACGTCGGACATCACCCGCACCATCTGGTTCGGCGATTCCCCCACCGACGAGTTCAAGAAAGTCTTCAACCTGGTGTACGACGCCCAGACCGCGGTGATCACTTCCGCCAAGCCCGTCGTGTCCCAGGCGCAGGACCTGGACCGGGCGGCGCGCAAGGTGATTGCGGACGCCGGGTACGGACAGTACTTCACGCACCGGCTGGGGCACGGGCTGGGGATGGACGGCCACGAAGTCCCCTACCTCGTGGAAGGCGACGAGATCCGGCTCGAGACCGGGATGGTGTTCACCATCGAGCCGGGGATCTATCAGCCGGGGAAGTTCGGCGTGCGCATCGAGGACGACGCGCAGATGACGGAGAACGGGGTCGAGCTCCTGTCGACCCGCCCGCCGAAGTACTAGTCCGCAGGCTGCTTCGCGAACGCCACGATCCGGTCCAGGGCTTTCTCGAGCTCTCCGGTGGCGGCGGCGTACGAGAGCCGCACCCAGCGGTCGTCTCCGAAGGCCGCGCCCGGCACCAGCGCCACGCCCCGCTGGGTGACGAGCCGGGTGCAAAACTCGGTCCCCGACGCCCCGCCGAACGAGTCCACTCTGAAAAAGAAGTAGAAGGCCCCGAGCGGCTCGACGAACTCCACGCCCGGGAGGTCGCGCCGGAACCGCTCCACCACCAGGTCGCGGCGCTTCCGGAACTCGGCCACCATCCGCGCCACGTCCTGCTCCACTCGCTCGTCGGAGAGCGCGGCCGCCGCCGCGACTTGCGCCGGGTGATTGGCCCCGGTGGTGGTATGCGACTGCAGGGCCGCCATCGCCTTCGCCACCGGGCCCGGCGCCAGCGCGATCCCGATCCGCCACCCCGTCATCGCGTAGGCCTTGGAGACCCCGTAAATCAGCACCACCCGTTCCAGCAGCTCGTCCGGCAGATCGAGGAACGACGGCGCCGGCCCGGTCCCGTAGTGAATCCGCCGGTAAATCTCGTCCGCAATGACCCACACCTTCCGCTCCGCGGCCCAGGTCGCGATCGCCTTGAGCTCCGCGTGGGTGTACACCGCCCCGGTCGGATTGCAGGGCGAGTTCAGGATCAGGCCCTTCGCGCCGGGGAGGATCCGGTCCAGGTCCTTGACGCTGACCTTGAGCCCCCACTCCGGCGCGCCCTGCACCAGCACCGGCCGCGCGCGCGCGAGGTGCACGATCTGCGGGTAGGAGACCCACGCCGGCGCGGGAATCGCGACCACGTCCCCGGGGCCGAAGAGGGTGAAGCAGGCGTTGAAGAGCGACTGCTTGGAGCCCGAGGAGACGATGATGTTGTCGGCGTTCACCGGCCGGCCGCCGGAGAGAAGCGAGAGATGCTTCGCGGCCGCGGCCCGGAGCTCGAGAATCCCCTCGTTCGCGGGGTAATGCGTCTTCCCGTCGCGAATGGCCTTGATGCCCGCTTCCGCGGGGATCGCCGGGGTGGCGAAGTCGGGCTCGCCCGCGCCCAGGTCGATCACGTCCTCGCCCGCCGCCTTGCGCCGCTTGGCTTCCTGGGAAATCGCGACCGTCGCGGAGGACTCGAGGTACTGGAGGTTGGGCGACAAGCCGTCGGTCATCGGCGCTCGAGAGAAGAGTGGTGAATCAATCTAGACCTGGACCCGCTTTCTTCCCAGTCGAGAGACGAGCGCCTACTTCCCTATCTCCTCCGCCAGCCACGCCAGACTCTCCGTCACGTGGTTGCGCCAGTAGCGCCATTCGTGCGCGCCCGGGCTCTCGGCGTACCGGTGGACGATGCCCAGCGCGGTGAGCTCGGCGTGAAAGGCGCGATTCTCGGAGACCAGTCCGTCCTCGGTGCCGACGTCGATCGAGAGCGCGGGCACCGGTCGGCGCGACGCCACCAGCCGCCGGGCGAGCCGCGCGGGGTCCCGGGCGTACCAGCCGCCGGTGTCGCTCCCGAACGCGGGCCCGATGCCGGGCCAGAACCCCTCCCAATGCGCCGCGACGGAGTCCATCGAGGTGTAGTAACGCGGCGGCGGCGCGAACGGCGTCGGCCCGGCGTACAGGGGCGACAGCACGCCGGAGTGACTCGCCGCGGCGCCGAAGACGTCGGGATGGGCAAGGGCCAGGGTGATCGCGCCGTAGCCGCCCATCGAGAGTCCCGCGATCCCCCGATGGCGGCGGTCGGCCCGGGTGCGATAGGTCGAGTCGATGTGGGCCACCAGGTCGCGCGCCACGTAAGTGGCGTAGCGCTGGCGCGCCGTGCAGAAAGTCGTACCGCGGCCGGACAGCGCGGTGTCCGCCATGCACTCGGCGAAGGTATGCTCCCGCGCCCAGTCGGTGTACCAGCCGTTGTCGCCGTCCGGCATCACCACGATCAGCGGCGGCAGCCCCGTCGCGATGAGCGAATCTTCCACCCGGTCCAGCTCGGCCAGCGCCACCCAGTCCGATTCGTTGCCGCTGTACCCGTGGAGGTAGTAGGCGACGGGATAGCGCCGCGAGCGATCCGTCCCGTACGACGGCGGCAGGTAGATCAGGAAATGCTTGGACACGCCGAGGGCGGGAGAGAAAAAACTCTCCACCCGCACCGCTCCGTGCGGGGCCGCGAGCTGAGCGAGAACGACGACGAGCGAGAACAGAGGCCCTCCCGGTGCGGGACTTGCCGTTTGCCGTCCCCGAAACTACCATCCGCCCCTGACCGACGCAGTCGCACTTTGACATCCGAGGTGGTACGTGAGCGAGATCGAGGCGGCGCGCGCCGCGCTGGAGCGCGGCAAGAACGTGGTGGTCGTGGTCCCTCCCGCGGCGGAGTGCGCGGGCGTGGTGTGGGATCTCCTGCGCGAACCCGCGGTCATCGTCTGCGCCGACCCGGCCGCCGCCGCCGAATGGGCCGCCGCCGCGCCCGCCGCTCACCCCGTCCACCCGGTCACCGGACTCGCCCGCAGTACCCGCCTGTTGAAGGAAGGCGCCGCTCCCATCATCGCCGGCGCTCCCAAGGACCTCTCGGCCCTCCTCTCGCGCGCGGCGTTGAAGCTCGGCGCCGCGGCGACGCTGGTGCTCGCCTGGCCGGAGACCCTGCCGGAGCCTGACTCCGCCGCGCTCGACACCCTGCTCGCGGAGGCGGGCGAGGCCCGGCGCGTCATCCTCACCTGGAATCCACGGGGGATCGAGGCGCTCCTCGAGCGCCACGCCCATCGCGCGCCGGTGGTCGGCACGCCGCCGGTGGACGAGGAGGGCCGCGCCGCCCGGCCGGTCGGGCCCGCCCGCTACGTGGTCACCGCGACCGGGCGCCGCGACGCGGCCGCTCGCGCCGTGCTCGACGCGCTCGATCCGCGCCACCCCTACGTCTGGAACGGCGGACCGGTCGCGGTGCCGGACACATGCGACGCCGTGGTCGCCACCCGCCTGCCCACCCGCGAGGAATTCGCCGGGCTGGGGCAGACCGCGACGCCAGTCCTGCTGGTGACGGCGGCCCAGCTTCCCTACGCCCGGGCGCTCGCCGAACCCTGCGCCCCGCTGCGCGTCGCGAACGCGGCGGACCGGGCGCAGGACCGCGCGGAGTCCCTGCGCGCCGAGCTC
>DASSQQ010000098.1:0-15536 GCA_035702425.1 Gemmatimonadales bacterium
AGTCGTGGACACCGGCCAGCCCATCACCGTACCCGTGGGCAAGGCGGCGCTGGGCCGCATTCTCAACGTGCTGGGCGAGCCGGTGGACGAGGGGCCCGCCATCCCCGCGTCGGCCGAGCGCTGGCCCATTCACCGCGAGACGCCGAAGTTCGTCGACCTCGAGCCCAAGACCGAAATCTTCGAGACCGGCATCAAGGTGGTGGACCTGATCGCGCCCTTCGTGAAGGGCGGCAAGATCGGTCTCTTCGGCGGCGCCGGCGTGGGCAAGACGGTGATCATCCAGGAGCTGATCCACAACGTGGCGATGGGCCACGGCGGCCGCTCCGTGTTCTGCGGCGTGGGGGAGCGCACCCGCGAAGGCAACGATCTCGTCCTGGAAATGAAGGAGAGCGGGGTGATCGGGGCCTGCGCCCTGATTTACGGCCAGATGAACGAGCCCCCCGGCGCGCGGCTCCGGGTCGGCCTCTCCGGCCTCACCGTGGCCGAGTACTTCCGCGACGTCGAGGGCCAGGACGTGCTGGTCTTCATCGACAACATCTTCCGCTTCACCCAGGCCGGCTCCGAAGTCTCGGCGCTGCTCGGCCGCATGCCTTCCGCGGTAGGCTATCAGCCGACCCTCGCCACCGAGATGGGCGAGCTGCAGGAGCGGATCACCTCGACCAAGAAGGGGTCGATCACCTCGGTGCAGGCGATTTACGTGCCCGCCGACGACCTCACCGATCCCGCGCCCGCGACCGCGTTCTCGCATCTCGATGCCACGGTGGTGCTCTCGCGGCAGATCGTGGAGCTGGGCATCTACCCGGCGGTGGATCCGCTGGCGTCGTCGTCACGGATTCTCGGCGCGCAGTATCTGGGCGAGCGCCATTACAAGGTGGCGGTCGAGGTGCAGCGGATTCTGCAGCGCTACAAGGACCTGCAGGACATCATCGCGATCCTGGGGATGGACGAGCTCTCCGAAGAGGACAAGCTGCTGGTGGGCCGCGCCCGCCGGGTGCAGAAATTCCTCTCCCAGCCCTTCTTCGTGGCGTCCCAGTTCACGGGCCTCGAGGGCAAGTACGTGAAGCTCGAGGACACCATCGCCTCCTTCGAGCGGGTGGTCTCCGGGGAGTTCGACCAGCTCCCGGAGCAGGCGTTCTACATGGTGGGGGGGATCGACGAGGTGCAGGAGCAGGCCAAGAAGCTGGCGGCCGGATGATGCACGTCCGGGTCATCGCGCCGGACCGGGCCCTCTTCGAGGGGGACGCGGATGCCGTGGTGGCGCCCGCCTACGACGGCGAGGTGGGCATTCTTCCGCACCACGCGCCGTTCATGACCCTCCTGGGCCGGGGCACCCTGGTAGTGACCCAGGGGGGGTCGGCGACCCGCCTCAGCGTGTCCGGGGGCTTCCTGCAGGTGGCCGAAAACGTGGTCCGGGTGGTCACAGAAGAAGCCCAAAACCCCTAAAACCCTTGACAGGATTGAGGTTTGTATTAGTAGTTGTCGGGCCGTGCAGTGGGTAGTGCCGTACGATTTTGCGACACAACCACACATCCTGGGGAGGATGCTATGCTGAAGCAGTTTGGTCGCGCGGCGCTGGTCGCCGCTTTCACCGCCATGCCCGCGGTCGCTGCCGCGCAGCACGGCGCAATGGCGCCCAAGCATGAGTTCGGGGTGGACTTGGCGGCCTTCTGGGCCAGCCAGTCCTTCGGCGGCGTCTCGGCGAGCAACTTCAACATCACCACGCCCGTCGACGTTCGGGTCGGGTTCGTTTCGAGCGGCGCCATGCAGTTCGAGCCCCGGCTTTCGTTCACCTTCGCGACCGCTCAAAGCGGCGGCCAGTCGTCCCACGCCATCGCGCCGGATCTCAACGTGCTGTTCGGGTTGGGCAAGGCGAAGGCGCACAACGACAACAAGTACTTTACGGCCGGCGTCGGGGCCAACCTGGTGGGCTTGGGTGGCGTGAGCTACACCCAGCTCACGGTGAACGGCGGTATCGGCATGCGGAGTCCCTACGAGTCCGGCGCATTCCGGCTCGAAGCCTTCGTGGCCTACGCCACCAAGAACACGTCCAAGGGCGTACCGAGCACGCTCGCCATCGGCGCGCGGATCGGCCTCTCGCTCTGGCATTAAACGGGCGACCGGGCGCGGCGTGAGCCGCGTCACGTGACCTCTCAGGCGGCTCGCCGGTCTTTCAGCCGGCGGGCCGCTTTGCCGTTCAGCGGGTGGCTCGCGCGCCAACAGACCGGCGTATCTTTGCGGAACGCGCTTGATTCGGGGCCGGGAACTTGTCCCGGCTGATCCGGTACCTTGACCCTCGCACCCTGACTCCCCCAAACAGGAGCACGGCATGCGTCGCATTCTTACCCTGGCAATCCTCATCGCGGCCGGCGCGAGCGCGGGCCGCCTCTCGGCCCAGGCGCTGGGCCTCCCGCTCTACAACGCGCCGGTGCAGCCCTTCCACCGCTCCGAGCTGGGCGGCTACCTGAGCTTTCCGTCTCCGGGCGGCACCGCCTTCATGGGCCAGTACCGGATGGGCGCGGGCAGCTTCGACGTCGGCTTCGACGCTGCGATCCTCACCGAGAACGGCACCAGCGTGTTCGGCATCGGCGCCGAAGGGCGGGGCACCGTCCTTCGCCACTCGGCGGACTTCCCGCTCGACGGCGCCGTGATCGTCGGGATCGGCGGTGATTTCGCGAGCGGCACCAGCGTGCTCGTCATCCCCATCGGCTTTTCGCTGGGCCGGGCCCTGGTGCCGCAGGGCTCGACCATCACCATCACGCCCTACGTGCAGCCGACCCTCTTCATCCTGGCGGGGAACGGCGCCTCGACCACGAACTTCGGCCTGGGGTTGGGCGCCGACTTCAAGTTCACGCCCCGGTTCGGCGCCCGTTTCTCGGCCGGGTTGGGCGATCAGGACGGCGTAACCATCGGCGGAGTGTGGATTCACTAGGGGTCCGCCGCGGGCGGCGTTGACTTGCCGCCCGCGCCTCCCTAGCGTTGACCTGCTGGCCTTCCCTTATTAAGGAGAGACCATGAAGCGTGCACTCGTGGTTCTGGCCCTCGCCGGCGCCGCCGCGACCCCGGTCGCGGCGCAGCTCGTCGGCATGCCGGTGTGGAACAGCCCCAAAGGGGGCACCGGCATCACCATCAACGGCGACTTCGGCAAGCCCAGCACGGACGCGGGCGGCGGTTCGGCCTTCGGCGCCCGCGGGTCGCTCGGTCTCGGCAACATCGAGGTCGGCGTCGGCCTGTCGAGTTGGAAACCCTCGGGGGCGTCGAGCAGCGCCACGTCGTTCGGCGGCGACCTCGCCTTCCGGGTCATCGGCGGAACGCTCCTTCCGGTCTCGATCAACCTGCAGGGCGGCGCCGCGAGTACCAGCTCCGCCACCTCCGGGGGCCCCAAGCTCCTGACCGCGACGGGCGCGGTGGGCGTCTCGGTGAGCGTGCCCACTCCGGGCATCAGCATCGAGCCCTACGTCTCCCCGGGCATCCGGTACTACAAGCTGAGCGGCGGCACCGGCTCCTCCAACTTCGGATTCGCGATCGGCGCGAACGTCGGGTTCGGGATGTTCGGCGTGCACGTCGCTTACGATTACACCAAGGGCAAGAACGGCGCGCCCAACGCCAGCATCATCGGCGTTGGCGTGCACATCGGCCTCAAGTCCCCGATCGGGATGCCGGTCGCGCCCTGACGGCGGCAGCACTCGGTTGGATGTTGGGAGCGGCGGCGCGGTCGGCCGCCGCTCCGTTGTGGGGGCAGTGGGCCGCGAGGGTGGCGGGGAACAGCCCGACGCGGAGACTGCGGCGGCGGACGCGGGAACATCGGCGGCCTGCCGGCGTACGACGGCGAGCACCGCGGGAGCGGTCCCGCGCCCGGAGTCTCGGGCGCGGGCGCGAGACCCTTCGCGGCCGCTTCGCCCGAACCCTGACGCGGTTCACATTGCCCAGGGGACTCACTACCTTTGGGGCGCGCCGTCCCTAGGCGCGCCCCTTTTTCGTCCGGGAGATCCGTGCTCCGAACCGCCCGCGCTTGCGCCTGTGCTCTCGTCCTCGCCGTGTCCGGATGCGCGCTCACCTTCGACGCGACGCACCTGGGCGTCCCGGCCTCGCTCGCCTCGGCGGCGCAGGCGCCGGACTCGGGCGAGGCGTTCCAGGTGACCCGCCACCCCGTCTTCCTCCTCTGGGGCGCGTTCGCCGCGGGGTCGCCGAGCATCGAGGACGTGCTCGCGGGTCAGCTCGGCACCGGGGCGCGGGTCGCGAACCTCCGGATCCGGGTGCACAGCTCCCTGTCCGATCTGTTCTTCACCGCGCTGACCCTGGGCCTCGTGGTGCCGCGGTCGGTGACGTTCGAGGGGACGGTGGTGCAGAAGTAGGGGATGCTCCGCCTTACCGCCGTCCGTCGGGACTACGCCTTCTCCACCAGCTCCATCACCAGCTTCGTCGTCCGCTCCGACGCGCCGCGGCCCGCTTCCACCACCGCGCGTCCGATCTTGCCGGCCGCTCCCCGCGCGCCGGCGTCGTGCAGCCACACCAGCCACTGCGCGTGCAGGGCGTTCCGTCCGTCCGCCGGGAGTGCGACCGCCCCGCCCCGCGCCAAGAGGATGCCGGCGTCGCGGCTCATCGTCCACCGCGGTCCGAAGGTGACGGGGACGCCGAGCACCGCGGGCTCGAGCACGGAGTGCAGTCCGGCGCGGTGAAAGCCGCCTCCCACGTGCGCCGCGTCGGCCAGCGCGTAGAGATCGGCCAGGATGCCGACCCGGTCCACCACGATCACCGCCGCGTCCCTGGCGCGGTCGAGCTGGGAGAGGCGCACCGGACGCGGGAGGCCCGCCGCGGCGGCCTGCGCCGCGATCCCGGCGAGGTGGTCGGGGTGCGGTTCGTGGGGGGCGATCACGAGCCGGGTGCGGGGCTCCTTCTGCCGCAGATCGGCGAAGGCCGCGAGCAGTACCGTCTCGTCGCCCGGCCAGGTGGAGCCGGCGACGACGGTGAAGGTCTCGGTGCGCGCCTGGGCCAGGGTGGCGAGCGGCTCGCGCGCGGTGTCGCAGCGCGCCGCCCGCTCGGCGACCGAATCGTAGCGGGTATCGCCGGTCACGGTGATCGCGTCCCGCCGGGCGCCGAGTCGTGCGAGCCGGCGGCCGTCCTCGTCGCTGATCGCGCCGATCCGGTCGAGCGCGTGATAGGCGGGCCGGGTGAAGGAGCGGGACGGCCAGGAGAGTCGCGAGCTCTTGGGCGCCACCGTGCCCGAGATCAAGCCCAGCCGCACCCCCCGCGCCGCGGCGGCGAGGGTCAGCTCCGGCCAGACGTCGAGCTTCGAGAACACCAGCGCCCGGGGCGACAGCAGCTCGAGCGCGCGCGCCACCGGCCCCGGCCGGTCGAACGGCGCGTAGTCGGCCACGTCCACCGGGAGCGATCGCGCCAGGCGCTCGGCGGACGGAGAGAAGTAGGTGAACGCGAGCTGCCACTCGGGGCGGTCGGCGCGGAGGGCCTCCAGCACCGGCTTGGCCTGGAGCGCTTCCCCCACCGACGGCGCGTGCACCCAGACGAGCGGCCGAGCGGGATCGCGGCTCGCCCCTGCCCACCGCTCGAGCCGCTCCAGGAGGCCGCGCCGGCCTTCGATCCCGCGGGCGATCTTGGAGTCGACGCGCGCCGCCAGCGGCGCCACCCGCTCGGCGAGTCCCAGGGCGAGGCGGTACAGGGAAGAGGTGCGGCGCATCCGTTACGAGTGCGTCGTCTTGGTGCGGTAGATCGAGTCCAGGACGGAGCGGAAAACGTCGATCGGCTGGGCGCCCTCGAGCAGGCCGCCCTCGATGTAGAAGGTCGGCGTGCTCCGGCCCCCGGCCTGATGGGCCCGGCGCGCGTCCTCGTCCACCTCGGCGCGGGTGGCGCCCGAGGTCACGCACTGGACGAACGCCGCGTGGTTCACGCCGGCGCTGTCTCCCAGCGCGAGGAGCGCCGCGCGGGGGTAGGGGAGGCGGGCCCAGGTATCCTGGTTCCTGAAGAGGAGGTCGTGCATCTGCCAGAACTTGTGCTGCCGGGCGGCGCAAAGCGCGGCGGCCGCGGCGGCGGGTGCGTTGGGGTGCTGGGGCAGCGGCATGTTGATGTAGACGAACCGCACTTTGCCGGTCCGCACGTACTCGCTGTCCAGCGCCGGCATGGTGTTCATCGCGAACATGCGGCAGAAGGGACACTGAAAGTCCGACATCTCGAAGACGGTCACCGGCGCGTCGGCGCGGCCCTTGGTGCGCGGGGCCATCGGGTCGGGCGCCTGGCGCGCCGCCGCGAGGGTGAGGAGCGCGGCGGCGAGAACGGATCCCCGCCTCACGGCGTGGCGGCTTCGATGCGGCGCAGCACGCCGCCGGTCCGGTCCAGCACGTAGAGCGCGTCGCCGGCGGCGAGCGCGGCCACGAATCCCATGTCCCGCGCCACCCCGATGGGCTGCAGGTGCTCGCCGTCGAAGGAGAGCACGTACATGCCTTCGGGGCCCGCCGCCGCGTAGATCCGCCCCTGCCACAGGGCGACGTCGTACACGTACCGCGCCTTGTCCCAGTGGGAGACGATCCGGGGCAGAGCGGGGTCGGCGACGTGCACCACGAACACCCCGCCCGCGCCCGCCGCGATCACGGCGAGGGAGTCGGTGATGGTGAGCCGCCGCGAGAGGCCGGTGAGGTCCACCGCGCCCACCTCGTGCGCCGCCGAATCGCCCGCGACCACGTAGGCGGTGAGGCGGGTCTCGGCGAGGGCCCAGAGCACGCTGTCGTTCTGCCACTTGAGATCGGTGACGCGGCGGGTAAGGACCACCGTGTCGGACGCCCAGGCCACCGAGTCGCCGACCAGGCGCCCGACGTGAATGGCGCCGCCGGCCGCGGCCGCCACCCGGCCCTCGCGGACCGCCACGGCGCCGGTCGCGCTGGCGAGCGTGCGCAGCCCCGCCGAATCGGCGGCCACATCGTAGAGGTAGAGGCCGGTCCCGGTGCCGATCAGGAGCCGCGCGGTGTCGGGGCGCACCCCGACGTCGAGAATGTCGCGCAGGCCGCGCGCCCGCTGTCCCAGGTAATCGAGGCGGGGCTGGGCGGAGACCAGCTCCACGCCGTCGTCGCCGGACACGGCCACGATCCCCGCGCCCAGGTCGAGGCCGGTGGCGCGGGTGCGGAGATTCCGCGAGCGGTTGGCGAGCTCCACCGGGGGCGCGAGACGGTAGCGCAGGGAGTACTTCTCGTCCTGCTCGTGGCCGATCAGGTACCCGAGCAGCGTGCCGAGGGACGTAGTCCAGATGCCGACGCAGGTGACGGAGGAGCACCAGCCCAGACTGCGGCTGTAGTTGCGGCCGCTGTAGAGCGCGGTGGCACCGAGTCCGAGCGCCGCGCCGCCCAGCGCGAAGATGAACTGGTGGGGCATCCGCCCCTGGGCCGCGGCGGGGCGGGCGGCGCCCGGGAGCGCGACGAGTCCCGCGAGCGCCACGCGCAGCGCGGTCCGGGTCACGGGATCCGCTCCGCGATCTCGATGCCCCGGTGGCGGGAGGCGAATTGGCCGGTGGTCAGGTCTTTCACGGTCACCGTAAGATCGTAGCGTCCCGCGGGCGCTCCCGCGAGGTCCAGCGCGAGGTAGAGGGGCACCCGGTCCCGCCCGGTCAGCGATTCCTGGCTGACGTAGCTCAAGGTTAGCTCGTCGTCCCCTTTTGCGGACGCCCCGATCGCGTCCAGCACGCCGCCCACGATCCGCGCGGTCACGCTGCGCCGCGCGAGCGAGTCGACGCGCAGGCGAACCCACACCTGGAACTGCGCCACGTCTTCGCCCGCTTTGCGGGGCGCGAGGCCGTAGAGCTCGGCGTAGAGGTGCACTTGATCGGTGCGGCGGAACTTCATCGCCGGGTTGGGGGCGATGAAGAAGTCGCCGCGCCCGCGCGGAACGCCGCCCGAGTCCCGGGGCGCCACCCGGTCGGCCACCACCACGTCGGAGATGGCGAACCCCGAACCGCGCAGGTTGTCGACCGTGACCCGGCCGGTGCCGCGCGCCGCCCGCTCCGCTTCCGGCACCATGGCCTCGAAGCGGTACACGTAGGACCCGGTGTCGAGGCGCGCGACGCTGGTGCGCCGCTCGAACTGGTCGTCCGCCGCGAAGCGCACCGCTTCGCTGTCCCGCCGGGTGACCCGGTCCCGGAGATTCATGTCGCTCACGAACACGCCGGTCACCAGCTCGCCCTGGCGGAGCTCCACCCCCTTCAACATGTCGCGCACCGGGACACCCGCGAAGAAGAGCACGTCGGTCCCCGCGGTATCGCCCTGGGGCCGGAACTCGGCGGTCTGGACCGGGATCGAGTCCATGGTCTTCGCCAGCGGCACGTTGTCGTAGGTGACGGGCTCGCCGTAGCGCACGTTCTCGGCGTAGGACCCGAAGTCACCGGCGAGACGCTCGTAGTTGTAGGTCGGCGGACCGAAGAAGACGAATCGCAGGTTCCGGTCCGGGTAGTACCACACCGTCGTCATCATGCCCTGCTCGCCGGGGTCGCTGCCGCGCTGGTTGGGGTCGGGGGCGAAGGTGGCGACGATGGTCGGCGGGCCGTACCGGATGTAGAGCTGGCCCCGGTCGGTTTGCCAGCCGCGGAGCCGCAGGTCGGGCGCGCTGAAGAGCAGATCGGCGTAGGCCACGCGCGCCAGGTGCTCGAGCCGGTACTCGTCTTCGCTGGTGAGCCGGAGCGGCTCGGTGAGCCACCAGTAGGCGCGCTCGTAGTCGTGGCGCGCCGAGTCCGGGAGCTGTTGGTAGGCCACCGCGTCCTGCGCGCGGAGAACGGTCGAGAGGTCCTCGAGGGGCCGCCGCTCGGCCGGGGTGAGCCCCGCCAGCGCGCGCCGGAAGGCGGTGTCGGCCTCCGCGTTGCGGTGGGCGCGCCAGAGTCCGAGCCCGAGATAGAGCTGGGCCCGGGCGCTCCCGGGCGCCGCGCGGGCGAAGTTCTCCGCCGCGTCCACGTACTCCTCGTCGCGCCCGGCCTCGGCGAGGAGGGCGAGGAGCCCGGCGTTCGCGTCTTCCGAGGCCGAGTCCTCCTTGATCGCCTGCCGGAAGTCGAGCTCCGCCTTGTCGTGATCGGTCTCACCCAGATCCGCCACCGGCGTGGAATAATCGAGCAGCAGATCCTTGGTGTAGTGGGGATCGCGCATGGCGGATTCCCAGTCGAAGGTCTGCATGGTGCCGAGGATCATCCGGCGGTGCGCCAGCGCCTGGTAGCGGCGGAAATAGATGTTGCCGATTTCGGCGCCGACTTCAGCCGCGGCCTCCGGGTCTCCCCGCGCGTGCGCGGCCGCGAGCGCCCGGCGGAACAGGCGCTCGGCGCCGAGCCGGAGGATGGGCGCCTTCAACCGGAGCCGCGCGACTTCGATCAGGAATCGCGGGTTGTCGGCGTCGAGCCGCAGGGCCTCGTCCAGCTCGGCGGAAGCGTCGTGACGGCGGGAAAAATCACCCAGACCGCTGCTCGAGGTCCGCGCGAGGAGCAGGCCGAAGAGGAAATGCGCCTCGGCCAAATCGGGAGCGATCTCGGTGGCGTGCTCGGCGTCGGCCACGGCGGAGGCGGTATCGCCGCGTTCCACGGCCCCGTTGGCCTGCGCCAGGAGGCGCCGCGCTTCGGCGGTGGCGCTGTCGGAGGCCGAGGCCTGGGCCGCGAGCGGCGCCGCGGCGGCGGCCAGCGCCAGCAGGGCGGTCCCGAGCAGGGCGGGGCGCCGCGGCGGCCCCTTCATCTATATAGGCGCCCGGCCGGGGTGTCGGGGGCCCCCCGGAACGCGGTGCGTCCACGCAGAGGACACGGGTCCTCGGAGGTCGGCCGGGTGGTCTTGCGGGACTCAGCGGCGAGCGGTACGATGGCCTGCACTTCGGGCCCCCTTGTGGGGTGGAACGATTGGACTGCAGTATTACCATAGCGATTGCGTCACGGCTCCGCCACATGTGTTCGACCGACGCGTCGCGCCCTAGCTCCGATGCAAACCCGCTCCGTTGGGAGCGGCGTGTCTAGATGCAGTGATTGCGCGACGTGGTTGCGAACCGCAACCCGTCCGCCTGCCGAGCCGTCAAACCGCGTCCGCGTGCTCGCCCAGCCGTCGAGCGCCGTTCGCGTGAAGAAGTCGAACTGACAACTGAAGTTCGTCGGCTTGAGACGCCCGCACTTCCCGTGAGGAGTGGGGCTCTCGGGTGTTCTTACCTCGCTAGGGAGGAGGGCGCAACATGCGTCACGCCTTGGTTCGAATTGCGTTTTGCCTGGCGGCGTTCGGGCTCGCCCGCGTCGCCGCGCCGGCCCCCGTGGCCGCGCAGACGGGCAAACTCACCGGAGTCGTGAAGGACCAAGCCACAGGACAACCGCTCGAAGGCGTGGAGGTCATGATCGAGGGCACCGGGCTCTCGACCTTCACCGCCGCGTCGGGACGGTTCTTCCTGGTCAGCGTCCCGCCGGGGACCTACACCATCACGGCGCGCCGGGTCGGCTATCAGCCGGTGGCGCAGCGGGGCGTGAACGTCGCCATCGACGTCACGCGCGAGGTGGACTTCTCGCTCAACCCGGCGCAGGCCGCCACGGTGCAGACGGTGACCATCGAAGCGCAGGCGGTCCCGCTGGTGCAGCCCGGCGTCTCGAGCAGTACCATCGGCATCTCGGGCGACGTGATTCGCGCCCTCCCGGTGGTGAGCATCGAAGGCGCGCTGAAACTGCAGCAGGGCTTCCTCCAGGTTCCGAGCAACACCGACATCATCTCCTTCACCGAATCCCGCCGCGACCCGACCAACCCCATCAGCATCCGCGGCGGCCGCGCCGGTGAGACGCTGACGATGATCGACGGGATTCCGGTCAACAACTACATCTTCGGCGGTCCCGCGATTTCGCCCGACCCCGAAGCGGTGAACCAGCTCGACTTCATCAAGGGCGGCATGGAGCCGCAGTACGGCAACGCCCTCTCCGGCATCATCAACGTCGCCACCAAGGACGGCGGCCAGGATCTCGCCGGCTCGGTGCGCTACCAGTCCTCCGCGGTGGGCGGCTGGCTGGGCGACAAGCAGGACGACCTGCAGCACTACGGTCTCGCCGACGGCTTCCTCTCCGGCTCGGTTCCCGGCACCGACAAGAAGCTCCGCTTCCTGGTGTCGGGCCGGCAGGAGCGCGGCGCCGACGCGGTGTACCAGTTCGACAACAGCATCGCCGTGCCCTCGACCCGCCCCGACGCCAACCCGTCGGCGCTGAACGAGGCCAACTTCCTCGACGTCTTCCCCGGCTGGCGCGGCTTCGGTTTCAACAACACCCAGCAGGTGATCGGCAAGCTCACCTACTTCGTGCGGCCGACCCTGAAGGTCGGGTTCCTGACCATCGACGAGCAGCAGCAGCGCAAACCGTTCGACTTCGACTTCCTGCTCACGTACGACAACCCGCTCTCGTCCCCGGGCTTCACCACCCTGGGCGATTCGGTGGCGCTGCTCAACAACCGTTACGGCTCGCGCGTGTCGCCCACCGACTTCGGCAAGACGGTGGAGGGCTCGATCAACGCCGGCCGGCGGCTCTACGTGGGCCGGGTGGAAGACATCGTCGGCCACACCTCCTATGACCTGGCGGTGGGCCGGATGCTCCTGAACCGGGTCACCTGCAACTACTGGCAGGGGATCTGCCTCGGGACCAACTTCGGCGAGCCCAACTTCACGGACGACCAGTTCCTCTCGCCGCTGGCGGGCCAGTGCTCGACGCACCCCACCTGCGGTACCGACCAGTTCTACGGCGGTGAGACCCTGAAGAGCTGGATCTTCCGCGGCGACGTGCAGTCGCAGGTGTCGGATCACCACAACCTGCAGGCCGGGGCGATGATCCTGTCCCACGACGTCACCGAGGACGAGTTCCAGAAGGTGGGGCAGAACATTCCCAACCCCTACCACAACAACTACCACGCGACCCCCTGGGACGCGGCGCTCTACGCCCAGGACCGCATCGAGTACGACTTCCTCACCGTCAAGCTGGGCGTGCGGTTCGACCTGGGGTCGGCCGGCGGCCGGTTCTGGGTGAACCCGCTCGATCCGACCAACGGCACCACCGCCGCGGACGTGTGCGCCAACCCCAGCCAGTGGCAGAACGTGACGGTGGACGAGTACGACCAGACCACCGGGACCTCGAAGAACGTGAAGATCAGCGCCAACCCGGCGTGGTCTTCGCTGGGCGTGAACTGCGTGAACCTGGGCACCGGCAAGATCGATCCCGCGGTGCTGGACTCGGCCGCCAAGATCGCGAGCTCGGACGACTTCGCGCAGTCCAAGAAGCGCCGGCAGTTCTCCCCGCGCATCGGCGTGAACTTCCCGCTGGGTCCGTCGTCGGCCGTGTACTTCAACTTCGGCCGCTACACCCAGAACCCGCTGCTCAACAACCTCTTCGTCGCCACCGGCATCGGGACGCCCACCGAGGGCACCACCGCCGGACCGGTGCTCCAGATTCCGGGCGGCGTCTCCACCCCGTTCCTGGGCAACCCCAGCCTGCTCACCGAGCAGACCACGAGCTACGAAGTGGGCTACTCCACCGAGCTGGGTGACGACTACGCCCTGGGCGTGGTGCTCTTCTCCAAGAACCAGATCGGTCTCACCGGCCTGCGCACCGGCGGCATCATCAACGGCGCGCAGATCTTCGATCCCGGCGCGACCTACCAGAGCAGCACGCCGAGTTACCGGATCCTGGTGAACCAGGACTTCCAGACGGTGCGCGGCGCGGAGCTGCAGTTCCGCCGCCGGGTCACCAACCACTGGGGCTTCGACCTGAACTACTCGCTCTCCGAGGCGCGGACCAACGCCTCGAACCCGGAGAAGGAGTTCGAGCGGCAGATCGGGCAGGGCGACCCCACCCTCACCACGGAGCAGCTGTCCGACATCGACCAGCCCAGCGTGTTCAACGCCGCGCTGATCTTCCAGGTGGGCCAGGACGCCCCCGCGGGCTGGCTGGGCGACGTGGTGCGCGACATCTCGACCAGTCTCACGTTCCGGAGCGCGAGCGGGCTGCCGTACACCCCGACCAAGGACTTCTTCGGGTTCGGGCTCTCGGAGCTGACCCGCAACACCGGCCGCGGCCCCTCCACCTTCCAGGTGGACTGGCAGCTGTCGAAGAACTTCCAGATTTCCAACCTGCGCTACGGCCTCGTGGTGCTGGTGCAGAACCTCACGGATCGTCAGAACTGCGTGCAGGTGTACGTCACCACCGGCCAGTGCACGCAGGGCGCCGTGGACGTGGCCCGGGAGCGCAACGGCAACCCGGTGGCCGCGGACGCCATTACGTCGACGTTCCTGGACCGCCCGCAGTACTTCGGAGCCCGTCGCTCCGTGCAGGCGGGATTGCGGGTGTCGTTCTAGCGGATTCGGTCTCCCCGGGCGGCCGCGGAAGGCGCGGCCGCGCCGGGGGCCGTTCGAGACCACCTACTGAGGGATTGGCTCATGACATTCACGCGTAAGCTTCTCGACGCGGCCGTGCCGGTGGCGCTGGTCTGCAGCGCCTTGATCGTGAGTCCCGGCGCCGCGAGCGCCCAGGGGCACTACCCCTACCGGCTGGGCGCCGACAGCGAGCCCCGGCCCTTCGTCCGGCGGCGCGGGCTCTCGAGCGAAGCGGACCAGGCGGTCGCCGACCTGAAGAGCGTCGGGCACTGGAACCGGGTCTGCCTCGAGAACATCTCGGCGAGCTTCGAGTTCTTCGGCTGCGACCCATTCCTCCAGGGCCTGAACAACGGCTTCACCGCGCCCTTCATCAGTGAAGCGGCGTGGATCTGGGGCGTGCCCCGCAGCGAGTGGGTGAAGGACACGGCGCTGGTGCCCTCGCTCAAGAACATCACCTGCGGCAACAGCCCCTGCGGCCTCTTCGGCGGCTACACCGTCTCCGACATCAACGAGAACGGCGCCGACGACGAGGACGCGGCGGACAACTCCCTGGGCTTTCACGCCGCGGGCGTGCAGAGCACCCAGGACAAGAGCTGTACCGACAACACCAACTCCATCGGCGCGGGAAACCCCCTGCTCGCCGGTAGCGACTGCCCCAAGACCTGGGGCGCGGAGGGCTGGAAGGGCGCCCGCAAGATTCCGCAGGCGCTTTACCTCCAGCAGTTCCTCCTCGACCCGAACAACTTCAGCTTCGAGCCGACCGCGATCAGCGACGCGCAGCTCGACGCCGCCGGCGTGCCCAATGACACCACCGCGCGCATCGGAGACTTCCAGACCTACGGGTTCACGAGCGACTACTCCAAGGACATCCTTTGCGGAACCAGCGTGTTCCGGTCCTACGGCAACGTGATTCCGGCCAACAGCCCGGCGACGGGCGGCGCCGCCTGCAACACCGCCGCGCCCACCCGCTCCGGGTGGCCCCTCGGCATCCAGGTGCGGGCGGACGCCTTCACCTTCCAGTTCCCGAAGCTGAAGGAAATCGCGTACTACCAGCTGGTGTTCACCAACAAGTCCCGGGACGTCTACAACGTGCCCCTGGACTACGACTCGCTCTACATCTCGCTCAACAACGGCTGGTTCGCCAACGGTAACATTCAGCAGAACCCGGAATACGTCGCGCTCGACAAGGGCACCGAATACATCGTGACGGGCCCCTTCCAGCCCTGCGACAACTCCCGCGCGGTCAGCGACATCAACTGCGCCCGCTGGGGCGGCCCCGGCGTGGTCATCGGTCTGAACCAGGGCGCCACCGCGGTGATCATGCTGCACTCGCCGATCGGCGACCTGCGCAACAAGCTCTTCACGCGCGCCGGGAATCCGTTCTTCAACCCCGCGAACATTCACGCGGGGGACACCCTGACCTACAACATCCACCACTTCTGCGGCTTCCGGGCGTGCACCCGCAACACCTTCGCGACCGATCCCAGCATCACGCCGGACCACGAAATGCGCGCGTTCGGCATGATCTCCTCGATCGAGAAGTACGTGTACGGCGCCCGGGTGGCGGGATCGTTCACGGACCAGGTTTACTGGCACACCTTCCGGCCCTTCGGCTTCCCGACCCGCTGTGACGACACCCAGTTCCCGGTCGCCACGCCCGCCGGCTGCGGGTTCAGCCACTGGGTGCCGCCCGGCAACTGGGACTGGAACCACGACGGAATCCTGGACACGCTGCACATCGACGAGTGCAACACCAACGGCTGCGTGGCGGCGTTCGGGGATACCTTCCCCAACGGCAAGCTGAACGGCTACTCCAACGTCGGCGGTCAGATCGCCGTCGGGCCGCTGCACCTGCTGGCCGACTCCTCGGTGTCGTTCACCTTCGCGATGACCACCATCCAGGCGAACGACGCGGCCGGCCTCGCGGCACAGGTGTCGGCGGCGATCGACAACTACATGGGCTTCTACACCACGCCCAAGCCGGCGCCGGCCTGCAGGGTGACGGCGGCACGCCGCTTCACCACCGGCGACGGAGTCCCCGGCGCGCAGATCGTCTGGGACAACTCCTGCTTCCCCAAGGCCTGGACCGACGCGTTCCTGGCCGGCCAGGCGTCCGCGATCGGCGCCGCGCCGCCCAACACCCCGAACGGCAACCTCCGGGTGCTCAACCCGTGGCTCGCCGACACCCTGAACAAGCT
>DASSQQ010000099.1:0-4316 GCA_035702425.1 Gemmatimonadales bacterium
CGCGGCCCTCCGGCTCCTGGACGGTCTGGCGGAGTTCGGCGAGCCCCTCCCGCACCTGGTGCTCACCGGCGGGGACCCGCTCAAGCGGCCCGACCTCTTCGCGCTCATCGCCGCGGCGCGCCGCCGGGGATTTCAGGTGGCCGTGTCTCCCTCCGCGACGCCCCTCGTCACTCCGACGGCGATCGGGATGTTCAAGAACGCCGGGGTCGAGGCCATCTCGCTTTCGATCGACGGCTCCACGGCGGCGCGGCACGACGCGCTGCGCGGGATCACCGGGACCTTCGAGCGCACCCTCGCGGCCGCGCGCGCGGCCCGCGAGGACGAGCTCCCGGTGCAGGTCAACACCCTGGTGTCCGCCGCGACGCTCGCCGATCTCCCCTCGATCGCCCTGCTCGCCCGGGAAATCGGCGCGGCGCGCTGGAGTCTCTTCTTCCTCGTGACGGTGGGGCGCGGCGCGGAGCTCGAGCCGATTTCGCCCGCCGAGTGCGAAGGCCTGATGAAGTGGGTGGCGGGGCTGCCGCCGGGAAAGCCGGTCGTCACCACCACCGAGGCGCCGCACTACCGGCGGGTGGCGCAGGAATGCGGGCGCGCCGGCGGGCACGCGGCGGGAATCCGCGACGGCAACGGGGTCGTGTTCATTTCCCACACCGGCGACGTCTCGCCCTCGGGCTTCCTGCCGCTGGTCGCCGGGAGCGTGACCCGCGCCGCGCCGGCCGCGATCTATCGCGAGGCGCAGCTGTTCCGGGACCTCCGGGATCCGAACCGGTTCACGGGGCGCTGCGGGGTGTGCGAGTATCGCTGGCAGTGCGGCGGGTCGCGGGCCCGCGCCTACGCCGCGACCGGCGATCCCTTCGCCGAGGATCCGCTCTGCCGCTACCAGCCGCGCCGCCCGGCCTGACGCGCTAGGCCGCGCCGCACTCCTCGAGGAACGCGAGGGTCAGGGCCCAGGCGTCGGCCGCGGCGCGCGGGTTGTAGTCGGGCTTGGCGTCGCAGAAGAACCCGTGGCCCGCGTCGGAGATCTCGACGTGCAGGTGGCGCTTGCCGGCCGCGCGCATCGCGTCCGCCAGCTTCCGCGGGGTCTCGAGCCCGACGTGCGAATCCTGCCCGCCCCAGAAGCACAGCGCGGGGCCGTGCGCTTCTCCGGCGCGCGCGACCAGCGGCTCCATCCGGCCTCCGTAAAACGTCACCGTGGCCCGCGCCGGCACGACCAGGTTCGCGAGAAAGGCCACCCGTCCCCCCAGGCAGAATCCGACCGCCGCGATGCGGGCGGCATCGGTTTCGCCGTCGGCCGAGAGCCAGGCGTGGGCGGCGCGGATGTCGGCTTCGAGCGCCTCGGTGGTCAGCCCGTTGATCAGCGGCCGCACCCGCTCGAAGTCGCCGTAGGGAGCTTCGACGCCCGCGCCGCTGCGGTGGAAGAGCTCGGGCGCGATCGCGGTGTATCCCTCGCGTGCGCACCGCGACGCGACGTCCCGGATGTGCGCGTTCACGCCGTAGGCTTCCTGGAACACCATGATGCCGGCGTGGCGGCCGCGCGACTCGGGACGGGCCACGAAGGCGTTCATCGCGGCCGCGCCGGCGACCGGGAGCGTGACGGACTCGGTGCGGACGGCGGCCACGCGGGGCCTCCTAGTCGCCGGGCTGAGCCACGGGCTCTCCGGCGGGGAGCTCGATCCGCGCGCCCAGGCGCCGCTGGATGGCGTCGAGGTAGGTGTAGACCACCGGCGTGACGTAGAGCGTGATCAGCTGGGAGAACGCGAGCCCGCCCACCACCGCGAGGCCCAGGGGGCGGCGCGACTCCGCCCCGGCGCCCAGGCCGATGGCGATGGGCAGGGTGCCCATCAGCGCCGCCATGGTGGTCATCATGATGGGCCGGAACCGGACGTTGCACGCCTGCACGATGGCGGCCTCGGCGGACTTCCCGTCGTTGCGCTCCGCTTCCAGCGCGAAGTCGATCATCATGATCGCGTTCTTCTTCACCAGCCCGATCAGCATGATGATGCCGACGAAGGAGTACACCGAGAGATCCACCCCGAAGATCCAGAGCGTGAGCAGGGCGCCGAATCCCGCGAAGGGCAGGCCCGACAGAATGGTGAGCGGGTGGATGAAGCTCTCGTAGAGAATCCCCAGCACCATGTAGATCACGAGGATCGCGAGCACCAGCAGCGCCAGAAGGCCGCTCTGGCTCGCCTGGAACGCCTGCGCGGTTCCGGCGGCGAAGGTCGAAATGGTGGACGGGAGCACCTGACGGGCGAGCCGCTCCACGCCGGTGACCGCCGACCCCAGCGACGCGCCGAGCTTGAGGTTGTAGGAGATCGTCACCGACGGCAGCTGCCCGGAGTGGTTCACCGAGAGCGGCCCCAGGGTGGGCGTGAGGGTCGCGACCGAGCCCAGCGGCACCAGGGGGCCCTTGCCGGACCGCACATAGAGAAGATTGAGCGCGGACACGTCGCGCTGGTACTCGGGGAGGAGCTCCAGCACCACCCAGTACTGGTTGTTGGGGGTGTAGATGGTGGAGACCTGGCGCGAGCCGTACGCGTTGTAGAGCGCCTGCTCGATCTGCTCCGCCGTGACGCCGAAGGAGGCGGCGCGCTCCCGGTCGATGTCCACCCGGATGGTGGGGTTGGTCACCTGCAGGTCGCTGGTGACGTCCTGGAGGTCGGGGAGCGCCTTCATCCGCTGGGTGAGGAGGTTGGCGTACTGATAGAGCGTCTGGATGTCGGGGCTCTGCAGCGTGAACTGGTAGAGACTCTTGGTGAGGTGGCCCCCGATCCGGATGGCGGGCGGATTCTGCAGGTACACCCGCATCCCGGGCACCGCCGCGAGCTTCCCGTTCAGCTCGTCGATCACGCCCTCCACGTTCAGCCGCCGCGCGCTCCGGGGCTTCAAGTGCATGAACACCCGCCCCTGATTCGCCGCTCCCGCGGGGACGGTGGACATGAAGTCCAGCACGTTGGGGTCCTGCAGCAGGATGGCGGACACCTGCTGCTGGTGCTCCTTCATGGCGTCGAAGGAGGTGCCCTCGAACGCCTCGGTGGTGCCGAAGATCTGGGAGTTGTCGTCGTCGGGGATGAAGCCTTTGGGGACGACGACGAAGAGCCCCACCGTGCCCACGAGAATCGCGGCCGAAAACGCGAGCGCGGCGCGCCGGTGCCCCATCACCCAGCGGAGGCTGCGGTCGTACTTGCCGAGGATCGCGTCGTAGATCGCTTCCGTCTTCTCGTAGAACCGGCCGTGGTGCTCCTCCTTGGGGGGCTTGAGGAAGCGGGAGCACATCATCGGGGTGAGCGTCAGCGAGACGAAGCCGGAGACGAGAATCGCGACCCCGATGGTCACGGCGAACTCGTGAAAGAGCCGTCCCACGATGCCGCCCATGAAGAGCACCGGGATGAACACCGCGGTGAGCGACAGCGTCATGGACAGGATGGTGAACCCGATCTCCCGCGAGCCCTCGAGGGCCGCCTGCAGCACCGGTTTTCCCATCTCCAGGTGCCGCACGATGTTCTCCAGCATCACGATCGCGTCGTCCACCACGAATCCCACCGAGAGCGTCAGCGCCATCAGCGACAGATTGTCGAGGCTGTACCCCATGAGGTACATCACCGCGAAGGTGCCGATGATCGAGAACGGCAGCGCCAGGCTGGGGATGATGGTGGCGGAGATGTTGCGGAGGAACAGGAAGATCACCAGCACCACGAGGACCAGCGTGAGGAACAGGGTCCGCTTCACGTCGGAGACCGAGGTGCGGATCGACACCGAGCGGTCGTAGAGGATGTGAATGTCGACCGACGCCGGGATCTGGGCCTGCAGGGTGTTGAGCAGCTGCTTGACCGCGTCCGCCACCGCCACCGTGTTGGTTCCCGGCTGGCGCTGAATGGCGAGCACGATGGAGCGGTTGCCGTCGTACCAGCTCGCGGTCTTGTCGTTCTGCACGTCGTCCAGCACCCGGCCCAGATCGCCCAGCCGGACCGGCGAGCCGTTGCGATAGGTCACGATCAGCTGCCGGAAGGCGGGCGCGTCCTCGAGCTGGCCGGTGGCGTCGACGGTGTACGCCTTGTCCTTCCCCCACAACACGCCGGTGGGGAGGTTCACGTTGCCGGTGGAGATGGCGTTGGCCACCTCGTCGATCCCGATGCCGCGGGTCTGGAGCTGGCGCGGGTCGAGCTGGACCCGCACCGCGTACTTCTGCGACCCGTACACCTGCACCTGCGCCACGCCGGTCACGGTCGAGATCCGCTGCGCCATGAAGGTCTCGCCGTACTCGTCCAGGGTGGAGAGGGGCAGGGTCTTCGAGGTGAGGGCGAGATAAAGAATCGGCG
>DASSQQ010000100.1:0-4586 GCA_035702425.1 Gemmatimonadales bacterium
CCCGGGTGGCGCGCAGCCGGTCGCCCACCAGCTGGCGGACCAGGTGGCGGACCTCCTGGTCGGGGAGCGCCTCCAGGGTTTTCGCGATCCCGCCCGCCACCTGCTGGGCGATCCGCCGGCCGTGCTCGGGGTCGGAGAGCCAGCGGGCCGCGCGCTCGGCGGGGCGCACCGCGCGCAGGTTCCCGGCGATGACGTCGCGCGAAAGAAAGTGATTCTGCACGAAGTTGCCGAGGATGCGTCCGATCCGCTCCTTCCGGGTGGCGACGATCGCGGTGTGCGGAATCGGGATGCCCAGCGGGTGCTTGAAGAGCGCGGTGACGGCGAACCAGTCGGCGAGGCCGCCCACGAGCGACGCTTCGGCGGTGGCGCGCACGAAGCCGAGCCAGGGGTGCGCGCCCTCGAAGGCGCTCGACACCGCGAAGACCAGGGCGGCGAGCCCGAGCAGGCCGGTGGCGCGCCACTTCATCGCGTCGAGGCGCGCCTGCCGGGTCGCGTCGTCGGGCCGGGACCAGTCGGGAGTCGGCGGCGGGGCCGGTGCCGCGGGACGTCTCAGCAGGACGTCTTCGCTCGACGTCTCAGACGTTTTTGATCTCTCCGATCAGCTTGAGGATCGAATCCTTGGCGTGGCCGAAGAGCATGCTGGTCTTCGGATTGTAGAAGAGCTCGTTCTCGATTCCCGCGAAGCCGGGATTCATGCTCCGCTTCAGCACGATGACGCTCTTCGCCTGGTCCACGTTCAGGATCGGCATCCCGAAGATCGGGCTGGAGCGCTCGTTGCGGGCGGCGGGGTTCACCACGTCGTTGGCGCCGATCACCAGCGCCACGTCCGCGTTCTGGAATTCGGGATTGATCTCGTCCATGTCGTACAGCTCGTCGTAGGGAACGTTCGCCTCCGCCAGCAGCACGTTCATGTGGCCCGGCATCCGGCCGGCGACGGGATGGATCGCGTATTTCACCGCGCCTCCCCGCTTCTCGATCAGCTCCGCCAGCTCCCGCACCTGATGCTGGCACTGCGCCACCGCCATACCATACCCGGGGACCACCACCACGAGTTTCGCGTACGCGAGCTGGATCGCCGCGTCCTCGGCGCTGATGGCGCGCACCGTCTTGTCCACGGCGCCGGTGACCGCGGCCTGGGCCGTGGCCTCGCCCCCGAACGCCCCGAACAGCACGTTCCCGAAGGAGCGGTTCATCGCCTTGCTCATCAGGATCGAGAGAATGAACCCCGACGCGCCGTCCAGCGATCCCGCGATGATCAGCACGTTGTTGTGGAGCACGAATCCGGTGGCCGCGGACGACAGCCCCGCGTACGAATTGAGGAGCGAGATCACCACCGGCATGTCCGCGCCGCCGATCGGCATCACGATCAGCACCCCGATCACGAGCCCCGCTCCCACCATCGCGTAGAAGATGGCCTGCTGGGCGGGCACCACGATCAGGGTGACGAAGGCCGCGAAGGTGAGCACGAAGAGCGCGATGTTGGAGACGTTCTGGAACCGGTAGGTGACCGGCGCGCCCTTGATGATCTCCTGCAGCTTGCCGAAGGCCATGAAGCTGCCGGTGATGGTGAGCGAGCCGAACATCACCTCGAAGCCCAGCGCCGCCATCTCCACCCGGGGAATGTGGCCCTGCGCCCGCCAGTATTCGGCGACGCCGACGAGGGTGGCGGCGAGGGCCCCGCACATGTGGGAAATGGCGGTCCGCTGGGGCACCGCGGTCATCGGCATGTAAACCGCGATCGGCACCCCGATCAGCGATCCCAGCACCAGGCCCACCAGAATCCAGTCGAAGCGGACGATGTCGTGCTGGACCAGGGTGCCGATGATCGCCACCAGCATCCCGAATTCGGCGTAGAACATCCCGCGCCGCGCGGTGGCCGGGGACGAAAGCCCCTTCAGACCGAGGATGAAGAGCACCGCGGCCGCGAGATAGGAAATCTGAATCAGGGTGTCGATCATTTCTTCTGCTGGCCGCCGCGCTTGAACATCTTGAGCATCCGGTCCGTGATCAGGAACCCGGAGACGATGTTGGTCATGGAGGCGGTCACGGCGACGAACCCGAGGATCGTGGCCGGGGTGCCGTAGTTCGCGCCCGCCAGCACCAGGGATCCCACGAGCGAGATGCCCGAGATGGCGTTGGTCGCCGACATCAGCGGGGTGTGCAGGAGCGGCGGCACCCGGGAGATCACCTGATAGCCGACGAAGGCCGCCAGCACGAAGACGTAGAGCTCGATGAAATCAATGCCTTCCATCAGGCGCCTCCTCTAGCGGGTCCGGACCGTTCCCGCGTGCGCCACCAGCATCGCGCCGGTGATCTCGTCCGCGGGATCGAGCACGAGCGTACCGTCCTTGATCAGGTATTGCAGCAGGGTGAGCACGTTCTTGGAAAACATCTGACTGGCGTGGAAGGGGACCGTCGCCGGCAGGTTCAGCAGTCCCAGGATGGTGACGCCGCCCGCGCGCACCGTTTCCCCGGCCCGGGTGAGCGCGCAGTTGCCGCCGGTCTCGGCCGCGAGGTCCACGATCACCGCGCCCGGTTTCATCGCGCGCACCATCTCTTCGGTGATCAGGATCGGCGCCTTCTTGCCGGGGATCGCGGCCGTCGAGACCACCAGGTCCACGTCCTGGATGTGCTTCGCGATCGCCGCCAGCTCGAGGCGGTGCTGCTCCTCGCCCAGCTCCTTGGCGTAGCCGCCGGCGCCCTGCGCCGCGTCGCTCGCCACCTCAGCCGCGACGAACGAGGCGCCGAGACTCTCCACCTGCTCCTTCACCGCGGCGCGCACGTCGAAGGCGCTCACCACCGCGCCCAGCCGCCGCGCGGTCGCGATGGCCTGCAGACCCGCCACCCCCGCGCCCAGCACGAACGCCTTGGCGGGCGCGAGGGTGCCGGCGGCGGTGGTGAGCATCGGCAGGAGGCGGCCCAGCTCCGCCGCGCCCAGGAGGACGGCCTTGTACCCGGCGACGGTGGCCTGGGAGGAGAGCACGTCCATGGACTGCGCGCGGCTGATGCGCGGCACCAGCTCGAGGGCCAGCGCGTTCACCTGGCGTTCGGCGACGCGGCGGATCAGGTCGGCGTTTTTCGCGGGAGCGAGCAGCGCGATCAGGGCGGCCCCGGAGCGGAGCGCGCCGACCTCGTCCGCGGTGGGGGCCTGTACCTTGGCGACGACGTCGGCGTCGAGCGCGGCGCGGGCGTCCGAAACGATCTTCGCGCCCGCGGCTTCGTAGGCGGCGTCGGAGAACGATGCCGCGAGTCCCGCGCCCTTCTGGATCACGACCTCGACGCCCGGCGCGGCGAGCTTCTTGACCGCGTCGGGCGCCAAGGCCACGCGTCGCTCTCCGGGAACGGTCTCCTGCGGGACTCCGATCCGCATTCTGGCTCCACGTCGCTCGGGAGTTGGTGAGAGAACCTAGGCGCGGGCGGCGCGGGCTGTCAAACCAGCTCGCCCACGGTCTCGACCCAGCGCTTCATCATCCGTTCACGCGAGAAGTGCTGCTCCACGCGGCGCCGCGCCGCGTGACCCAGCGCCGCCCGCCGCGGCGCGTCCCCGAGGAGGCCGGTCAGCGCGCGCGCCATGAGACCCGGGTCGCGGGGCGGCACCAGCACTCCCGCGTCGCCCAAGAGCTCCGGCGTCCCGCCGCCGGCCGCCGCGAGGACCGGCCGGCCGCAGGCCAGCGCCTCGAGCAGCGAGAGGGCGAACACCTCGTCGGGACGGGAGTGCACGATGACGGTCGCCGCGTTGCAGGCCGCGGCGAGCTCGTCGTGCGGAATCACGCCGAGGAGACGGAGATCCACGCGCCGCTCCGCCGCCCGCGCGAGCAGGGCGTTCCGCAGCTGGCCCTCGCCGCAGAGCGCGAGGGGCGGCGCGCCGGGGACCAGCGCGACGCTTTCGATGAGGAGATCCCATCGCTTCTCGGGCTCGAGGGCTCCCACGCCCACCAGCAGCGCGCCGGCGCCGAGGCCGTGCCGGGTGCGGAACGCTTCCCCGGCCGCCGGGTCGGGCCGGAAGCGCTCCAAGTCCACGCCGTTCGGAATCACGCGATGCGGCACCCGGTCCATCCAGGGCGCGAGGGCGAGCGCGCGGGCCGCGAGGTCTTCGGTGAGATAGACGGTGAGCCGGACCCGGCGGTAGGCGACGCGGGTCAGGAGGTCCCGCGCCGGCTCCGGGGTGGAAAGACAATGCACGATGGCAACGGGCCTCACGAGGGACGCGGCGGCGGTGAGCCGGATGTCTCGGGGCCGGTCCGCGAACACCACATCGGCGCCGAATTCCGCGAGCGCGCGGTGCATCGCGCGCGCTTCCGCGAAGCCGGTGTGCCCGATCGCGGCCTCGCGCACCGGCACGCCGCGCTTCGCGAACTCGGCGCCGGTGAGCCGGCCGGCCGGCACCAGCGCGACGGTCTCGTGTCCCTGGCGCGCGAGCGCGCCCGCGACTTCCGCGAAGACCACCCCCGAGCCGCGCCAGGTGCGCGAGGTGTACACGAACGCCACCCGCCCGCGGGTCACGCCAGCGACTCGACCGCGTCGGCGTACTCGCGCTGCAGGCGCTCGAGCGAGAACCTCTGTTCCGCGCGGCGCCGCGCCGCCTC
>DASSQQ010000101.1:0-27952 GCA_035702425.1 Gemmatimonadales bacterium
GCCCCCGCGGGCGCTGGTATCCGCCTTCAACGTGTCCTGCTGGGTCTGCTTCACGTCGAGGGTCACGGTGCCCTTCGCCGAGTCGTAGGCGGCGGTCACCGTGAACTCGGGGTAGCCGGCCTGGTAGACCCACTGGTCCCAGAACCAGTCGAGGTTCTCGCCGGTCGCGGCGAGCACCGCCTGGCGCAGGTCGTCCGAGGTCGCTCCGGCGTAGGCGTGGTCGGTGAGGTAGCGGTGAATGGACGCCCAGAAGCGGTCCCGGCCCAGGTAGCGCTCCAGCATCCGGAGCACGAGGGCGCCCTTGGGGTAGATGTTGTTCGAGCCGAGGGAGGCGAGCGGCATCCGGCGCCGGCCGTCGATCTGCATGAACTGCCGGTACTCGTCGAGGTAGTAGTCGTCCTCGGCGTGACGCCCCAGCCGCTCGTTCCAGTACTGCCCCGGCATGAACTCCGCGAAGCCCTCGTTCAGCCACATGTTCGCCCAGTTCTCGGTGGTGACGTAGTCGCCGAACCACTGATGGGCGAGCTCGTGGGGAATGAGGATCCAGCGGTACCACGGCCGGTCGGCGTAGGCCCGGGCGTCGGGGAGCCAGTCCACCAGCGTGGTGGCGCTCACGTTCTCCATCCCGCCGAAGAAGTCGGCGACCGTGGTCTGTGAATATTTCGCCCACGCGTAGCGCACGCCGGTCAGCTTGGAGTACACGTCGATCATGTCCGGGGTGACGTGGAAGAGCGGGCGCGCGAGCGCGCTGTCCTCGTGATAGACGTAATAGTCCACCGGGACCGTGCCCCAGGCGTCGTGAATCTTCACGAGCGGCGCGACGATGAGGGACACGAGGTAGGTGGCGCTCGGCTTGTCCTGGCGCCAGGACATGGTCCTCGTCCCGTCGGGGTTGTTGCGGTCGGCGGTGAGGGCGCCGTTGGACACGGCGGTGAATCCCTTGGGCACCGTGGCCTCGACCGACCAAGTCATCTTGTCCGACGGGAAATCGAAGGTCGGGAACCAGTAGTGGTTGTCGTGGTCTTCGCCCTGGCTCCAGATCTGCTGGGGCCGGTGGGTGAGGCCGTCGGGCCGGATGTAGGTGAGGCCGTTCCCGCTCTTCACCTTGCCGTGATAGACGATGGTGAAGCGGGCGGTGTCGCCGAAGGCCGCGGGTTTCGCGAGGAAGACGACCAGCGTATCACCGTGCGACGCGGAGCGGAGTGCAACACCCCGCGCGGCGGTGATCCTGGCGATCTTGAGGAGCGGACCCGCGTCGAGGATGACCGAATCGAGTCCGGGCCGGAGCGCGATCAGGGTGGTCGCGACGCTCCCCTCGAACGAGGTCGAGTCCCAGTTGAAGTCGCGCACCGCGATGCGCTGGTCGACGAGATCGTAGTCGTGCGATCGGGTGTAGTGATCGTTGGCCATCCGCTCGGCGTTGGACTGGGCGGCGAGCGGGAGGGCGGCGAGCAGCGCCGCGGGCAGGACGTAGAGGAAGCGCATCGAGACCTCGAGCAAGGGAAGCCGGCCCCCGAGGACGGCGGTGGGCACGCGAAATCTAGTCGTTCCTTGCGGCGGCTGCGCGGGCTCCGCAGACTTCAAACATTCCTTCGTTTCAGGAGGTGCGTTGTGCGTTCAACCTTGGTCCGAATGTTGGCGGTTGCGGCGGCGGGGGCGGGGGCGGCGGTTGGGGGCGGGTGCAAGAGCTCGACCGCACCGGGGGTCCCGCGGACCCTCACCGGCACCATCACCCTGCCGGACAGTCTCAAGAGCTATCCGGTCCTGATCGGCCACTTCGATACCACCTACGCCACCTACATTCACGGCACCGGCGCCACCATCGACTCCATCACCAAGGCGCCGCCGCCGCTCACGCCGCTCGACATCATCAGCGTGACCGGTGACACCGTGACCCGCACCTACTCCTACGATCTTCCCGCGGATCCCCGCGGCTTCGGGACGCTGGTCGCCTGGGTGGACAAGAGCCCCGCCGACAACAAGCTGACCCTGCCGGGCGAGCACGCGCGCTTTCCGGTCAAGCGGACCAGCATCGGCAGCCGCGTGATCATTATCTGGGGGTCGAGCGGGATCGGCAGCGACCCCAGCACCTTCGATTACGTCGCGTCCGACGGGAGCAATTTCTTCGAGCTCGCCCAGATCGGACCCGGGGGCTTCAACTTCACCTTCTAGTCGCCGCCGGCTCCCGATCAGGGCGGGCCCGGCGGGCCGCGCCGGCCGTCGAGGAGCTGCTGCAGCACCGGCGGCAGCGGAGCCTGGAAGACGTCGCGCAGCGGCACGGTGAGAATCTGGGGCCGCGCGCCCGGCTGTCCCGGCGCCCCGTTCGGCCCCGCGGTGCCGATCCGGCCCGCGAGCCCGTCGCGGCCGGACGGGCAGGGCTGACCGGTGCGCGCGTCGGTCCCGCCGGCGCCGCCTTTCCCCGCCTTGCCCGGTTCGCCGCCCGCGCCGCCCGGTCCACCCTCACCGCCCGGCGTCCGCGCGTCCACCAGTCCCGCGAGGAAGGGATCCCCCGCGGGCACGATCACGGTCACGTGCCCACCCGGTCCGCCCGCGCCCCCCGCGCCTCCGGGTCCGCCATCGCCCCCGTTGCCGCCGTCGGAGGGGGGGCACCCGTTCTGGCCCGGCCCGCCGGCCGTGCCGGCGCTGCCGCGGGTGCCTCGCGTGCCGCGTCCGCCCTTGGACTCGACGATGATCCAGTCGGCGGGCGGGACGGCGTTGGCGTCGGCCAGGGTATAGAACGGCGGCGCCTGGCCCACCTGGATCCCGGCGACGATGAGCCGCGGATAGAACGGAGAGCGGACGATGCCGAGCCGCACCGTGACGTCGGGACCCTCGCGCCCGAAGTCGCCCTGGAAGCCGAAGGCGTGCGGCAGGCAGGAGTAATCCGGCGCCACCGCCGCCGTGGCGGTGACCGACGGCTTGGCGAGCAGGGTCGCGGTGAGATGGAATCCATCCAAGGCGCTCATCAGCGGATCCACGTCGAGACTCCACCCGCCGCCTTCCAGCGGGGTCGCGGTATCGCTGTGCCGCTCGAGAAAGACGATGTGGAGCCGGGGTGGGTGATTCTTGTCGTAGGTCGTCGCGAAGGGGATGTAGGAGCCGTCGTCGAGGACCGCGGTGTAGGTCGCGCCGAAGCTCGCGCCGGGGCAGGCGGAGGCCGGCGCGCTGATGCGGATCTCGCGGATGCGGGCCACCAGCCCCGGGTCGGGGGCGAAGTCGGCCGGCGGACGATGGGCGCAGGCCGCGGTGGCGGCCAGAGCGACGAACGTGACGGAGCGAAGGCGCATGACGGTCTCTTGGGTTCGAGGAAAGGCGCGTAGATAAGGTAGGGCGGGGAGGGCTGGGGCGCATCCGGCGCGCCGAGGCGCTCAGGGTTGACCCCCTTTGGGGCCTCCTTTACGTTCCTCCTCCGCCACCAGAACGGCGGCGGCTCGTGGTGGCTGTAGCTCAAGTGGTTAGAGCGCTGGACTGTGGCTCCAGAGGTTGAGGGTTCAAGTCCCTTCAGCCACCCCTTAGGTCCGTAGCTCAATTGGTAGAGCACCGGTCTCCAAAACCGGGGGTTGCAGGTTCGATTCCTGCCGGGCCTGTCCGTCATTCGCCGCGCTCCTGCCGTCCCGTCCCGGCAGGAAGTCGCGCTGCGCGTCAAGTCCTTGTGCTCCGCATCATTCCTGCCGGGCATGCTTCCAATTACAGCGATTTACACGTGGGGGTCAGCCCTCACGCTTCTTTCTTGCGCCCAATACATCCATTGCGTGCGGGACAACTCATTGAACACCTCAGGCCTGGCACACCATCCGTCCAGAGGCGGGAACATATTGCGTGTCGCGGGCCCTTACTAGCAACAGGGTCAACTCCTTGGGAGGTCTAGATGCCGTTCGGAAGCTCCGTCAGAGCCATTCGGGTTCCCCGGCGCGGTGCGCCGTGAAGCGATTCCAGCACCTGATCGTGGGAGGCGGAATGACGGCCGCGGCGGCGGCGCGCGGCGCGCGCGAAGTCGCCCCCGCCGCGAGCGTGGGGATGATCAGCGCCGAGCCGCATCCTCCCTACAATCGCCCCCCGCTCTCGAAGGCACTCTGGAAGGGCGACGCCGAGTCGAGCATCTGGCGGACCGACGACGTCCAGGGCGTGGAGCTGGTCTTGTCCCGCAAAGTGACGCGCATCGATCCCGGCCAGCGGACGGTGACCGACGACCGGGGCGAGAGCTACGGATACGAGACTCTGCTCCTCGCGACGGGCGGCGCGCCGCGCCGGCTCTCGGGAGCCCCGGACACGATCGTCTATTTCCGCACCCTGGACGACTACCGCCGCCTGCGCGCGGCCGCGGCGCCGGGGCGGACCTTCGTGGTCCTGGGCGGGGGTTTCATCGGATCCGAGGTCGCGGCGGCCCTGCGGATGCAGGACGCCGGCGTGACGATGGTGGTGCCGGAGGCCGGCATCGGCGCCCGCGTGTTTCCCGCGCCCCTCTCCCAGCACCTCGTCGAGTACTACCGGCAGAAGGGCGTGACCGTCCGCACCGGAGAAGGCGTGGCGACGGTGTCCGAGCGCGACGGGAAGTTCCTGGTGAGCACCACCACCGGCGCGGCGCTGCCCGCCGACGGCGTGGTGGCGGGGCTCGGCATCATCCCCGCGGTCGAGCTGGCGCAGGCCGCGGGGCTCGCCACCGAGAACGGGATCGTCGTGGATGAATATTTGCGAACGTCCAACCCCACGATCTACGCCGCGGGAGACGTCGCCAATTTCCCATCCCGGGCGCTCGGCCACCGCTCCCGCGTGGAGCACGAGGACAACGCCAACGCGCAGGGCCGGCAGGCCGGTCGCAACCTCGCGGGCGCCGGCGAGCCCTATCACCACCTGCCGTTTTTCTACGGCGACCTGTTCGACCTGGGCTACGAAGCGGTCGGGGATTTGGACGCCCGCCTCGAGGCGGTGAGCGACTGGAAGACGCCGTTCCAGGAGGGCGTGATCTACTACCTCGGCGACGGCCGGGTCCGGGGCGTGCTGCTCTGGAATACCTGGGGCCAGGTGGACCACGCGCGGGCGCTCATCGCCCTGTCCGGGCCATTCACCGCCGCGAATCTCCGGGGGCGGCTGCCGGCGGGCTGAGCCGGACGCCGGTGCCCGGCGCCCGTGCCGTTCAGGGGCTGGGCGGCGGCGCGAGACCCACCCGCTCGAGCAGGCGCTGAAAGCGGGGGTCCCCCCGCAGCCCGTCAAAGCCCGGATTCACCTTCAGCGCCGTCATGTCGTTCGAGTGTTCGGCGTACGCCCGTTCCAGCCAGTCGAGGGCGCTCGCCTTGTCCCCCATCCCCGCGTAGGCGTCGGCGATCACGCCGGCCTGGACCGGCTGGCGCTCGGCGGTGCGCAGCGCACTGTCCATCGCGGCCCGCGCCAGGGCGGCGCGCCCGGCGCGACCGTAGATGTAAGCCAGGTCGGACCAATACACCGGCGGTTCCGCCTGAGCCCGTTGGGCTTCCATGTCGGCGAGCGCCTCCGCGTACATCCGCTTCTCGACATAGGCGAACACGATGGCGTGGGCGCGGGGAAATTCCGGGTCGATCTGCAGGACCGAGCGCCACTTGTCGATGGCGCGGTCGTACTGGCGGGCGTAGTAGAGGATGGCGCCGTTGTCGGCGGCGATGATCAGCGACAAGGGGTCGAGCCGGCGCGCCCGCTCGCTCTCGCGCAGCGCCTCCTCGAAACGTCCGCGCCACATCAGATGCTCGGCGTACCACTGGTGCGCCGTGGCGTAGTTCGGATTGAGCGCGATGGCCCGCTGGTACTCCCGCTCCGCGGAAGTCCAGTCCCAGTCGTAGTTCTGGACGATCAGGGCGTAGGCGGTGTGCGCTTCGGCGGACGAGGGATCGAGGCGGAGCGCGCGCACCGCCGCGGCGCGGGCCTGCGCGATCATCGCCCGCGGCGGATGCGACGCGTAGCCGATCAGCAGGGCGTTGGCGCCCGCCAGCGCGGCGTAGGCCCGCGCGAAGTTCGAGTCCAGCGCGACGGCCTGCTGGAAGTACCCGATGGCGCGTTCGATTCCGGGGACGGAGCGGGTATTGAGGTCGTACGCGCCCCGCAGGTACAGGTCGTAGGCCGCGAACGGGTGGGTCACGGGCACGGAGTCGGCGTCCGCGATCGGCGCCGGCCGCCCCACGCTCGCCTGAATCTCGTTCGCGATGGCCTGGGCGATTTCGCCCTGCAGCTGCAGCAGGTCCGCCGGGCGGCGATCGTACTGCCGCGCCCATAGCTGCGTCTGGTCGGAGCCGCGAATCAGCTCGGCCGTGACCCGGACGTGGTCGGCGTCGCGCCGTACGCTGCCCTCGAGGACGTATTGCACCCCCAGCTCCCGCACGATGGTATCGAGCGGCGCGGGATTGTTCTTGTAGTGCATGACCGAGGTCCGGGCGATTACGCCGAGGTGCGTCGGATCGCGCTCGCCGAGCTGGGTGATCATTTCGTCGGTGAGGCCGTCGCTGAAATACTCCTGCCGCTGATCTCCCGTGAGGTTCGTGAAGGGAAGTACCGCGATCATGGCGCGGGTTTCGGGGAGCACGGCGGCGGCGCGCAGCCGCAAAACAGCGATGGCCGTGACGACGCCCAGCACCACCAGGCCCGCCGCGGCCGCGACCCGCGCCCCCACGCGTGACCGGCGCGCGGCCGGGGGTTGCGCCGCCGGGGCCGAGGCCGGAGACGGCGCGGCGTCGGGGCACGGCGCGATGAAGCGATAGCCGCGGCCGGTGACCGTTTGAATGAAGCGGGGGTGCTCGGAGTTGTCCTTCAATACCTGCCGGATCTTGCGAATCGCGCCGTTGATGCTGTTGTCGGCGTCGAGGTAGACGCTCTTCCCCCAGATCCGCTCGACAATCTGCTCCCGGGTGACGAGCTGCCCCTGGTGCTCGGCCAGGAGCAGCAGGATCTCCATCGGAATCCGCTCCAGTTTGAGCGGCTGGCCGGCGCGCCGGAGCTGATAGGCGCCGGGATCGAGCTCGAAGTCTTCGCCAAAACGGAGGGCGATCATTGAAAGTGGAGTGCTCGCAAGTGCTTACGAGAGGAGAAGAAAGTAAGACAACCGTAAGGCCCCCGACAGACCTCCGCTATGGCACCGGCGCCGCACCCGGTTGCTAATAGAGACGAGCAGGTTCGGCAGGTTTTCGCGCGTGGACGCTGGCCAGGAGGAAGGGATGAACGCCAGGATGCTTGCAGTCCGGGTTCTCGTCGTGGTTTTCGCCACCGCTTCGTGGGGCTGCGAAACGGATCGCAGCGCCATCTCACCGGCGATCCCGCCGGCGCTCGCCGCCGAGAGGACCGGCCTCGTGAGCTCATCCGATCCGAGCGGTCAAGTCGCCACCCTGAGCGCGAACGGGTCGATCGACCTCGGCAATCCATTCTTCCAGTCTCTGGGGACGAACGGCCGGACCTGCGCCACCTGTCACGTGCAGGCCAACGGGTTCGGCCTGAGCGCGGCGACGGCGCAGGCCGTGTTCGCGGCGAGCGGCGGAGCCGATCCGCTCTTCGCCCGGGTCGATGGCGCCAACTGCCCGGCCACGACGGCCCCGGGAGCGGCGGGGCACAGCCTGCTGCTGAACAACGGACTGATCCGCGTCGGCATCACCGTCCCCGACAGCGCCGACTTCACGATCGAGGTGATTCACGACCCCTACGGCTGCGCGCTCGCGGGGTCGCCGGCCGCCGCGTCGATGTACCGTCGGCCGCTGCCGACCACGAACCTGCGCTTCCTCAGCACCGTCATGTTCGACGGTCGCGAAACGGTGCGGCCCCTGAGCGACGGCGCCACCTTCCCGGCGAACCTGCGGACCGACCTCGCCCACCAGGCGATGGACGCCACCCTGGGCCACGCCCAGGCCGCCGTCGCTCCCACGGCCGCCCAGTTGGCCGCGATCGTCGACTTCGAGCTCGCGCTCTTCACGGCGCAGCGGGTGGACGATGCCGCGGGAGTGCTCAATGCCCAGGGAGCGAACGGCGGTCCCGACGCGCTCACCAGCGCCCCGTACTATCCCGGCATCAACGATCCGCTGGGCGGCAATCCCACCGGCGCGGCGTTCAGCGCCACCGCGTTCAGCGTCTACGCGCCGTGGCAGGACCTCAAGAGCTCGAGCCGCTACACCGACGCGCGGCGGGCGATCGCGCGGGGCGAGGCGATCTTCAACACCCACCCGTTGACGATCACCAATGTGGCGGGACTCAACGATGTGCTGGGGATGACGACCATCAACGGCACCTGCACCACCTGCCACGACACCCCGAACGTCGGCAATCACTCGCTGCCGGTACCGCTCGACATCGGGACCAGTCACGCCGCGGCCTACGAAGCCGACGGCCGGGTGGCGGCCGCGCTGCTGCAGCTGAGCGCTCCCGATCTCCCGATTTTCCGGGTGACCTGCACCTCGGGGCCCCTCGCGGGAACGGTGCGCTACACCTCTGATCCCGGGCGCGCGCTGATCACCGGACACTGCGCGGACCTGGGCCGGGTCAAAGGGCCGATCCTGCGGGGGCTCGCGTCGCGGGCGCCGTACTTCCACAACGGCGCCGCGGCGAGCCTCTCGGAGGTGGTGGCGTTCTACAACCTCCGCTTCCAGATGGGTCTCACGAGCCAGGAAGCGGCGGACCTGGTGGCGTTCCTGAGGTCCCTCTAGGCGGTTCGCTTCCGATCGGCCCGCGGCTGCCGCGCCGTTGAGCGCGGCAGCCGTGGGTCCCGCCGCCTGTCGAGTTTCTGACACAACCCGCGCATTCCCGCCGTTCCGCTCCCATCGGGCTCCGCCCATCTTGAGACCTGGCTCGATCACGGGTTCATCAAACACGATCAGGGGAGGGGATGTGAAGACCACCGCACTCCGCCGCACGTTCATCGCCGCGGCGCTCGCCGCCGCACCCGCGCCGCTCGCGGGCCAGTCGAACCCGGTCTCCGCGTCGGTGCGCGACGCGGCGCAGTACAATGCCAAGAACCTCGTCGCCGCGGCGCAGGCCCTGCCCGCCGCCGAGTACGGCTTCAAGCCCACGCCCGCGCAGTGGTCCTTCGCCCAGGTGGTGCTCCACGTCGCGGACGACAACCGCATCACCTGCGCAGCGATCGCCGGCAAGACGCCGGAGGCCGCGGTGAAGCTCGCGCCCACCGATGCCAAGGAGAAGCTCGTCGAGGCGCTGCAGCGCTCGCTCGCGATCTGCGACAGCGCCGTCGCCGGCCTCACCGACGCGAAGCTCGGCGATACGGTCACCTACTACGGTCAGAACGCCACCCGCGCGTCGGCCGCGCTCGGCCTGGTGATGGACTGGTCCGACCACTACGCCCAGCTCGCGATATACCTGCGGCTGAACGGCGTGCTGCCGCCGACCGCGAAGAACGGCGGGATGTGACCGCTACCGGCTGACCCGGTTTCTCCCCGCCGCCTTGGCGGCGTAGAGCGCGCGGTCCGCCGCGTCCACCACCTGCCGCGGCGAGCCGGCGCGGCCCCCCCGTTCCGCCACCCCGGCGCTCACGGTCACCGTCGCCCGGGTGGCGGACCGGCGGGCGTGGGGTTCGGCCGGCTTGCGGCGCGGGCGCAGCCGGCTGCGGATGGTGAATGACGAACCCTCGATGGCGCGGCGCACCGCGTCGATCGCTTCGGCCGCGTCGTCCGCGCTCTGGCCCGGAAACAGCACCGCGAATTCCTCGCCCCCGTAGCGGTATGCGGTCCCGCCTCCCGCCACCGCCTCGAGTCGCGCGGCCACCATTCTCAGCACCTGGTCGCCCGCGTCGTGGCCGTAGCGGTCGTTGAACTGCTTGAAGTGATCCACGTCCACCATCGCCACGGCGTACCGGTCGCCCAGGCGAAGCAAGGCCTCCTCCAACGCGCGGCGGCCGGGGAGGTCGGTGAGCGCGTCGTGATACGCGAGGTGGTAGGACGCCTCCACCACGCCCAGGACCAGCAGGAGCCCGCCCGTCGCAAAGGAGAACTCGGTCTCCGCCCCGGCGTGCCGGTGGGTGAGGCCCGCGAGGGCGGCGACGGTCACCCAGAAGAGATTGCGTCCGGGGGAGCGGGGATCCCGGATCCAGAGGGTCGCGAGAAGCGCGAGCGCGAGGATGGAGGCGAGGATCGCGGGCGCCGGCAGGCCCACCGCGGACGCGATGCCCGCGCTCAGCAGGTCGAGCCGGGCCGCGCGGCCCAGGGCGAAGGGCGCGTAGTTCGCGCCGAGGACGAGGACCGCGACCTGGAGGCCGATGACGGCCCAGCCGCGGAGCCCGGCGGGCGAGAAGACGCCGCGCTCGCTCACCAGGCCGAGCGCCAGGAGGTTGAGGGGCAGGAGGGTTGCGACCGCGTCGCCCAGGGCCCGGGCCGCGGAGGTCGGATGCAGCGGCGGCAGGGCGAGCCAGGAGAGGAGGAGCAGGACCAGGGCGAAGGCGAGGCGGCTGCGATGGAAACGCCACGCGAGGAGGAGTCCGGTGGCGAGGACCGCGAGCGCGAAGACCGGCGCGACTCCGGCGAGGGTCGGGTGCGCGGCCGGCACGCGGGTCGCCGTGACGGCGGCGGCGACGATCGCGGCTTCAGGCAGGAGGGCGCGGAGGGCGGCGCTCGATCGATCGGGCATGGCGCCGTGAACGGTAACCGGGCGGGGAGCGCGGTCAACCGGCGCCCTAGTTGCGCCCCTCGCCGCCCGCTGGTGATATTCACCGCCCGGCCGGTGGTTCGGACCGCGTCCGGCGGTATCGTCTAGGGGACTAGGACGGAGCCCTCTCAAGGCTCAAACACGGGTTCGAATCCCGTTACCGCTATGCAGCTCCTGCCCCCATCGTCTAACGGTCAGGACACCACTCTTTCAAGGTGGGAACAGGGGTTCGATTCCCCTTGGGGGCATCGACTGCAACCGGAGGAGGGCGGGGTGGCGATCTGGATCGCCGCGCTCTTCGTGCGGGGTGGGTGTCCCGCGAGGGGTAGATTATGTTTGTGGTCCGCGCCGATAGCTCAACTGGCAGAGCAACTGACTCTTAATCAGTAGGTTCTCGGTTCGATTCCGAGTCGGCGCATGGCACGCGAACGGCCCTCCACCCGGAGGGCCGTTGGCTTTTCCGGGACGCGGCGCGCCTAGTGCATCGTCACCACGATGATCGGAATCACCAGCATCTTCACCAGCCAGTCACCCGCGTGAATCGCGGCCACCTGCCACTTCACGGCGTCCCACAGCACCGAGCCCGTCAGCAGAATCACCGGGAACGCGATCCAGGCCAGCACGCCGAAATGCACGCCCCCCATCACCCCGGCGACGCCGAGGAGAGCCAGGAAGCGCGCCATCAGGTATGAGAGGACGAAGCAGCGCACCAGCTCCACCGCCAGTTTGCCCACCGGCATCTTCTGACCCTGCATCGCCGCCGCCGGGTCCAGGCCGCGCAGCCGCATCCAGGGCTTGAAGAACAGCAACGGGCTGTACCACAACCACCCCAGCAGGAACACCACCACCGTCGCGACCAGGACGGCGAGGAGATTCACGTGCACCATGGAAAGCCTCCGGTTGGTGGAGAATGGCGCCAATAGTGCAGCGGCGCGGCGCGGCGGGCTAGACGGGCCCCCGCCGGGCCTGCAGTTTTCAACGGTCGTACCCAACTCTCCCGAGGTCTCATGGTCCCGCGCGCCGTCCTGAAGTCCGCCGTCGCCGTGGCGATTCTGGCCGCCTGCTCCGACAACTCGACCGGGCCCACGCTCACGCCGTCCCCGCCGCCGCCCTCCCACGTCTACGTCGCGGACTTCGGCACCGGCGCGGTCTTGGTCTTCGCCGCGCCGCTCACCGATTCGAGCCTGCCCGTGGACACCATCGCCATCCCCGGCACGCCGATTGGTGTCGCGGTGGACGACTCGGGGAACCTCGCGGTTTCCGAGACCCCGCACTGGGTACTCACGTTCGCCAGGCCACTCTCGAGCGCCAGCGTCCCTCTGGACAGCGCCCGCACGGATCCCTACTACGGGTTCATGGCCTTCGGGCCCGACAAGAAGCTGTACCTCGGACCCCAGGGGCCTCACGTGCTTGTGTTCACGCCGCCTATCACCGGCGCGAGCGTCCCGGACACCATCAAGGACAGCCTGCACACGTCGAGTGGGATCGCCTTCGACCGCACTCGTCGCCTGTACGTCTCCGACCCCTACGCGGGCGGCATCCACGTGTACGATCCGCCGTACACGGGCGCGCCGGCGTTCACGATCGCCGCGATCGGCTCCATTGACGGGATCGCCCTCGATGCCGCGGGCCGCCTCTTTCAGTCGGATTACCTGCACGGCAAGATCTTCATTTTCAGTCCGCCGCTCTCGGCGTCGAGCCTGCCGGCGGACTCGATCGTCACCGGCCTCAACGCTCCGCACGGGATCGCGATCGGGGGCGACGGGAGGCTCTATGTCGCGAACAACGGCGACACCAACGTGGTGGTGTTCAATCCGCCGTTCTCGCACTCGAGCAGCCCCGCGGCGGTGGTGTACGGAGGCGGGGGCCTCGGTCCCTACGGCATCGCGGTCGGGAGGTGAGCGGCCCTAACGCCTCCGCGAGCGCTCCGCGATTTCGATCCACCGCGCGACCGGCACGCTCGCCACGACCTCGCCGATCACGTCGAGGGCCAGGTCTTCCGCCGCTTGGAACCGGATACACGCCTTGCCCAGGTCGAGCCGCTTCCCGGCCTGCTTGAAGCCGGTCTCGAGCCGGGTCTTGAGCGCGGGTGAGGCGTAGACCGGCATGAGATGCAGGGTGAGGTAATTCTTCTGCGCCGCGATCGCGGCGTACCAGAGCGGGTGGCCGTTGTAGGTGTCGGGGTACACCGAGAGGGGCACCTGGTACACGATCATCTTGCCGACCACCACTTCCTGGTAGCCGCGGGGGAGATGCTTGCGCACCGCGCTCCGCACCCGCGACAACGCGGCACGGCGGGCCGCCGGGAGGGTGGCCAGAAAACGGGCGGCGGTGGTCGGCGCGGGGGGCATGACTGAGAATGCCGCCCGCGTCCCGTTCCCGCCAGCGCTACGACTTGCTCTCGTATCGGGCCGCGATCCGCTCCAGCGCCCGCACCAGCCGGGTGGCGAGCGTGAGGAGATAGACCACCGCCGCGAGCCAGATCAGCCCGGCGAGGAGGCCGAGCCCGGGGAAGTAATAATGAAAGAACATCGCGCCTCCAGGAGGAGTTGTCTCCTCCCCCGTACTAACGGCGCGGGGCCCCGGTTTCAGCGCCGCCGGGACGGTCTCGCCGCGCCGGACGCGCTCTTCGTGACGTCGAAGCTGGCGCTCGAGGCCTGGAGGGCGCCCGACGTGGCGACCATGCTGTATCCCGTGCCCGCGCTGTCAATCGAAAGATCGGAGAACACGGCGATCCCGCTCACCGGGGTCACCGTGGTGGTCCCGTGCAACGGGACGTCCGTCGCGGTGGCTCCCAGCGTCATGGTGATCGGATCGGTCGCGCCGGCGACGGTCGCGCCGGCGCTGTCTTCGACGGTGACCCGCACCGACGGCGTGATCGCCTGGCCGGCGACGGTGGTGGTGGGCTGGACCGTGAACACCAGCTGGGCGGCGACGGTGCCGCCCCCGCCGCCGCCCTCGCCGGTGATTCCCTGGATCGGAGCGTCGCCGGCCCCGGGGCAGGCGGCGAGCGCGATCAGCGACAGCGCGACGAAAGACGAAATGGGCCGCATGGCGCATCCTCCCGGATGTTGAATCGCGAAACGGGCGCGGGATCCGCTCCCTCGGCCTGATACGCGCGGACTGGCCCCCCGTTCCCCGGGGCGCTAGAATCGCCCGATGCCCACCACCGTTCCCTGCGCGAAATGCGGCCGCCCGGTCTCGGACCAGGCCAAGCGTTGCCTCTACTGCGGGACCTACCGGATCACGGCCCAGCCGGGGACCCCGGAGTACGAAGCGGAGAAAAAGGCGGCCGACGAGGACGCGAAGCGGGTGGAGCGGCAGAAGGTCATCTACGCCCACGGCATGGGGCTGGGCAAGAGCGCCGCCAAGCCGACGCTGGTGGAGCGCCTGAGCCACGAATCGCTTCCGGTGCGCCTCGCCGCCTCGCTCATCGCCCTGCCGCTCCTCGCCATCTGGCCTCCCCTCGGCATCAAGTGGGTGAAGGGGCTCTTCCTGACCTGATTCTGACCGGGTTTCGCAACCTTTTCGCCTCCCGGCCCGTCTAAGTTCGCAAGCCTACCGTCTCGGGGTCATATGTTCGTCATCGCCGCACTCGCCGCCGCCGTCGCGGTCGCGCAGGGGCCAGCGGGGGGCAAGCCGCGCCTTCCCCCCAAGCCGGCGTCCGCCACGCAGGCTGTCGCGATTCGCGCCGCGCATCCGCCGGTCATCGACGGGCGGGATGACGACGACGTGTGGCGGACGGCCCAGGTGATCACCGACTTTCGCGAGTGGGATCCGGTGGAAGACACCACGCCCCGGTTCCGCACCGAGGCGAAGATCGCCTACGACGACCGCAACCTCTACGCCTTCGTCCGGGCCTTCGATCCCCATCCGGATAGCGTCAAGCGGCTCCTCGCCCGGCGCGACGTGCTCACCCCCACCGACCACATCGGCCTGATCATCGACGCCTATCACGACCGGCGCACCGGCTACGAGTTCTGGGTGAACCCGGCGGGGGTGAAGGTGGACATCGCCGTCTACGACGACGACCACGAGGACGAGTCCTGGGACGGGATCTGGGACGTCGCCACCACCGTGGACTCGCTGGGCTGGACCGCCGAGTTTCGCATCCCGCTGTCCCAGCTGCGGTATCCCATCGAGGCCACCCACGTCTTCGGCTTCGCGGTGACCCGGGACATCGAGCGCTTCAAGGAGCGGCTCGCCTGGCCGGTGTTCCGGCGCTCGCGCCCCGGCCTGTCGTCGCAGCTCGGCGATCTGTCCGGCGTGGACAGCATCTCGTCGCCCCGGCGCGCCGAGCTCACCCCGTACACGGTCACCAAGAACATCTCGGTGCCGAACGCGACCGGATTCGGCCGGGATCAGCGGCTTTCGGTGGGGGCGGACCTCAAGTATGGAGTCGCGTCGAACCTGACCCTGAACGCCACCATCAATCCCGACTTCGGACAGGTCGAGGCGGACCCCTCGGTGCTGAACCTCAGCACCTTCGAGACCTTCTATCAGGAGAAGCGGCCCTTCTTCGTCGAGGGCGCGGGGCTGTTCCGCGCCGACCTGGACTGCAACCAGGTCAACTGCCAGGGCGAGGAGCTGTTCTACTCCCGGCGGATCGGGCGGCCGCCGCAACTCGACTTCGGCGCCTCCTCGTCGGCCCAGGCGGCGACCATCGACGCCGCCGCCAAGCTCACCGGCCGCTCCGCGGGCGGGTTGACGCTGGGCGTGCTGGACGCGGTGACCGCGCGCGCCACCGACGACTCGGGCCGCACCATCGAGCCCACCACCAACTACGGCGTCCTCCGGATCTCGCAGGACATCGACGGCGGCAAGAGCGGCCTGGGCGGGATGCTCACCACCGTGAACCGGTCACTGGACGCGCTCACGGAGCCGCTGCTCCGGCGGAGCGCCTACGTGGGCGGGGTGAACGCCCGGCACAAGTTCTGGAGCGACAATTACGAAGTCTCGGGCTGGCTCGACCTGTCGCGCATCGCGGGGACCCGGCAGGCCATCGCGCTGGCGGAGACGTCGTCGGTGCACTACCTGCAGCGGCCCGACGCGAACCTGGGGTTCGATTCCACCCGGACCTCGCTGTCCGGGGACGCGGAGTTCGTGCGCTTCGCCAAGATCGGGGGCGCGCGCACCAGCTTCGAGACCAGCTACCAGCGGGTGTCGCCGGGGTTCGAGGCGAACGACCTGGGCTACCTGCAGCGCGCGGACAAGGAGGACTGGAGCACCTGGTTCGGGGTCTTTTGGAAGCAGCCCAGCAAGTGGTACACCAGCGCCCAGTGGAACTTCAACTGGTGGCAGTGGTGGAACGCCGAGGGCCTGGCGTCGGAGCGGGCCTTCAACAGCAACGCGCACATCCAGCTGTTGAACCACTGGTGGGTGCACGGCGGCGGCACCTATGGCCAGCTGGGCGCGACCTTCTGCGATCACTGCGCCCGCGGCGGGCCCGCGCTGCGCCAGGATACCTACGTGGCGCCCTGGTTCGGGTTCAACGGCGACGAGCGGAAATTGATCGTGCCCAACGTCTTCGTGAACCTGTTCCGGGGGGACGCGGGGCACTCGAGCAACGTGAATCTCCAGCCGGCCGTGACCTTCCAGCTGTCGTCGCGGTTTCAACCCGGGGTGGGGCTGAACATCTCGCACTCGGTGAACGACATCCAGTGGTACGGGAACTTCACCGACAGCGCCGCAGTGACGCATTACACCTTCGCGCACCTCGATCAGAAGACCGCGAGCATCCAGCTCCGGCTCGACTACACCGCCACGCCGACGCTCACCGTGCAGTTCTACGGGGAGCCCTTCGTCTCCAAGGGGACCTACTCCGCGGTGCGCGAGCTGTCGGCGACGCCGCGGGCGTCCGCCTACGACGCGCGCTTCGCCGCTTACGGCGACACCGCCGTCACCAACAACCCGGGCGGGTTCAACTTCAAGGAGTTCCGCTCCAACCTGGTGCTGCGGTGGGAGTACCGGCCGGGCTCGACGCTGTACGTGGTCTGGACCCAGGGGCGGGACGCGTTCGATCCGGTCGCGGGAACGCGGAGCTTCAGCGGGGACGTGAACGACCTGTTCCACACCCACCCCAACAACACCTTCCTCATCAAGGCGTCGTACTGGCTGGACTGGTAGAGGCGGGGATGCGGGATTCGGGATTCGGGATGCGACATTGGTCGATCGCCCCCGGGCGCATCCATCCCGAATCCCCCGATCCCGGCCTTATCTCACTCTCCCCAGCCGGTCGGCCGGCCAGGCGCGTACTTCCACCTTCTGCTCCAGCTTGGCCTTGCCGACGGTGAGGTGGACCACGTAGCTCCCCGGGGGCACCCGGCGCAGCTCGTTGCGGTCGGTGGGGCCGCCCTTCTCGCGGGGGCGCGGCTTGTCGCGCATCAGGTCCCAGCTCGCGTGCTGGATCCCCGCGTACCCCGGTCCCGAGAAGTGCCGGATGGTGTCGCCCGCCGCGGTGGTCACCAGGAAGTTCACGGCTCCGCTCTGCGCGTCCTTCAGATAGTAGGTGAGCGCCGCGCCGTGCCCCGGGTTCGCCGCCAGGAATGGCCGGTCCCCGAAGGAGGGCAGGGTCTCGGAGTTGTCGTACTGGTAGGTCGGCGCCACCGGGAAGAGATGCGCCGCCTGGGCGAGGAGGGAGTCGCTCCAGTCCTCGAGGGCCGCGACGTTCGAGATCCAGATGCCGCGCCCGTGGGTGCCGAGCACCAGGTCGCGGGTGACGTAGGACATCGCGATCCGCTCCACCGGCACGTGGGGGAGATCCTTCCCGAACGGCCGCCACCGCGCGCCGCCGTCCACCGACGCGTAGAGCCCGGTCGCGGTCCCGACCCAGAGCAGCTTCGGATTGGCGGGGTCTTCGAAGATGGTGAGGCTCCCGCCCTGCGCCGGCAGTCCATTCACCAGCGGAGTCCAGGTTTTCCCGAAGTCGCTGGTGCGATACACGTAGGGGCGGAAGTCGTCCCGGTTGTGGCAATCATTCACGAGATACGCGGTGCCGTCGGCCTCCGCGGACGCGGTGATGGTGGAAACCCAGCAGTCGGCCGGCGCGCCGCGCGGGAGGTTCCCGGTCACGTTGGCCCAGGTCTTCCCCGTGTCCTGAGACACCCAGACCAGACCGTCGTCCGATCCGGTCCACAGCACTCCCGCGTTCCGCGGACTCTCGGCGATCGCGAAGAGCGCGTGATAGCTGGTGTGGTCCACATCCGGCTCGGGATGGGTCCGGTCGGCGCGGGTCATGTCGGGGCCGAGGATCTGCCAGTCGTCGCCCCGGTGGGTGAGCCGCACCAGGTGGTTGCCGCCGACGTAGAGCGTGGTGGAGTCGTGGGAGGAGAGCAGGATGGGCGTGGTCCATCCCCACACCAGGCCGTACCCCGAGTCCTGCCCGGCGTCGAGCTCGAGCGGCGTGATGTCGTCCCGCTTCCAGGTGCGGAGGTCGAGCCGGGAAATGTTGCCGAACTGCCACTCGGAGTAGACGGTGAAGGGATCGTGGGGCGGAATCTGGATCCACATCCCGTCGCCGCCGTTGACCGAGTACCAGTCGAAGTCGGTGATGCCTTCGCCGGCGCGCGTGGCCGAGGGCCCGCACCAGACGCCGTTGTCCTGGAGGCCGCCGCAGACCTGGTAGGGCTCCTGCGAGCTGTCCACGATGACGGTGTAGAACTGGCCGATGGGGAGCTCCATGTGCTCCCAGCTCCTCCCGCCGTCCCGGGTGTGATAGACGCCGCCGTCGTTGCCGAGCCAGCGCTCCATCGAGTCGGCGGGGTTGAGCCAGAGCGCGTGGTTGTCCACGTGCACCCGGTGCAGGGAATCGGGGGCGAAGCTCTTGCCGCCGTCCCGGCTCTCGAGGAGCGGTGAGGCGGTGATGAAGACGTGGTCCGAGTTCTGGGGGTCGACCCACACGTCGTCGTAGTAATAGTGGGGGACGGCCTGGAGGTCGTTGACCTGGGTCCAGGAGGCGCCCGCGTCCGCGGAGCGGAAGACGCCGCCGAAGCGGCCCACCTCCGCGTTGGTCATTCCGCGATCCACCTGGATCATCGCGTAGACCACGCCCGGGTCCTTGGGGGCGACGGCGATCCCGATCCGGCCCATGCGCTCGGTCGGGAGGCCGTTCTTCCGCGCCGGGTCGGTGAGCCGGGTCCAGGTCTTGCCGCCGTCCGTGGTCTTGTAGATGCCGCTCCCTTTGCCGACCCCTTCCATCCGGCTCCCGCCCCAGCGGAGGCGATGCCAGGCGGCGGCGTAGAGGACTTCGGGGTTCGCGGGATCCATTTCCAGGTCCACGAATCCCGTGGTGTCGTCCACGAAGAGGACCTGGGACCAGGTTTTTCCGCCGTCCGTGGTCTTGTAGATGCCGCGATCGGGGTTGGGGCCCCAGAGGCGGCCGAGGGCGGCGACGTAGACGATGTCGGGGTTGGTGGGATGGATCACCACCCGGCCGATCTGACGGGTCTCGGTGAGCCCCATGTTGGTCCAGGACTTGCCGCCGTTGGTGGACTTGTAGACGCCGTCGCCCCACCACTGGGAGCGGAGGGAGTTCTTCTCGCCGGTGCCGACCCAGACGATGCTCGAGTCGGAGGGCGCCACCGCGAGGTCGCCGACCGACTGGGTGCCGAGGGCGTCGCCGACCGAGCGCCAGGTAATGCCGCCGTTCGAGGTTTTCCAGACTCCGCCGCCCGCCGCGCCGACGTAGATGGTGCTGGGGGTCGAGCCGCTGTTCGCGACCGCGAGCGCGGTGACGCGCCCGGAGTACGCCGCGGGGCCGAGGTTCCGGTAGCCGAAGCTTTCGAGGAACCTGGTGACCGAGTCCTTGGGGGCCGCGGTGTCGGCGGGCTGGCTGGCGGCGGCGGGGAGGGTGCCCGGTTTCGCGGGCGCTTTCTTCGCGGGCTTCTGCGCGGCGAGGGGGAACGCGATCAGGACCAGGGCGGCGAGTCGCATGGCGTCAGGCTTGCTCCTTCCAGGTTGTCCAGATGTCCGGCGCGCCGCCGATGGTCAGCTCCTTGCCCCATCGGACCAGCGGCATTCTCAAGAGCAGCGGTTCCAGCGCGAGCTTGTCGAGCCAGCGGGTGTCCGAGAGTTGCGCGCTGGCGAGCCCCAGCTCGGCGAAGCGCCGGCCGGAGCGGTCTACCAGGGCCTGCACCCCGAACTTCTGCGCGAAGCGCGACAGCTCCCCCGGCGAGGCGGCCCGCTCGTTCAGGTCCACGAAGTGCACCTTGATCCGCCGCTCGGAGAAGAAGCGGAGCGCGGCCCGGGTGTCCGCGCTCTTTCGCACGCCGAAGACCTGGACTTCCATCGGGTGGGGATGATGCGGCCCGCCGGCGCGGGCGTCAAACGGCTCGCCGGCGTTCCAAACCTTGACGGAGGGGGGCTCGCGTCGTATATGAGCAGGGCGAAGTGGCCGTCACCCACTTTCCTGGAGGTCTCCGTGGAGAACCGGATTGGATTCGGGAAGCGGTTCGGCGCGTGGCTGCTCGACTGCGTGATCTGCGGCATTCTGGCGTCGCTACTGGGCGGGACCATCGGCGGGCTGCTGGGCGCCGGGGCCGGGGCGACGATGGCGAGCTCGGGCAACACCGGCGGGGCGATGGCGCTGGGCGGCGCGATCGGCGCGGCGGTCGGCGTGATGGCCGCGGTCTTCGTGATCGTTCCGCTGTACGGCCTGGTCGAGGGCCTCACCGGGTGGACCCTGGGCAAGCTGATGCTCGGGATCAAGATCGGCAACGCCGACGGCACCGCCGCCGGGAGCAGCACTCTCCTCACCCGCTACGTGCTGAAGTACGGCAACTGCCTCCTGGGCCTGATCTCGGTGCTCAGCGGGATCGCGATTCTGCGGACCCTCGGCAGCGTGTGGGGCCTGATCTGGTTCATCGGCTGCTTCTTCGCGCTGGGCGCGGCGAAGCAGGCGCTCCACGACCAGATCGCGAAGACGGCCGTGTTCCCGAAGGGCGCCATCAGAGCGGCGTAACGCTTGACCCTTCCGGACGGGCCGTCTAGGTTCTTGGGCCCGCCCTGGTGGTGAAACTGGTAGACACACTGTCTTGAGGGGGCAGCGCCGCAAGGCATCCCGGTTCGAATCCGGGCCAGGGCATCGAGGCTAGGCGGATAGACGGACAGGAAACGGCGGCCACCGCGAGGAGCGACGGCCGCCGTGGTGTTTTTCCGGCCACCGGGTCACGGACGGGTGCCGTCGCGCGGCCAGACCTGGTTGGCGCGATCCAGGTCCGGAAAGAATCCCTCGGGATCGATCTCCACCCGCGTGACGGCCGGCGCGCCGGCCACGCGAACCACGGTCCGGCGCGCGCCCGAGAGCCACACCTCCACCGGAATCTCGAGGCGTTGCACCGTTCCGTCCGCCCGGGTCACCGCGAGCCGCACCGGCATCGGCGCGAGCCCGCGATCGGACACCGCGATCGTCAGCGAATCGCCGGCGGCGGTGACCGAGTCGATCGCCTGATCGAGCGGCCACGCGTGATAGAACCACGTGCTCCAGAACCAGGAGAGGTCCCGCCCGGCGGCGCGCGAGATGGCGTTGAAGAAATCGGCGGGCTCGGGGTGGCGGTCCACCCAGCGGCGCCCGTAGTCCGCGAAGGCGCGGTGGAAGAGGTCGGCGCCGAGGATGCCGCGCAGCGCGGCGAGGGCCTGCGCGGTCTTGTCGTAGTACATCAGGAAGTACAGGTCGTCCGGATAGTCGTCGCCGGTGCCGGAAATCATCAGCGGCGCTTCGCGGCCGGCGCGCACCGTGCGCAGGTACTCGGCGCGCTGTCCGGTCTCGGAGTCGTTGGGACGCCCGCCGCGCCGGGGCTCGCCGTAGAGCACGCGCATCCCCTGCGCCACGTCGAACTGGGTGAAGCCTTCGTCCATCCAGGGATAGCGCGTTTCATTGGAGCCGACCTGCATCGGGAACCACATGTGACCGGTCTCGTGCATCAGGTCGCCCGCGAGCGAGAGGGTATCGGCCCAGGGCTGCATCAGCGTCATCATCGGGTACTCCATCCCGCCCGAGGACAGCACGCCTTCCATCGACGTCATCTGCGGATAAGGATAGGGCCAGAGGTAGGCCGACATCTGGACGATCGCGTCCCGGGTGAAGCGCGCGCCGCCGGCGCGCCAGGCGGCGGCCGCCTCGCTCAGCCGGAAGAAGCTCGAGATGTCCACGGTGTCGGGCGAACCGTCGGCCTTCGCGATGATCGCGCGGGTGGCGTCCCAGGCGTACTCGTCGCTCGCGCCCCAGGCGAAATCCCGCACATCCGCCGCTCGGAAGCGCCAGGTCGCGGTGGGGCCCGCGCCGGCGAGCACCCGCGCGGCGCCGGGTCCCGGCGTCAGGACCCGCACCACGCGGCCCGTGGCCCGGGCCCGGGCGAGACTGTCCCGCGCGGCGGCCGAGAGCACGGCACCCGGGTTCTCGAGCGTTCCGGTGGCGCCCACCACCCAGCCCCGGGGCACGGTGAGCCGCACGTCGTAGTCCGCCGGATCCATGTAGAACTCGGCCTGGAGCAGGTAGGGATCGGTGACCCAGCCGTCCACGTCGTCGTACACCGCGAACTGGGGATACCAGTAGCCCATGAACACGACGCCGCCCTCGCGTCCCTCCCGGCCGTCGGCGGGGGCGGGCGCGGGACCGTACGACCACGCGGCGCCGAGCGTGAGACTGTCGCCCGGGAGAAGCGGCTGCGCGAGCGCGATCCACATCACGGTCCCGTCCACGGTGTACTCGCCGGCGGCGGGCCCGCGCCGCGGCGGCGCGGTGACGGGCTTCGCGGGATTGGGCGGCGGCGCGGCCGGCACTTCCCGTCCGTTCACGGTGATCCGGCCCAGGGTGATGCCGCCGGTGACGGGTACCGGATCGCGGCGCGGCGAGCCCGGCGCGAACACGTTCTGGCGGAGGTAGATCGCGATGCGCCGCAGGGAGTCCGGCGAATGATTCACGTAGACCGCGGTCTCGACGCCGCTCACCCGGTTGCGGGCGGGATCGAGGGTGGCGTCGATCGCGTAGCGGGGGTGCTGGACCCAGTACTTCGGCCCCGGCTCCCCGGTCCGGGTCCGGGTTCCGCGCGCGACGGCCCGGCTGAACGCCGCGGATTCATAGACCGGGCCGGGGAGCGGGCGCGGCGCGCTCGCGACCGCGGAGTCCGCGGCGGGCGCGGGGCGGGTCTGGGCGCTCGCGCCCGAGGCGAACAGGGAGAGGGCGAGGACAGCGAGCAGGCGCAGCAGCGCGCCTTCGTGCTCCAGGAGCCAGCGCTTGCGCTCGATCCCGCCGCCGAAGCCGGTGAGGTCGCCGTTGGCGCCGATCACCCGGTGACAGGGCACCACGATGGGAATCGGGTTCCTGCCGTTCGCCGCGCCGACCGCGCGGGTGGCCCCGGGATCGCCGAGCCGGCGCGCGAGGTCGAGGTAGCTCACCGTCGAGCCGAAGGGGATGGCGCGGAGCGCTTCCCAGACCTTGAGCTGGAACTCCGTTCCCGACGGCGCGAGCGGAAGGTCGAACCGGGTGCGGGCGCCGGGCGCCGAGAAATATTCCTCGAGCTGGACCCGGGTGCGGGCCAGCACCTCCCCCGCGCCGCCTCGCCCGTCGTCCGGAACCCACTCCCCGCGCTCGCCGGGCGGGGGCCCGTGGCGGCTCGAGGGAAACCAGATGCCGGTGAGTCCCCGGTCGGTGGCCGCGAGGGTGAGCCGGCCGACCGGCGTCTCGAGCTCGGTGAAGGTGGTGCGCATCTCCCGCAAGCTACTGCCCGCGCCCCTCCCGCGTCGAGGCGCCCGCCGCGCGGGCGAGCAGGAGGTCCCGCTCCCGCGTGTTCCGGGTGAGGGCCGCGGCGCGCGCGAATTCGGCCCGGGCCTCCTCGAAGCGCCCCAGCTTGAAGAGCAGGTCCCCGCGCACGCCGGGCAGGAGATGGTAGTTCTTGAGCGACGGTTCGGAGACCAGGGGATCCGCGATTTCGAGGCCCGCCGCGGGCCCGAACGCCATCCCGTACGCCACGGCGCGGTTGAGCTCGATCACCGGTGAGGGCGAGATCTGGGCCAGCGCGTCGTAGAGCGCGGTGATGCGGGTCCAGTCGGTGTCCTCCGGGGTGCGGGCCCGGGCGTGACAGGCGGCGATCGCTGCCTGCAGGGCGTAGGGGCCGAGGGTGCCGCCCGCCGCTTCGGCGCGCTCGAGTGCGGCGAGACCGCGCCGCAGGAGGAGCTGGTCCCACTGGGAGCGGTCCTGATCGAGGAGCAGGATCGGCTCGCCGCCGGGACCGACGCGCGCCCGCGCGCGCGAGGCCTGGATCTCCATCAGCGCCACCAGGCCGTGCACCTCGGGCTCGCCGGGCGCGAGCTCGGCCAGGATCCGGCCCAGGCGCAGGGCATCCTCGCAGAGGGCGGGACGCAGCCAGTCGTCTCCGGCGGTGGCCGAGTACCCTTCATTGAAGATGAGGTAGATGACCTCGAGCACCGACCAGAGCCGGGCGCCAAGGTCCGCGCCCCGCGGCGTCTCGAAGGGCACCCGTGCCTCCGCGAGGGTGCGTTTGGCGCGGACGATCCGCTGGGCGATGGTGGACTCGGGAACGAGGAAGGCGCGCGCGATTTCCGGCGTGGTGAGGCCGCCCAGGAGGCGCAGGGTGAGGGCGACGCGGGCCTCGGTGGACAGCACCGGGTGACAGGCGGTGAAGATCAGTCCCAGGAGATCGTCGCCCACGGGGTCGTCGAGCCCGCGGTCGAGCGCGCCTTCGGGACTTTCCCGCGTCGCCTCCAGCTCCGCGCCCAGCTCCAGGTGCTTGCGGTCCAGCATCTTTTTCCTCCGCAGGCCGTCGATGGCGCGGTGCTTCGCGGTCGCCATCAGCCAGGCGCCGGGGTTGTCGGGGACGCCGGCCCGGGGCCAGGTCTCGAGCGCCGCGAGCAGGGCGTCCTGCGCCAGGTCTTCGGCGGTGCCGACGTCCCCGGTGATCCGGGCCAACCCCGCGATGAGGCGCGCGGACTCGATCCGCCAGACCGCCTCGATCGCGCGATGGGGGTCGGCGGTCACGGGGCGAGGAACGTGATCGGCCGCACCTCGCACTCGCCTTCCCACTCCGGCCAGTGCTTGCGGTGCAGTTCCATGAACGCGATGGTGCCCTCGATCGCCTGCTCCCGCGACGCCCACTCGAGGACGGCGTACCCGCCGATCACTTCCTTGGCCTCGGCGTAGGGTCCGTCCAGGACTTTCACCTTCCCGCCGGCGGTGCGGACCCGGAATCCCGCGGAGCTCGCGCCGAGGCCGCCGGTCTGCACCAGGGAGCCGTCCTGCAGCGAATCGGCGATGAGCCTGGCCATCGCGTCCTGGAGCGCCTGGGGCGCGGGCCCCTGATCCTCGGCGGACCTGACCACGGAGAGGAACTTCACGGCTGCATCCTCGCGGCCTTCTGGACGTCGGGCGGGAAGTCGGAGAGCTCCTGGATCTGGCGGACCTCGATGATGTCGCCGTCCTGCATCGGAGCGCGCTTGGCCCACTCGATGGCTTCGTCCTTCGACTTCACCTGAATCACCCAGTAGCCGCCGACCAGCTCCTTGGATTCGGTGAAGGGCCCGTCGGTGACCCGGGGCTTGCCGCCGCCGAAGACCACCCGCGCCGCCTTGGCCGGCGGATGGAGTCCGTCGAGGCCGAGGAGGACGCCCGCCTTGGAGAGGGAGTCGTTGAACTTGGTCATCTTGGCGACGAGGTCGGCGGGCGGAACGAAGTTGGCGTCCGCCTTCTCGTACGCCTTCGGGATCACCAGCATCATGACGCGCATGGGTCGGTGCCTTTCCTGTGGAGTTGGGTTGCCGGGTCACGCGGCCTTCGCGGCGCGAATCGCGGGGGCGTACCCGCCGGGCCGCTCTTCCCGGCGGGTCCACTGCCAGCGGCCGCGCGCCACCACCGCGGCGAGGATCCCCACCACGAACGGCGTCACCGCCGGCGCCACGCCCAGGGTGAGCACGGTGACCGTCACGGCGCCGACCATGATGATGCCGAGGCCCGACGCGGCGATCGGGGTCAGCTCCCGGTGGATCTTCAGGGCGCCGGGGAGGATGAGGCCCAGCGCTCCGGTCACTTCGCACACCCCGATGAACTTGAGGAAGGCCGCCGGCAGCGGCGACAACTTCGCCAGGGTGGCGAGGGGCAGGGCGAGCTTGAACCCGCCGGCGAAGAGGAACACCGCGGCGACGATGGACTGGAGGACCCAGAGGGTCACGCGGGCTTTCCGGGTGGTGACGGACATCGTGTTCTCCTTCTTCCTCGAGTGCGAGGCCGGCGTCTCCGGCCTCCCACTAGAAGCGTCGAACGAGGGGGCCCGGATTCGACACCCCGCCGAACCGGGCCCCCTTTGGTGAGTTAGCGCTGCGCGAGGAGCTCGGCCAGCCGGTCCATGCTCTCGGTGGCGCCCCGTTCCATACCGGCAGAGATCATGCCGTCGCGATCGGCGCGGTTGCGGAAGAGCGAGGTGGTGGTGAGCCGGGTTCGGCCTCCCTGATCCTCGAAGACGGCGGTGTTCAGCACCACCTGTCCCGGGGTGCCCTCGTACTCGAAGGTGCTGACCAGGCGTTCGGGCGGGGTGATTTCGCGGTACTCGCCGTGGAAGACGAAGATCTGGCCGGCCGGGTCGCGCTGGACGAAGCGCCAGGCGCCGCCGGGCCGGAGGTCCATTTTCTCGATGGTGGTGGTGTAGCCGCGCGGCCCCCACCAGCGGGGGATCATCGCGGGGTCGGTGTAGGCCTTGAAGACGAGCTCGCGCGGCGCGTCGAAGATCCGCCGCATCACGATTTCCCGGTCCGAGAGGAGGGTGAGCGCGGACGCCGGAGTGGCGGGATTGGTCCTGGGCATGGGCGTCTCCTAGAGTGGTTTCTTCTCTTTTTTCTGCAGTCGGTCGAGGTACTGATCCAGGCGATCGAAGCTCTCCTCCCAGAAGCGCCGGTAGTGTTCGACCCAGTCGGCGATCTCCTTGAGGGGTCGCGGCTGGAGTCGGGCGGGGCGCCACTGGGCGTCGCGGTCCCTCGCGATCAGCCCGGCGCGCTCCAGCACCTTCAAGTGCCTGGAGACGGCGGGGAGGCTGATGCGGAAGGGGCGGGCCAGTTCGGTGACGGGGAGCCCGCGGCCGCCGGCGAGGCGCGCGAGAATGGCGCGCCGGGTGGGGTCGGCGAGGGCGGCGAAGGTGGCGTTCAGCCGGGGGGCAGGCAGCGGCGTCCTGTATTTAACCATACAGTTAAATACAACCGGGCCGGAGGTTCGTCAAGGAGGGGGGCGGCGGCGGAGTACCGCCGGGGGCGGCGGGTTGCTAGTTTTGGGACCGCGTTACCACGCCACCGTAGCTCAGTGGTAGAGCTCTCGATTCGTAATCCCGCACGGCCAGCGCAGACCAGCGCTGGCCGTTGAGGTTTCAACGCGTTAGGCGATTCCAGCGCCGGTCCGCGACGGCCAGGAACGAGAGTTTTGGCACCACCATTGGCACCGCGAATCCCGTCAACGACCCCTCTGCAAACAAGCGGCTGTGGTGGCGCGGTCGGTCGTTGCTGCACTCAGGCGACATCCATGGGGTGCAGTTCGTAACCGACTGTTGCATCGGCCACTACAACTGAGGCTCGCCCACCACACAAATCACACGCGCGAAACCCTGACATCGCGCTCGCCCAACAAGTTACGATTCGCATCGAGCGGGACGAATCTTGCCGGGTTGGGGAATGCCTGAGGGCTGAACGTCCACGCTGGCGCCTCGAACGGGTCAACTGGGGGGATGGGTGGTGGCGAGCACTTCTACCCGCGCGGATCGCGGACAACCGTGACCCTCCCGCATGGCAATCGCGCCACTCCGCGCGCCCAGCGCGCGTCCCCCGGGCCACAGCCGGTCCCCGCCGATCCCGTCGAGCCCGCCAGCACCATTCTCAACACCGCGATCGCCGCCTCCGAGGGCACGATCCGGGCCCTCGAGCGCATCCATCAGTACGCGCGGGCCGGCACGCCGGTCGTGTTCGTGGGGGAGACGGGGACCGGGAAGTCCTACTTCGCCCGCGGGCTGCACGAGGCGAGCGGCCGGCGGGGCCCGTTCCTCGACGTCACGGCGGGCGAGCTCGATCCCGGTCTCGCGCTCTCCCAGCTCTTCGGCCACGTCCGCGGCTCGTTCACGGGGGCGGTGGGGAGCCGCCCCGGGCTCCTGGCCGAGGCGGCGGGGGGCACCCTGCTCCTCGACGACTTTCATCTTATGAAGCGGTCGCTGCAGGCGATGCTGCTCCGGGCGCTCGAGCGCCGGGTGTTTCACCCGGTGGGGAGCGATCGCGACGTCCCTCTCGCGTGCCGAATCGTAGTGGGCATGAGCACGGCGCCCGATCTTTTGGTCGCCCGGCGGCGCCTGTTACCTGATCTACGGTTCCGCCTCGG
>DASSQQ010000102.1:0-86186 GCA_035702425.1 Gemmatimonadales bacterium
AACTCTGCACCGCCAGGGGAACTGGTGTCGCCATTCACCACCGCCGCGAGGAACACCCGCTGGCCCGGCCGGTCGAACCAGAACCCCGAGAACGTGGCCACGCCGTTGCTGGGGACCGTGGCGGTCGGCCCGCGAAGGTGGCTCCCCCATTCGCTCGCGGTGACGATCAGCCGTACCGAGTCGGTGGACGTCGTGGCCACGTTGCCGAACCGGTCGAGGACGGTGTAGGCCCACGGGCCCGGGGGTTGCGGCTCGGTATCACCGACGAGCTCGTTGGTTCCGTCGCCGGCGGCCCAGAACACCTGGGTGGCCGTCCCCGGCGTCACCGCGAATGAAGGGCTCAGAGCGTCGGTAACTCCCGCCGCGAAGGCGATGAGCGTGTGCGGTCCGTCGAGCCCGTCGTACCCGACGCCGATGAACGTCGCGACGCCACCGCTCGGCGCGACGGTCACGGTTCCGGTGAGGTTCCCGAGGCCGCCGCTGTTCATCCCGATGGTCACCGGCGTGTGGGACCCCGTCACCACCGCGCCGGCCGAGTCCTCGATCTCCACCAGGATCGCCGCGGGGAACGCGCCTCCCGCCACGACGTCCGGCACGCCGCCGATGAACGCGAGGTGCACGGCGTTCTGGGTCACCGTCAGCACCGCGTTCCCGGGAATGCCCCGGCCCGCGGCGGTGATGATCGCCTGGCCCGGTCCCTTGGATTTCGCCACGCCCAGCGTATCCACCACCGCTACGGTGTTATCGGAAGAAAGCCAGAGGAACCTGACGCCGGTGACCGTCGCGCCGCCCGAGTCCTTGGCGACGGCCGTGAACGCCTTGGTCAGCCCCACGGCGGTGAGCGCGGCGCTCCCGGGCGTGACGGTCACGCTGGCGACCACCTGCGCCACGGCGAAGCTCGCCTGGCCCGCGACCGCCCCCGCCTGCGCGCTGATCACCGAGAGCCCGTTCCCGACGGCGGTGACGAGGCCGGTCGTCGAATCCACCGTGGCCACGTTGGGGTTCGACGAATGCCAAATCAGCGCGACGCCCGCGACCGGATTCCCGTTCTTGTCCTCGGCGACTCCGGAGAAGAGCCGGGTGCGCCCGAAGGTGACGAGCGTGTCGGCCCCGGGCGTGACGATCACGGCCGAGACGACGGGAGGCCCCGCGACTTTTTCGCTGGAGCACGCCGACCCGAGGAGCCCGAGAAGGGGCAGGACGACCCTGGACCGGAATCGTGAGGTACCCATCATGAGTCCTCCGCTCGAGTGACCGCCAACGCCGGGGCCGGGCCGTTCAATCGGCCCGGGGCACCGAAACTACGCGCCGCCGGTCCACTCGAACAGAGCGCCCCGGGAACTACTGCTCCCACACTGGGGCCGGGCGCGAGCGGTCGACCGTGGTGGCGTCCCCCACCTGGCCGTGGTTGTTCTTGCCCCAGCAATAGAGCTTGAACTCGATGCCACAGGTGTGACTCCCCGCCGCGATCACCTTCCCCACGCCGAAACTGAAGAACACGGAGGCGGGCTGATCGATCGCGGTCGGCGGCGTGCCCGAGCCCAGCTGGCCGTTGGTGTTGCTCCCCCAGCAGAAGACGTTGTTCGCCCAGAGCCCGCAGGTGTGCAGTTCGCCGGCCGACACCGAGGTGAAGGTCGTGATCGTCACCAGGACCGCCGTATCGCTGTTCACACCGAGCTTGTGGTCGCCGAGCTGGCCGAAGTCGTTCGCGCCCCAGCAGTAGGCGAAGGTGGTCACCGCCACGGCGCAGGAATGTTTGTCCCCCGCCGTGATGGACTTGAATTTGTGTCCCCGCTTCACCAGCACCGCCGTGTCGCTCGCGGTGGTGGCGCCGCTGTCGCCGAGCTGGCCGAAGCTGTTGTCTCCCCAGCAGTAGGCGCTCGAGTCCGCCGCGACGCCGCAGCTGTGGTTCGCCCCGGCCGCGATCGCGATGAACTTGCGCCCGCCGTGCACGGTCACCGGCGTCTCGCTCGCCACCAGACTGCTGTCCCCGAGCTGGCCCGATGAGTTGTCGCCCCAGCAGTAGGCGGTGCTGTCGCTCGCGATTCCGCAGGTGTGCTGGAGGCCCGAGGAAATCGTCGAGAAGGTGTGCCCCCCGGCGACGAGCGCGGGTGCGTCGTGCTCGGCCACACCGTCGAAGCCCCAGCAGTACGCCGCCCCGCCGCCGTCGAGCGCGCAGGTCTGAAAGCCGCCCGCGGCGAGCGCCACGAAGGTGAGTCCCCCCGGCACCACGTTCGCGACCGAATCACCGGCGCCACTGGGCCGGCCCAGCTGGCCGGCGCTGTTATCGCCCCAGCACGAAGTGATGCCCAGTGAAATGGCGCAGGTGTGGCTGTAGCCGGCCGCCACATCGGCGATGGCGGAGAACACCACGCTGAACATGTTCGAGGTGTCGGGAACGAAGCCGGGCCCGCTCGCCACCAGCCGGTAGTCTCCCGGCTTGTCCGCCCCGAGGTCCACGAAAACCACTGCCCCCGAGTCGGAATGCTGCGCGACGGTGCCCAGCAAGACCGCTCCCCAGACGTTGTCCGCGAGACTCATGCTGATGGTGTCGCGGGTGATGTTGTGGTTTCCGAACCCGTCCTCGAAGGCGACCGTCACGAACAAGCCCTCGAGGCCGAGGATGCCCGTCGCGGGCTGGTGAGTGAACGATAATTGCGTCGCAGTCGCCGGGTGGACGTTGAACGCAACCGAGAACGCGGAATCCAGGCCCGTGGCGCCACCCGAGCCGGTGGCGACGAGCGTGTACCCGATGCCCGCCTTCTGGATCGACAACTGCGAGAGAGTCCCCACGCCGTTCGTGATCACGGACGCGAACTGCGCGCCGACGAGGATCCCCCCGGCCGGATTCGCCGCCAGCCGGAAGAATGCCGCCCCCGTCACGGGAGCGAGGTTCCCGAACCGGTCCACGGCGTGGATCAGGAACGGCAGCGCCTGGCCCGCGGTATCGGCCGTGTCCAGCTGCACGAACCGCAGCGCCTGCGCGGCTCCGGGCGCCACGTTGAAGGCGCCGCTCGTCCCCTGGTTCACGGCGCTCCCGGTCGCCGTCAGGGTGTATCCCGAGTCCGCGGTCTCGATCGTGATCCCGCTGAAGGTGGCGATTCCGCCCACCGCGTTCACCGTGGTCGAGCCGTGCAGCGTCGCTCCGCCCGGGTTGGCCCCGAACCCAAGCGTCACCGCCGCGCGCGAGCCGGCGATCAGGTTGCCCGAAGAGTCCCGCACTTCGACCTGGATGGCGGGATTGATCGCCTCCCCCGCGACCGCCGAGGTGGGCCCCACGCTGAACGCGAGGCTCGCCGCCGCCTGGGTCACCGTCAGCACCGCGTTCCCCGGCACCCCGCGGCCCGACGCGGTGATCACGGCCTGGCCCGGTCCCTTCGACCTGGCGAGGCCGGTGGTGTCCACGATCGCCACCGACGGGTCGGAAGACTGCCACACGAACCTCACGCCGCCCACGGTCGCGTTCCCCGAGTCCTTGGCGACGGCGGTGAAGGGCTGCGTGGCTCCGACGGTCGCGAGGCCCGCGCTTCCCGGCGTGACCGTGACGGACGCGACCAGCTGGCTCACCGCGAGGTTGGCCTGCCCCGACACCACGCCGGCGCTGGCGCTGATCACCGAGAGCCCGTTCCCCACCGCGGTGACGAGGCCGCTCGCCGAGTCCACCGTCGCCACGCCGGGATTGGAGGAGTGCCACTCCAGCGCCACGCCCGCGACCGGATTCCCGTTCTTGTCTTCGGCGACGCCGCTGAAGAGCCGCGTGCGCCCGAGGGTGACCAGGGTATCCGCGCCGGGCGTAACCACGACCGCGGTGACGGGCGGCGGGCCCGCCACCTTGTCGCTGCTGCACCCGACCAGCGAGCCGGCGGCGAGCGCCACTCCGGCCACCAGGGAAGACCTCGAGAGACTCGGCATGGGAGCACTCCGATAGAGATTGAGGAACGAGTTGCCGCGGATGCGGGCCGGACTACCTTATTGACCACGGTGCGCCCCGGCCGTTTCCCGGGCGTTCCCCAAGCGTTCCCATGATCGAACTCCGCCTGCTCGGCCCCCCGGAAGTGATCGGCGGCGATGGAATCGACGTCGCCGCCGTGCTGGTCCAGCCCAAGCGTCTCGCGCTCCTCGCCTACCTCGCCGTCGCCGCCCCGCGCGGTTTTCACCGCCGGGACCGCCTGGTCGCCACGTTCTGGCCCGACCTCGATCAGGAGCACGCCCGCACCGCGCTCCGAAAGAGCGTGCACGCGCTCCGCGCCGAGCTGGGCGAGGAGACCATCGTGGGCCGGACCACGGAAGAGCTGGCGGTGAACGAAGCCCTGTTGACGAGCGACGTCCGGCTCTTCGAGCGCGCCGCGGACGAAGGCCGCTACGAGGAGGCGCTGGACCGCTACCGGGGGGACTTCCTGGACGGAGTCTTCGTTTCGGACGCGCTCGAGTTCGAGCGGTGGGTCGAGCGCGAGCGGGCGCGGCTGCGGGACCGCGCGGCGCTCGCGGCGTGGGGGCTCGCGGAGGCCAGGGAGCGGTCGGGAGACGCCGCCGGCGCCATCGCGCTCGCGCGGCGCGCCGTCGAGTTGTCGCCCGACGACGAGCCGGCCATCCGCCGCCTGATCGCGTTATACGACCGGACCGGCGACCGCGCCGGCGCGGCCCGGACCTACGATGCCTTCGCCCGCCGGCTGGCCGAAGACCACGATGTCGCCCCGACGGCCGAGACCGCCGCGCTGATGGACGCGGTGCGGCGCCGCACGGAAGGATCGGGCGCGGCCGCGCCGCCGCTTCCGGCGCCCGCCGCCCCCCGCGCCACCCGCTCCCGTCAGCGCGGCGTCGCCGTGGCGGTGGTGGCGGTCACGCTGCTCGCGGGGATCCTGGGCACCCGCCAGTTCCTGATCTCGGCGCCACCCGGCGTCTCCACCGCCTCGCCGGTGGCGCTGCGGGCGTACCAGGAAGGGCTGGCCCGGTACGGACACGGCGACTACGCCGAGGCGTTCCGGAGCTTCCAGGACGCTCTCCTGGCGGATTCGGGGTTCGCGCTCGCCGCCTATTACGCGGCGCTCTCCTGCGAGGAGCAATTCGACGATTCGGGCTACACCAGGTACCACGACCTGGCCCGGCGGCTCGCGCCCCGCGCCACCACCCGCGAGCGGCTGCTCATCCTCGCCACCTGGGCCGATCGCGCGGGCGACAAGGACGCGCTCACGCTCGCCGAGTCGCTCGCCGCCCTCCAGCCCGCCGAGGCTGAGGGGCACTACTTCCTGGGGCGCGCCCTCCTGGCGACCGGAGACTTCCTCGGGGCCATCACCCAGCTCCGGTGGGCAGTGGGACGGGACTCGGCGTCCTTCGATGCCGGAGCGAAAGCCCCGTGCCTCGCCTGCTCGGCGCAACGCGACATCGTCTTCGCCTACCAGCTCGCGGATTCCTTCCCCGCCGCGGAGCGCGCGGCGCGGGAATGGGTGCGGGTGCAACCGGGGTCAGGTGAAGCGTGGCACCAGCTCGCCGTGGTCCTGCTCCTCGAGGATCGGGGAGACGAAGCCCTCGCCGCCCAGCGCCGCGCCGACGGCCTCAGGGCGAACAACGAGGAAGACGCGATGCTTCCCGTGTCCGTGGCGATGCGGGCCGCGCGCTTCGATCAGGTGGACCGCCTGCTGCGCGCGCTGATCGACAGCGGTGACGCGGGGCTCAAGGGACGCGGCGAGTGGGAGTACGTCATCTCGCTCCGCTATCAGGGACGGTTCCGGGAGGCGCTGGCGGTCGCGCGGCGCTACCGCCGCGAGAACACCGTCCCCGCCTTCCCGGCCGCGGCGGCCGCTCCGGAGGCGCAGGTGCTGTTCGAGATGGGCCGGGTGCGGGAGGCCGCGGGGTTGTTCGAGTCGGTCGCGGTAGGCTGGCCCGCGTCCTCACCGGCGGTCGCGGCCCGAAACCGCGCCTGGTATCTCACCCACGCCGCCACCGCGTGGGCGGCGGCGGGAGACCGGGCCGCGCTCGCGCGCCTCGCCGACCGGGTCGAGGCCGCGGGACGCGAGAGCAATTACGGGCGCGATCCCCTCCTTCATCATTACGTGCGCGGTCTCGAGGCCGAGCTCGCCGGCCGCCCGGCGGAAGCCGCGGCCGCCTTCCAGCGCGCCGTGTATTCGGGCACGCAGGGCTTCTCGCGAAATGGACTGGAGCTGGGCCGCGCGCTGGAGGCGTCGGGACGGCCCGCCGATGCGGTCCGGGTCCTCCAGGCGGCGCTGAAAGGGCCGCAGAGCGCGTCCGGAATGTACGCCACGCAAACCGAGCTGCACGAGGCGCTGGCCCAGGCCTTCGACGCCATCGCGGCGCGGGACTCGGCCGCGGCGCATTACCGCTGGGTCCTCGCGGCCTGGACTCACCCCGATCCGATTCTCCGCCGGCGGCGCGACGCGGCTCGCGCGCGGCTCGCGGCCCTCGGCGGTTAGAGCGTCACGATCCGCGCCCGGGGCGGAATCCCGGGCTCGAGCTCCATAATCCCCACCGACGGCGCGAGGCCGAACCGTTTGGGCCCCGCCCCGCCCGGATTCATCACCGTCACCGTCTTGTCCACCAGTTCGAGCAACGGGCGATGGGTATGCCCGAACACGATGATCTCCGCCTTGGGGAAGGCCCGGTGAACGAGCGCCGGGGTGGGACTCCCGAACTGATCGCCGTGCGTCACCGCGACCTCGAAGCCGTCGAGCTGGAATTCCGCCACGGCGGGAAGCCGGGCCCGGAGATCGAAGCCGTCGGTGTTGCCGTAAACCGCGGTGACCGGCGCCAGCGCCTCGAGATCGGTGAGGAGATCGAGGGATCCGACGTCGCCGCCGTGCAGGATGTGGTCCACCTGGCGGAACACGTCCAGGACCTCCGGCCGCAGCAGCCCGTGCGTGTCCGAAATGACGCCCAGTCTCAGCCCTGCCACCTCGGCGCGACCTGGATCTCGAGATCCAGATGGTCCACCACGCGCTGCACGATGAAGTCCACCAGCTCGGCGATCCGGGTCGGGCGGTGATAGAAACCGGGAGCCGCGGGCAGCACGACCGCGCCCGCTTCCGTGGCGAGGGTGAGATTCCTGAGATGCACCAGCGAGAGCGGCGTCTCCCGCGGCACCAGGATCAGCTTGCGCCGCTCCTTGAGGACGACGTCCGCCGCGCGCTCGATCAGGGAGCGGCTGGTGCCGTGCGCCACGGCCGCGACGGTGCCCATGGAGCAGGGACAGATCACCATACCCGCGGTCTTCGCGGAGCCCGACGCGGGCAGCGCGCCGCGGTTCTTGTCGTCGTACATCGTGACCGAGGCCCAGTCTCCGCCGGTCGCCGTGCGGAGCGCCGTCTCGTCCGCGATCCCGCACTCCTCGGAGAGCAGGCGCCACCCGTGCGCCGAGACCAGCAGCCAGACCGGCACCGCGTTCCGGGCCAGGACCTCGAGCAGACGCACCCCGTAGGGCGCGCCGGACGCGCCGGTGATGGCGAGTACGACGGGGAGGCGGGTCAACGGCCGCGCCGGTTGGGTGTGGGGGAACGCCTGGGGTGCGCGGGCGGGCGGGGAGGCGCACCCGATCGGCTCTTGCCGATTGCGGATTGCGGATTCGCGGAGACGGGAGGCTTGCCGGCCCGCCGCGCGTGCGGTTTCCTACGCATTCCGCAATCCGAAATCCACAATCCGCAAACTCATAGGATCCGGTCCCCCAGCGCGCCCAGGAACACCACCACCGCGACCACGCCGTTGGCGGTGAAGAACGCGGCGTCGAGCCGCGACAGATCGTTCGGCTTCACCAGCTGATGCTCGTAGGCGATCACGAGAGCCCCGACCCCGACGCCGGCGTAGTACCAGGCGCCGAGTCCCGCGCCCCAGCCCAGGAGCAGCAGCGAGAGCAGGGCGAGGCCATGGAGGAGCTTGCCGAAAAAAATCCCCCGCTCGCGCCCGAAGCGCACGATGGCCGAGTGCAGGCCCTCGGCGCGGTCGAACGCCTCATCCTGGAGGGCGTAGAACACGTCGAATCCGCCCACCCAGAAGGTCACGGCGGCCGCGAGGGCCCAGAGCAGCCACCCCGGCCGGCTCCAGGCGCCGGCCACGGCGAGAAACCCGGCGGGCCCCGCGATCGCGTCCCCGAAACCGAGCCAGAGGTGGGACCACCACGCGAAGCGCTTCGAGAAGCTGTAGGAGACGATGACGAGGAGCGCCACGGGCGAGAGCAGGAAGCAGAGCGGGTTCAGCGCCCACGCCGCCCACTCGAACAGAGCGGCCGCGAGGATGACGGCGGCCCACGCCTCTGCCACGGAAAGCCGCCCGGCCGGAATCTCGCGCGCGCGGGTACGCGGATTGCGCGCGTCCAAGGCGCGATCGGCGATCCGATTGAAGCCCATCGCGACGAAGCGCGCGGCCGTGAACGCCAGCACCACGAGGGCGAGCGCGCGCAGGGTCACCGCATACGCCCGGGACGCGAGAACCACACCCAGAAGCGCGAACGGGAGCGCGAAGACCGTGTGGGGGAGCCGTACGAAGTTGGCGTACCGGACGAATAGAGACTGCCCGGCGAAGGTTTGACCCTCTCGCGGCGCGAGGCGAGGCGCGTGGTCCGTGGCCCGTGGCCCGCTCATGGCCGCGAGGGGTTGGGCAGGAAGAACAGCCCGGCGAGGAGCGCGTGAATGCCGAGACTCACCCCGACATTGAGCAACGCGACCACGGTGGCGACGGCATACAGGACGGGCCCCAGGAGGTACTCGCGCGTCACGTAGGCCACGAGGCGGGGATCCGCGTCGGCCTTGAGCAGCCGGCCGCCGCCGCCCGCGGCGTACCGCCACACCGCGTTGAAGGCGAGCGCGGTGCAGGTCAGGTTGGCGCCGTAGAGCACCGTGGCCGCGGTGCGCGCCCCGGCGACCGGCAGATACGCGGCGAGGACGGCGGTGGGAAACGGCAGGACCGCCACCCCCAGCAGGAGTCCCAGGTTCAGCAGGACGAAGACGTGATTCGAGCGGCGGATGTAGCGAAAGATGTTGTGATGGTTCGCCCACATGATCCCGATGATGACGAAGCTCAACGCGAACGCGGCGTACGATCCCCACCGCTCGCCGAGCGCGCCCCAGAGCCCCCGCGCCGTCACCGCCTCCGCCGTGGGAACGCGCACGTCGAGCACGAGCAGGGTGATGGCGATCGCGAAGACCCCGTCGCAGAAGGCGCCCAGCCGCTCGAGATTCCCGGTGTCCGGCCCGCCGCTCACCGGCGCCCCCCGGCCAGGTCGATTCCGAGCTCCCGCCAGATCTGGTCCACTTTCCGCCTGGTCCCCTCGTCCATCACGATCCGGTCGGGCCAGTCGCGGGTGAAGCCCTCCTCCTTCCACTTCCGGGTCGCGTCGATCCCCATCTTCGAGCCGTAGGAAAATCCGCGGCTCGAGTGATCGAGCACGTCCATCGGCCCCATCGAGAACCGCACGTCCCGCTCGGGGTCGATGTGGTTCAGCGCCACCCACCAGGCTTCCTTCTCGTCCCGCACGTTCACGTCCTGGTCCAATACCACGATCACCTTGGCGAGGGACATCAGTCCCTGCCCCCACAGGCCGTTCATCACCTTCCACGCCTGGCCCGGGTACCGCTTGTCGATGCTCACGAACACCAGATTGTGAAAAATGCCCTCGGCCGGCATGTGCAGGTCCACGATCTCCGGGAGCGTGAGCTTCAAGAGCGGGAGGAAAATGCGCTCCGTGGCGTGGCCGAGGTAATAGTCCTCCATCGGCGGCGGTCCCACGATGGTGTGCGGCCACACCGGCTCGCCCCGCGTCGTGACCGCGGTGATGTGCACCTTGGGGTAGTAGTCCGCGAGGGAGTAGAACCCGGTGTGATCGCCGAAGGGGCCCTCCAGCACCAGCTCCTCGCGCGGGTCGATGTGCCCTTCCAGCACGATCTCCGCCTCGGCCGGCACCTGGAGATCGGAGGTGACCGCCCGGGCGAGCTTCACCGGCGCGCCCCGCAGGAACCCCGCGAAAAGAAACTCGTCGATCGTGGGCGGGAGCGGCGCCGTGGCCGCGTAGATGCTCGCGGGGTCGCCGCCCAGCGCGATGGCCACCGGCATGGTCTCCCCGCGCTCCGCCATCTCCCGCCAGTGCGCCGCGCCCACCTTGTGGCGCTGCCAGTGCATCGCGACCTCGTTCCGGCCCAGCACCTGCACCCGGTACATCCCCACGTTGCGCACCCCGGTCCTGGGGTCGCGGGTGATGACGCCGCCCAGGGTGACGTAGGGCCCGCCGTCCTGCGGCCAGCAGATGGGCACCGGCAGTTTCCCGAGATCCACCTCGGCGCCGCGCAGCACGATCTCCTGGCACGGCGGCCGCCCGCCCGTCATCTGCGGCGGGAACTTGGCCACCTCGGCCAGCCGGGGGAGCATCGCGAGTTTCCCGAGGAGGCCGTCGGGGACCTTGAGCTCGAGCAGGTCGGTGAGCCGCGCCCCGATGTCGTCGAGCGACTCGACGCCCAGGGCCAGCGCCATCCGCGCCTCGGAACCGAAGAGGTTTACCGCCACCGGCACCGAGGACGCGCCACCGGAGGGGAGCACGGGATGCTCGAAGAGGAGCGCGGGACCGCCGCCGGGAGACTTCATGCAGCGGTCCGCGATCTCGGTCATTTCCTTGTCGATGGAAACTGGACGGCGCACCCGCGCCAGGTCGCCCCGCGCATCCAGCGCGGCGATGAACTCCCGCAAGTTAGCGAAGGCCATGATGGATGGCGCAGATCCCGCCGGTGAGAAGGTCGTAGCCCACGCGCGAGAATCCGGCCGCGGTGAGGCGACGCGCCAGGGCGTCGGGCTCGGGAAACGCGAGCACCGACTCTGGCAGGTAGGTATAGGCGTCCATATGTTTCGACACCATCCGCCCTACCGCGGGCAGGATGCGCCGGAAGTAGAAGAGGTACAGGGCGCGCAGCGGCGGGAAGCGCGGGGTGGTGAGCTCGAGAACCACCAGCCGCGCGCCGGGCTTGAGAACGCGGCGCGCCTCCCGCAGTCCGGCGTCGAGGTCCGCCAGGTTGCGCACGCCGAAGCCCACCAGCGCGCCGTCGAAGTGCGCGTCGGGAAACGGCAGGGAGAGGGCATCGGCCGCGACCGGAACCGCGCGGACCGCCTTCCCGCGGCCGCGGAGCAGCATCGGGAGCGCGAAGTCCGCTCCCACCACGGTGCCCTGGAAGCCCCGGGCGCGCGCCAGCTGGGCGGCCAGGTCCAGGGTGCCGGAGCAGAGGTCGAGATAGGTGCCCGCCGGCCGGGCTTCCCAGCCGAGCCGGAGGACGGCGCGGCGGCGCCAGCGCCGGTCCAGATTGAGGCTCAGGAAGTGGTTCAGGAAGTCGTAACGCGGCGCGATCGCCGAGAACATGTCGCGCACATAGGCGCGCCTGGCGCCCGAATCCCCCGCCCCGGCGGGACGCGCAGGACCGACGACCCCGGAGAGAGGAGCGAGCGCCATAGGCGCGAAAGATAGGCCGTCGAACCTTGCCTCCGCCAGCGATCAGCAGGTGGTGCACTGGGCGAAACAAGGTCACGACGCCGCGTTCCGGGAGCTGGTGCGCCGCTACGAGCGCCCGGTGTTCTCGCTGCTCTATCGGATGGTGCGCGATCGCGCGCTGGCCGAGGACCTGGCGCAGGAAACGTTCATCAAGGTGCTGAACGGGATCCGGTCCTACAATCCGGAATTCAAGTTCTCGTCGTGGATCTTCAAGATCGCGAACAACGCGGCCATCGATCACCTGCGCAAGCGCTCGATCGAAACGCTGTCACTCGACGGCTCGCCCCACGCCCGCACGCCGGACGAAATCGAGGCCACCACCATCCAGCTCGGCGACCACGCCGAAAGCCCGCTCGATGAAGTGGAAGCACGGGAGCTGGGCGGCGCGATCGAGCGTGCCATCGCGAGACTGCGCCCGGAGTACCGGGCCTGCATCATGCTGCGGCACGTGGAGGGGTACGCGTACGAGGAAATCGCGGAAATGCTGGAGCTGCCGCTCGGAACCGTGAAGACCTACATCCACCGGGCCCGCAACGAATTGCGGGGCTATCTCGAGGACCGCCGCAACTGAAACCGGGGCCCGCCGGGCCCCGTACGGAGCACCCATGACCGAACCACTCACCGCCCACCTCACCACCGACGAGATCGAGCTCTGGGCGCAGGGCCTGCTCCCCGCGGCGCGGGCCATCCATCTGTCCGACTGTTCGCTCTGCTTCGCCGAGGCGGAGCGGGAGCGGAAGATCATCCTGGAGCTGGTCCAGCTGCAGCGCTTCGCGCCGCGCGCCGGGTTCAGCGACCGGGTGATGGCGCAGGTCAAGATCACGAGCCCCTCAGGCTCGCACCTGGCCTCCGACACCGACGCCTAAGAGGCGCGCCGCGCTGCCGTCGCGCACGGCGACCTCCACGGTGCCGGCGCTCCCCACGTACGCCAGCAGCTGACCCCGCTCCACGTCGCCGAAGGTCCGGCGCAGGGGTCCCACGTCCGTCCCCTCGACCTTGATCCGCACGCCCGGCTCCACCGCCTCCCCCGCGATGTTCGACACCAGGGTCCCGAAACGATCCACGTAGATCACCTCGCCGACGGTGACGGGGCCGTCGGCGTGGGGAGTGGGGAGCGGGACCTTGAGCGGATCGCTCACGATCTGCCCCAGCTGCTCGAGCGACGCGCCGCGGGCGAGGCGCGCGGCCGCGGGCGCGAAGACGTCGCGCCCGTGAAAGGTCGGCGAGGCGTCGGCCGGAATGGGCAGCGACGCGAAGCGCGCGCCCGGCGGGAGCGCGGTGAGCAGGCCGTTGTCGGGGGCGACGAACGCGTGGCCCTCCGCGGTCGCGGCCAGCGCCCGGCGGTCGGTGCCGACACCGGGATCCACCACCACCACGTGCACGGTCCCGTTCGGGAAGCGATGCCAGGTGCGCGCCAGGATGAACTGCGCCGCCCGCACGTCGCCCGGCGGAATCTGGTGCGTGATGTCCACCACCGTCGCGCCGGGGACCGCCGCGAGCAGCACGCCTTTCATCTCGCCGACGTAGCTGTCGCCGGTGCCGAAGTCGGTCAGCAGCGTGATGAGGGACGTGGTCATACCGTGCTCCTCCGCCACGCCCCGCTCCGCCAGAATCCCGTCATCGCGACGCCGCGCAGGACGGCCGTGGACGACAGCGCGATCCAGATCCCCAGGAGCCCGATGGTCCGGGACCACCAGGCCGAGAGCGGCACCCGGAGGCCCGAGAGCGAGACGCTCGTGATCTGGGGCCAGAAGGTGTAGCCGGCGCCGGCGAGCGCGCCCTCGAGAATGATCTCGAAGGTCTGCCCCACCTGCGCGAACGCGATCACCCGCAGATACCAGCTCCCGTCCCTGATGACGGCCGGGTCGGTGGTGAACAGGCCGGCGAGGGTGCGCGGCACCAGCAGGAAGATCACCGCGGTGGTGACCGTCACCAGCAGGCAGTAGCGCACGGTGAGGCGGACCGCGTCCCGGGCCCGATCCTCCAGTCCCGCGCCCAGGTTCTGCCCCACCAGGGCCCCGGCCGAGAGCGCGAATCCCGAGATGGCGATGAACCCCAGGCCCTCGACCTTGTGTCCGATCCCGAGCGCGGCGAGCGCGCTGGTGCCGAAGCGGGACGTGAACCGGGTGAGCCACATGTAGATCAGCGAGAACAGCACGCCGTTCAGCGAGATCGGCGCCCCGATCCGCATGATGGTGGGGATGGCGCGCCAGTCGGGCGCGGAGAGACGGATCAGCCCGCGGCGCAGCGCGATCGCCACGCCGATCAGGCATCCTCCCCCCCGCACCATCACCGAGGCCACCGCCGCGCCCTCCACTCCCAGTCGCGGGAAGGGCCCGAGCCCCGCGATCAAGAGCGGGTCCAGCAGGATCGAGAGGGCCACCGACGTCAACAGGAGCAGGAACGGGGTGCGGGTGTCCCCGGAGGCGCGGAAGGTCGCCTCGATCGCGAAGAAGCCGAAGACCAGCGGACCCCCGAGGAGCCAGGTGGAGAGGTACGCTTTCCCGAGTACGGCCACTTCCGGAGGCACCGTCATCAACCGGAAGAGCGAAGGGCCGAAGAGCATTCCCACCGCGCTCACCACGCTTCCCGCGAGGAGCGCGTACGCGAGCGCCGCCGCCGCCGCGCGGGCGGCGGGTTCCGGGGAGCCTTCCCCGTGCCGCCGGGCCGCCAGCGCGATGAGCCCCACCTCGACCATTTCGCCCAGCGAGAGGAGCACCCAGGTGTAGAAGCCGGCGGTGGACACCGCGGCCAGCGCCGCGGGCCCGATGAGCCGGCCCACCCAGATGCTGTCGATCAGGTTGAACGAGAAATGACAGGCCATCATCGCGACCGCGGGAGCCGCGAGCCGCAGGATCACCGGCCGCAGGGGGCCGACGGTGAGCGCCCCGGGACTTCGCGGGGTGGTGACGGTCATGGCCCGGGGTCCGGCACGCGCGCGAGAAAGCGCTGGAAGACCGGGTTGCCGGGGTAACGCGAGGCGAGGCCCTCCACGTACCCGCGGGCCTCGCGCCGGAGGGCGGGGTTCGGCGGATCGCGCTTCGCCTCCCGCTCGAGCGCCGCCGCGAGCACCCAGGTGGCCTCGACCCGCGCCAGATCGCCTCCGGTCGCCGCGCGCCGCAGCTCGACCAGCGCGGTGTCCGCGTTGCCGCTCCCCAGCCCGACGAGCCTCGCGAAAAAGCGCGCCAGTCCGCCGGCGCGGGCCAGACCGTATTCGTACACGCCGAGCCCGAGGTAGCAATCCACGCAGGAGGAATCGGCGGCGAGCACCAGCCGGTAGGCGTCGCGCATCGCCTTGCCGTCCTTGGCGGCGGAGAACGCGTGGCCGTGGAGGTCGCGCTGGCGCGCGCGGTAGCCCAGCGCGGTGCCCAGCCAGAACTCGGTGACCGGGCCGGGGGCGAGGGCGCGGGCGCGGCGGACACCGGCGTCGAGAAGCGAATCGATGCGGTTCCGCTCGAAGTCGTCCGAATCCTTGGCGGCGGCCCACCAGATGTAGGCGCCGGCCTCGAAGATCAACGGGGCGGGATCGGCCGTGTCGCGGGCGGCGAGGGTCTCGAAGTAGCGGCCCGCTTCGCCGAACGCGCCGGCGTACAGGGTGTCGAGTCCGGCCCGCAGATCGGGACGCGCCGGACCCTGCAGAAGAAGGAAGGCGGCGAGGAGCCGCACGTCAGCGGCCGGGGCCCCGGGCCGGCGCGGGACCCAGCGCCAGCGCCACCGCGCGGGCCAGCTCCGCGAGCGCCGCTCCGGCCGGCGAATCGGGCTCGGCGGACACGATGGGCCGCCCGCCGTCGGCGAGCTGCGGGAGCTGGGCCTGGAGCGGCACCTGCGCGAGGAGCGGCACGCCCAGCTCCTCCGCCAGCCGCTTCCCGCCGCCGGAGAGGAAAAGCTCGGTGCGCTCGCCGCAGTGGGGGCAGACGTAGTAGCTCATGTTCTCGACCACTCCCAGCACCCGCACCCCCACCCGCTCGAACATCTTGGCGCCGCGGAGCGAGTCCCCCACCGCGACCTCCTGCGGGGTGGTCACGATCAGCGCGCCGTGGAGATGGATGGTCTGGGCGAGCGAGAGCTGGGCGTCGCCGGTGCCGGGCGGGAGGTCCACGATCAGGTAATCGAGCTCGCCCCACGCCACGTCGCGCAGGAATTGCTGGATCACCTTCATGATGATCGGTCCGCGCCAGATCGCCGGGGCCTCGCGCTCCACGATGAACCCCAGGGACATGAGCTTCACGCCGTGGCTCTCGAGGGGCTGGATCTTGCCGCCCGAAACTTCCGGCTTGCCGTCCACGCCCATCATCCGCGGGATGTTGGGCCCGTAGATGTCGGCGTCCATGAGGCCGACCCGGTGGCCCTGGCGCCGCAGCGCCACCGCGAGGTTGACGGAGACGGTGGACTTCCCCACCCCGCCCTTGCCCGACGAAACCGCGAGCACCGAGCCCAGCGCCGGCATCTCCTCCGGGGTGGGCGGAGGAGGCACGGCGCCGCGAGGTGCGTGGGGCGCGGCGCGTGGGGCGCCCGCACCGGCGCCCGCGCCCTCGGTCACGCTCACGCGGACGCCGGACACGCCGGCGACGCCCTGGGCCGCCTTGCGGGCGTCGCGCGCCAGCGAGGGCGGGTCGTCGCGGGAGAGCAGGAAGGTGAAGGTGACGCCGCCATCCGCGGCCACGGCGAGGTCCGCCACCATGCCGGCGCTGACGACGTTCTGTCCGACGCGGGGATTGGTGACGGTGGCGAGCGCGGCGCGAACGCGCTCGAGCAGATCGGCGGCGGCGGGCACGGGGGGAATGTAATCACCCCGCCCGACGGGTCACCAGTCGAACCAGTACGTCGCTTTCACGAGGAAAGTGTTCAGCGGGTAGGCGCGGAAGAGGCGATCGAGGTCGCCGCCGAGAGACCGGTTGCCCTCGGCCGGTTCCCCGTCCTCGCGCCCCTGGGTCCACACCAGGAAGAGCGCCGAGCCGGGCTTGTACTCCCAGCGCAACACCACGTTGGAGTTGAACTGCTTGAAGTTGAAGCCGCCCGGATTGTTGGTGACCGCGGTGTCTCCGTAGGGCGCGAAGCGCGCCGCGTAGTCGGCGGCCCGCGGGTCCACCACCTCCCGCACCTGGGAGTAGGTGCCCTTGCTCACGAAGGGATTGGCGTAGATCTGGAGCGTGAGCGTGGGCGACGCGGTGTAGTCCACGCGGAAGGTGAGTCCCACGGTGGTCTGATCGAGATGGGCGAAGGTGTAGTGCGTCGCCTGGGTCGAGTCGACGAAGTTCCCGTAGAACTGCGTGTTGTCGCGGTTGCGACTGTAGCTCACGCCGATGGTCGGCGTGGTGCGGGCCGAGAGGCGAAACTGCAGCGTGGGATCGAAAGAGGTGCGCACGGTGCGTCCGCCGTCGGTGCGCACGAATTGCGCGAAGATGTCCGGATAGAAGACGCTGCGCTGGTCGCCCTGCGCCTCGATCCACGGCGCGAGGTAGGAATCCTGGCGCAGGGCGGGTCCGCCGCGGGTGCAGCGGTCGCAGTAGGTGGCGCCGAGCTGGCCCACGGTGCCGCCGGCGTGCAGCCACCAGTTGTTGCGGAACTGAATGTGGGTGTTGGTATTGAGCGCCTGCTCGAGCAACAGTCCGCCGGCGCTGGTCCAGTCGTGCCACTCGTTGAAGTTCCAGCGGAGCGCCTGGAACCAGGAGCTGGGGTGCTGAAAGAAGAGACCCACCCAGGTGCTTTGGTCCTGCCAGTCGGCGCGGTTCAGGAAGCCCAGGTCGTTGGGCTCGAATCCCGGGGAGATGCGCTGATAGCTGGTCTCGAAGTACACCAGGCCGCCGCCCATCTTCGACAAGTGAATGGTCTCCGCGTGGCCGGCCAGGCTGGTGCGGGTGGAGTCGAAGCGCAGCGATCCGTCGGGGCGCTGATAGTAATGGGCGGGGTCGGTCTGGGTCGCGGCGATCGCGGCGGTGCTGCCGCTGACGTCGCTCGCGGTGACCGAGCCCGTGAGCTCGTAGTTGTTCCCCGGACCGAACCGGTGCCGGAAGTCCACGCCGCCGACGTAGGCGGAGCTCCGCAGGAACCCGCGGGTGAGCGAATCGAGGGAGCGGTCGACGGCGGTGAAAATCGCTCCCACGCCGCTCTGGTGGTTGTCCAGGTCCTGCTCCAGACGCAGCACGCCGTAGTTGGTCGCCGGCTCGATGGTGCGATCCGCCGGGCCCGTTTCCCGCCCCGTCACCGCCTCGAGGAGGCCGAGGGTGAGGCCACCGGTGGAGCGGCCGGTGAGTTTGCCCGCGCCCAGAATCGTGGTGGCCGTGGGCGAGCTCGCGTCCCCGTACGCGTCCAGGAGCTGGGGCCGGCGGCCGATGCGGCGGGAATAGAACAGGCCCTCGCCGGCGCAGCTCACCTGGTTGCAGTTCACGGGGAAGCGGTACACGCCGGTCCCCTCGAGGAAGAAGGGGCGCTTCTCCTGATAGAAGGTCTCGAACGCCGTGAGGTTCAGCACCGCGGGGTCCGCTTCGACCTGCCCGAAGTCCGGATTCACGGTGCCGTCCAGCGTGTAGTTCGAGGTGACGCCGTACTTGAAATCGGCGCCGGCGCCGAAGGTCTGGTGCCGGTCGAAGCCGGAGGCGGTGGCGAGCGGCTCGTTCTTGGCGACCGCGTATGGCGTCACGTCGAGGCGGCGCGGCGCCGGCACGTCGTCGATCCCGGTGACGTCGCCCAGCTGGGACATGAACCCGATCTGGGTGGGGTGATAGGCCGGCCACGCCACCCGCTCCTTGTACCGCTCGATGTCGCGCCAGATGGCGAAGCCGAAGGTATGGGTCGGGGAGGGTGCGAACCGGAGCTGCGACAGCGGCACCCGGAACTCGGCCGTCCAGCCCAGCGAGTCCACCCGGGTGGCGACGTCCCACACGCCGTCCCAGGACTCGTCTTCGTTCACGTCGTCGTACACCGCGTAGTCGCGCTTCACGCCGCCCGGGCTCACCGCGAACTCGTAGCCGGTGCGCCGGTCGTGGTAGGCGTCGATGACGATCTTGAGCTGATCCGTGGGGGGACGCACGTCGCGCCGGGCGAGCACGTTGGAGATCTTCTGCGGCTCGGGGTCGTAGGCCCGGATGAAGACGTAGAAGTTGTGATCGTCGAAGGCGACCTTGGCCTCGGTGCGGAACCGGGCGGGAGCGCCCTCCACCGGCACGAATTCGGTGAAGTCGGTGATGGCGGGCGCGGAGCGCCAGACCGGATCGTCGTCCCGGCCGTCGATCACCACCGGCACCGCGGTACGCGCCGCGACCGCCGTCGGAGCGGCGGGTGGTCCGCCCCCCTGCAACAGGGCGGCGACGGCGAAGAACGCGTGCCAGGTCATGACGAGCCAAATATATGATTGCTTCGGGGCCGATAAGGTTGCATGTCGCGGCGCTCTCTAACGGGCCGCGGGCCCGCCCGGTATCTTAGCCGGCGGCCGCCTCGCGCGGCCGCTTTCGCCGATGGGAATCGCCTGGAGCAGGTTCGCCCGGGGAGTCCTGGCACTCACCGCCACCCTCGCGACCGCGTGCGGCCGCCAGCGGGCGCCGAGGGTCATCGGCTACGCGTACGCCTCGGTCGAGAACAGCGTGGTGGCGCTGGCGCGGGAAACGATGCGCGCCTGGCCCGGATTCACTCCCCCGGAGGTGTTGAGCGCCCGCCGCAACGTCAGCTGGGCCGGGCCGGCCGGCGAGGTCCAGCGGGCCGCGAAGCTCGTGGCCATGCCCGGGCTGGTGGGCGTCGTGGGACCGGCGAGCAGTCGGGAGACGCTGGTCTCCGCTCCCATCTACGACGAAGCCGGGATTCCGGTGATCATCCCCAACGCCAACAGCCGGCTCCTGCGACAGGGCGGACCCTGGCTCTTCCGGCTCGCGCCCGACGACTCGATCGAGGGCGATTTCATCGCCGGGTACGCGGCGGGCGGACTCCGCGTGCACGCCGTGGTGGTGCTCTACGAGAACGACGAGTACGGTCTGGGCCTCCGGGACGGCGTGAAGGCGGGCCTCGCGGCCCGTCACGTTCCGGTGGTGGCCGACCTGCCGCTCTCCGGCCCCTGCGCCGACGCGGCCGGCCGGCTCACCAGCGAAACCGACCTCGCGATCGAGACGGTCCGCCGCACGGGGGCGGACGCGGTGCTCCTCGCGAGTCAATCCGCTCTCGCCGCCTGCCTCGCCCGCGCCATCTACGCCCGGAATCCGCGGGTTCACTTCCTCGCGGGCGACGGCGTCGAGAGCGCCAACCTGATTCTCGCCGGCGTGGGCCCCGCCGCGGGCGCGTTCTCGATCGCCGCCTTCTGGTATCCGGCCTTTCCCGACAGCGTTTCCCGCGCCTTCGTGACCCGATTCCGCGCGGCGGCCGATCGCGACCCGTCCCCGCACGAGGCGCTGGAGTACGACGCGCTGATCACCCTGGCGCGCGCCGTGCGCGAGGTGGGGCCCAGTCCCCGGGCGGTGCGCGCCTATCTGCTCTCGCTCGGCCTGGACCGCCCGCCCCTCGCGGGCGTCACCGGCGCCATCGGATTCGGGCCGGGCTTTCAGCGGCCGCTGTTCATGGTGCGCATCGACCGCGGCCGTGCCGTGCCGGTCGCGGCCCCGTGACCCCGCCCCCGGCCCTGCGGCGGGGGATCGCTCTCCGCACCGCGCTCCGCGCCGCGGCGATCGGGGCCGGGGTCTACATCGCGCTGATCGCCGCGGTCATCGCGTGGCGCATCAAGCCCACCGCCGATTCCCTGCGCGCCAAGAGCGTCGCCCTGCTCGCGCAATACAACCTGGTGCGGGCCCGGACCGACGCGCTCCGCTCCGCGCGCGACGAAATCGCGACCCTGGTGGCGAGCGGTCCCCGCGGCGAGGCCGCGCTGGCCGCGGTGCGCCGCCACGCCCTGCTGCTCGAGGCGAGACTCGACACCCTCGCTCCCGGCCGCTCGGCGGATCAGGTTCCGGGCATCCCCACGGGCATGCGCACCGTGCTCGCCGCGGCGACGGGAACGCAGTCCAGTCTGGGCACCACGCTCTACCAGGCGCTCGCCGCGCTGCAGCTCGGACGCGGCAGCGAAGCGGCGGCCCGTCTCGACGACGCGGACTCCATCGCCGCGCTGCTCAACCGGCGGGTCGCCGACGCCGATCGCCTGGGGATGGTGGACCTGATCGCCCGGGAGCGCTCGCTCTCCGGCGCCCTGCGCACCGCGCTCTCCGCGCTCGCGGGGTGGATGGTGCTGGGCGCGTTCTTCGTGCCGCTGATCGCCGTCTTCGTGCAGCGCCGCTTCTACCGCCCGCTCGAGGAGCTCGACCGCGGCCTGTCCCGGGTGGCGGGAGGCGACCTGGAGGGCTCGATCCCGGTGCGGCGTGCCGACGAGCTGGGACGGCTCGGCGCCCAGTTCAACCAGATGACCGGCCTGCTGCGGGAGCGCGCGGAGGATGAGCGCCGGCGCCGGGAAGACCTCTCCGAGCGCTACCGGACCATGTTCGAGTCCGCCCCGGTAGGCATGGCGCTGGTGGACGCGCGGGGCCGATACCGCCAGGCCAATCCGGCGCTGGAACGCTTCCTCGGCTACCCGGCCGCCGAGCTCGCGGGACGCCACTTCAGCGAAGTCACGCTGCCTGAAGACGTGGCCGAGACCGACCGCCAGTTCCAGGCGCTGCTGTGGGGCGCGCGGGATCGTTTCGAAATGGAGAAACGCTACCGGCGCAAGGACGGCGACGTGGTGTGGGCGAGGCTCTCGGTGAACGCGGTGCGGGACGCCAAGGGCGTGCTGGTCCACACGGTCTCGATGATCGAAGACATCACGGCGCAGAAGCTCGACGAGGCGGCGGTCCGCGACCGCGACCAGCAGCTGCGAAGCCATCACGCGGCCCTGGTCCAGCTCGCGCAATCGCCGGCCCTCTACCAGGGCGACTCCCCCGCGACCTGGCGCGAGATCACCGAGTCGGCCGGACGCACCCTCGGCGTCGCGCGGGTGGGGATCTGGCTCTACGACGCCGAGCGCACCGCCATCCGCTGCGTGGATCTCTACGAGCTGCCGGCCAACCGCCACGGGACGCTGGGGGCCCATGCCGCCGCGGAATACCCGGCGTATCGCCGGGCGCTCGACGAGGATCGGGTGATCGCGGCGCACGACGTGCACGCGGACCCGAGGACGCAGGAGCTGTCGGCCGGCCACGTCGCCACCGCCGCGGTCACCTCCCGCCTGGACGCGCCGATCCGGGTGGGCGGCCGGACGGTGGGCGTGGTCTGCCACGAGCACACTGGTCCCCCGCGGCAATGGAGCGCGGAAGCGCAGAGTTTCGCCGGCTCGATCGCAGACATCGCGGGGCTGGCCCTGCAGGCGGGCGAGCGCCGCCGCCTCGAAGAGCAGCTCCTGCAGTCACAGAAGCTCGACGCGGTGGGCCGGCTGGCGGGCGGCGTGGCGCACGATTTCAACAACCTGCTGTCGGCGATGCTCGGCTACGCCGAGATCACCCAGCGCTCGCTCGCCGCCGAGGACCCGCGCCGGGCGGACCTGGAAGAGATCCGGCGCGCGGGCCGGCGGGCGGCCGACCTCATCCATCAGCTCCTGGCCTTCGCCCGGCGCCAGGTGATCGAGCCGCGAGTGGTGAGCGTGAACGAGCTGATCGCGAACATGCAGAAGATGCTGCGGCGGCTGATCGGCGCCGACGTCGAGCTCGCCACCAGCCTGGCCCCGGACGCGGAGCCGGTGAAAGTGGATCCGGGACAGTTCGAGCAGGTGGTGATGAACCTGGTGGTGAACGCGCGGCACGCGATGCCCGCCGGTGGGAAGTTGATGGTCACGACGGGTAACGTGCACTTCGCGCCGCCGCGCGCCGCGGAAGCGGGCGTGGCGCCGGGGCCTTTCGTGCGCGTCTCGGTGAGCGACACCGGGGTGGGCATGAGCGCCGAGACGATGAGCCGCGTCTTCGAACCCTTCTTCACTACCAAGGAGCCCGGCCAGGGGACCGGACTCGGCCTCGCCACCTGTTACGGGATCGTCAAGCAGGCCAACGGGCACATCGCGGTGACCAGCGAGGTCGGCTGCGGCACCACCTTCGAGATCTACCTGCCGGTCGCGGACGAACGGCCGGCGCAGGCCCCGGCGGCGGAGGAGGAGGCCGCGCCTTCCGGCACCGAGACGCTGCTCCTCGTCGAGGACGAGGAGCAGGTCCGGGCCATGGCCACCCGGCTCCTCGGCGCGCAGGGGTACGAGGTGCTCGCCGCGGGGGACCCCGACCAAGCGCTGGCGATCGTCCGCGACCACTCCGGGTCCATTCATCTGATGATCACGGACGTGGTCTTGCCGCGGATGAGCGGACGGGTGCTGGCGCAGCGGGTGATGGAGGCGCGGCCGGAGACGCGCGTGCTCTACATCTCGGGGTACGCGGAGGACGTGATCGTCCACCGCGGGGTGCTGGAGCCGGGAGTGTCCTACCTGCAGAAGCCCCTCACCGCCGCGACGCTGGCGCGTCGCGTGCGGGAGGTGCTCGATGCTCCGGTACCAGTCAGGGCTTCGCCGCGCTCGCCACCAGCGTAGGACCCTTCGCGGCCGGTGAGACCACCAGCCGCACCCACATCCCCGCCGCGCCGTGGCCCGGCACGGCGCAGAAGATGATGTAGTTCCCCGCCTGCGCCGCGATGAAGCGGACGTCCTGCTTCGCTTCGGCGCTGAGCCCGCCCGCCAGGTTGGACGTGGCGGCGTGCGCGAAGGCCGGAGTGACGGGGCCCACCGGAATGGGCTGGCTGTCGCGAATCACTTCGACCGAATGCGGAAGCATCTGGTCGTTGTTCCGCACGTGCAGCACCACCGTCCATCCCTCCGGAACGGTGAGCGTGAGGCCGCCGTCCTTGGCGCCGTCGAAATTCATTCCGGCGTTCAAGGGCGTGAGCCCGGCGATGACCGTGAACTCGGCCGTTTTCGCGGTGGAATCGGTCTTGAGCCACGCCGAGGCGGCTTCCTTCCCCGCCGACCCCTGCGCTCCGGCTCCCGCGGCCAGGAGACACAACCCCGCCGCGGCGGCCAGTGCCCTCGTTCCCTGCTTCGTCAGTGCGCGCATCTTCGCTCCCGGTAAGGGTCGGAGGACCCGGTTAGTAGAGCAGCCAGGCGAGGACGTACAGCGTGTTGTTGTCCGACGCCTTGCGGCCGCCGCCGTTGTAGTTGGTCGTCCCGCCGTTGAACTTGCTGTACGCGACGTACTGGAACTGGAGCCGGAAGTTCTGCCACGGCATCACGTCCCACTCCGCGATCAGTCCCCGGCTGTCGGGGCTTCCGCTCGCGGAGCCGGCGGCGGAGGAATCGGGCGCGTAGAGCCCGGCGTCCGTGGTGCCGGTGGTGCTGAAGGGCGCGAGGGTCGCGGCCCAGCGCTGGCCGTGGTGATACATCGCGTCGAAGCGGATGGTGGTGAGCTTGTCCAGCGAGTTCGCCGCGCCGCTCGACGGATCCCAGTGCTGGCGCTCCGAAATGAGCGTCCCGTCCAGCGTGGCGCTGTTCGACCCCATCATCAGCATGTAGGCCACGTCGAAGGCCACGTCGGAGAACCGGTTGGTCGGCCCGGTCACGCCGCCCTGATACTCGGTCCCGGACATCCCGTACATCCCGACCATCAGCGAATGCTCTCCCCAGGTGTTGGGCAGCGCCACGCGCCAGTAGGGCGCGAGACCCTTGATCACGCCGGTGGAGGTGCTGTCGAAGGGACGGGCCACGCCCAGTTGGGCCGAGCGATAGCCGCCGACCTCGGCGTAGATCTGGTTGTTCCACATCGAGTAGGCGGTGAGGCCCGCCACCTGGCCGCCCAGGGTCCCGTCGATCATCGTGGCGGCGGTGGGAGTCGGCGCGGCGGGCGAGCTGCCGTAGGGGAAACCCCACGCCGGCGTGCTGTTCCACAGGTCCTGCACCGTCGGATTGTTGTTGACGCTCACCCCGAACACGGTGTGTTTGGAGAAGAGCGTGGTGTTGTTGGCGTAGCGGAAATCCGCGTTGTCGATCCCCAGCGAGCCGTCCTGTGGATCGAAGGTGACCTGGAGGAACCCGCCGACGTGCGGCGTGACTTCGCCGCCGGTGAAGATGCTCACCTGGTCGGGGAAGAACACGATGCCGTTCTGGGTCCCGGGCTGGGCCTTGGCGGTGGCGGTGTAGGAGGTCTGGAACATCACCGAGAGCGGCGGCACCAGGTTGAGGAGCAGATTCTGCTCGCCCTCGGGGCTCCGGCCCTGCAGTGAGTCGGCGCGACGGAAGACGTAGCCGTTGAGCTTGAAGGCCCGTCCCATCGGCGTGAGCTCGGGGTAGTGGGTGTGGCAGGCGCTGCAGGCGAGGCCCGTCTGCCGGGCGAACGCCGGGGTCAGGTCGAAGGTTTTGTGGGCATAGGACGCTTCATACGACCGCACCGCCGCCGTCCGGTCATACCGGCCGCCGGAAGCGCTGAGAGCCCGGGGAACCACCGCCAGCACCGCCGTACCCGCCACCAACATCCCGAATCGACGCCACATAGTCCCGCTCCTCGTGAAAGAGTGACTGACGCCGCGCGCCAACCGTCACGGTTATGGGGAACAAGGCTATGTGCGACCGAGGGTTCGGAAGGTGAAGACTCTATGAAGGGTTCTTCAACAACGCCCGGGCGGCGGCGAGGACCCTCGCCTCCGCCTCCGCCAGGGTTCCGTCGAGCGACGCGCCCGCCGCCTTCTTGTGGCCCCCGCCGCCGAACTGGCCGGCGAGCCGCGCCACGTCCACGGCGCCCATGGAGCGGAACGAAACCTTGATTCGGCCGTTCGCGAGCTCGCGGAAGAGGAGCGCGAGACGCACCCCGGCGATCGAGCGCGGGAACTCCACGATGCCGTCGAGGTCGTCGGGAGAGGCGTCGTAGCGCTCGAGGGACCCGGGCGGCACGGTCACCCAGGCGAGTCCGTCCTCCACCACCAGGGTCTGCAGCACCTCGGCGGTGAGGCGAATCCGCCCCTCGGGCGCGCTGGCGTAGACCTGCTCGTAGATCGTTTCCGGATCCACGCCGCGCTCGAGGAGGTCCCCGGCGACGCGGAGGGCGCGGGCGCTGGTGTTCGAGAACCGGAACGCCCCGGTGTCGGTGAGAAGGCCGACGTAGAGCGCCCGCGCGGCGTCGGCGGGGAGTTCCCAGCCCAGCGCGGTCGCGAAATCGAAGATCAGCTCCGCGGTGGCCGCGGCCTCGGGCGCCACCAGGCGCGGCCCTTCGGGGAGGGTGCCGGGGCTGACGTGATGATCCACGCATCCCACCGGGATCTTCGCCGCGCGGACCGCCTGGCCCAGGTCGCCGAGGCGGGAGAGGTCCGCGATGTCCAGCACGATCACCGCGTCGGCCCGGCCGATTTCCTTCACCGCCCGGTCGCTCACGTCCGCGCCGCCGGGGATCAGGAAATCGAACCGCTCCGGGATGGGCGTGGGGTTCGCGATGAGGGGGCGCGCGCCGCGGGCGGCGAGGAGGTGCCACATCCCCACTTCACTCCCCAACCCGTCCCCGTCGGCGTTGACGTGCGTGGTCAGGACGATCCGGGCCTCCTGCTTGACGAGCTTCGCGATTTCCCGGGCGGCCGCTACGCGGTCCGGGGGAACGGTGAGGGTCATGAGGACAAGATACGTCAAGACGCAAACGGTCGAGACGCTCCTGCCTCGGGGACGCCGTTCTCTCTAGACGCCCTTCTTCAGCGCCTGGCGCAGTTTGCTGTGCCTGACGCCGTAGGTGAAGTAGATCCCGAAGCCGATCACCAGCCACACCACCAGCCGGATCCAGGTGTCGACCGGCAGGGTGAGCATCAAGCCCAGACAGCTCACCATGCCGAGGATGGGGACCAGGGGCACGAGCGGCGTGCGGAAGGGCCGTTCGAGATCGGGCCGGGTGTGCCGCAGGACCCAGACGCCGCCGCACACCAGCACGAACGCGAGCAGGGTGCCGATGTTGACCAGCTGCCCGAGGAGCTGAATCGGGAACAGGCCGGTGAACAGGGCGACGGCGACCCCGGTGTACATGGTCGAGAGGTACGGCGTGCGGAACCGGGGGTGCACCTTCCCCGCCCAGGGGCCGAGGAGGCCGTCGCGGGACATGGAGTAGAACACGCGGGACTGGCCGAGGAGCATCACCAGAATGGTGGACCCGAGGCCCAGCACGGCGCCGATGGTGATGACCGGGAGGAACCAGGCGAGCTGGGGCACCATCTGCACCACGGTGATGAGCGGCGCGGGGACGTTGAGGAGCTGGTACTGCACCAGGCCGGTGAGCACCAGCGACACCAGCACGTAGAGCGCGGTGCACGCGAGGAGCGATCCCAGGATCCCCACCGGCATGTCCTTCTGGGGGTTCTTCGCCTCCTGCGCGGCGGTGCTCACCGCGTCGAATCCGATGAACGCGAAGAAGATCACCCCCGCCCCGCGCAGCACGCCGGACCAGCCGTAGCTCCCCCAGGCCCCGTTGTTGGGCGGCACGAAGGGGTGCCAGTTGCCGGCCTTCACGTACAGGAACCCGCAGGCGATGAAGATCAGCAGGACGCCGACCTTCACCAGCACCACGAAGGTGTTGAACCGCGCGGACTCCCGGATCCCGATCACCAGGATGGCGGTGATCGCGAGAATGATGAGGATGGCCGGGAGATTCACCACCGCGCCGGTGCCGTTCCAGCCGGGGTGGGTACACCCCGCCACCTGCATCACCTGCGCGGCGGTGCAGACCTGGAAGGGCGGGTTCGCGACCGCGGCCGGAAGGTGGATGCCCAGGATCTCGAGGAACGCGACGAAGGTCGCGGACCACCCGGCGGCCACCGTCGCCGCGCCCATCGCGTACTCGAGGATCAGGTCCCAGCCGATGATCCAGGCGATCAGCTCGCCCAGCGTCGCGTAGGAATACGTGTACGCGCTCCCGGCGACCGGGACCGCGCTCGCCATCTCGGCGTAACAGAGCCCGGCGAACCCGCAGCCGATACCCGCGAAGATCATCGAGACCGGGACGGCGGGACCGGCGTAGAGCGCCGCGGCGACGCCGGTGAAGACGAAGATGCCGGCTCCCACGATGGCGCCGATGCCGAGGGTGGTGAGCTGGAGGGGGCCGAGGGTGCGCTTGAGCGCGTGTTCCCCGGGCGCATCCGCCTCGGCGCGGAGCGTCGCGATGGGTTTGGTGGCGAGGAGGTTCATGGGGAAAAAATGCGGCGCGGCTGGATGGCTCCAACCGCGCCGGGACGACCGGGACTTCCCGGGGGCTGAGCGGGGCTAGGGCGCGCCCTGGGTGAGCAGGTTCCGCCGGTAGCGCCGGGAGAGACTCACCCGCACGCCGGAGTGCAGGATCACCACCGCGTCCCCGTGGAACCAGGGCTGGACCTCGCGGACCCGGTCGATGTTCACCAGCGCGGAGCGGTTCACGCGGCGGAAGCGCTCGCCGTCCAGCCGCTCCTCGAGGGAGGAGAGCGTGGCCCGGAGGAGGTGGGACCGCTCCCCGATGTGGAGCCGCACGTAGTTCTTCGCGGCCTCGAGCCAGTCCACGTCCGCGGTGCGGACGAAGAACGAACGCCCGTCCTCGTCCACCAGCAGGCGGTCCGCCGGCCGGCGCCGCGCAACCCGCTCCTCGAGATCGGCGAGCGCGGCGCGCCGCGCTTCCAGGTCCCGGTGGTAATCGTGGGCGTGAACGATGGCGAGGATCGCCCAGTAGACGATCACGTTCCAGTGGTAGAAGAGCGTGAAGTTGTCGAGCAGCTTGTCGGCGAAGACGAAGGGCTGGCCCGCCGCCGCGTACAGCAGATTCTGGAGCCCCACCGACAGCACCAGGTGGAGCATGGCGAGGTCCAGGCTCGCGCCCAGGTGAATGAAGAAGTGGCGGCCGAAATTCGAGCGGTCCACCTGGAAGCGGCGGCCGAACCAGGCGACCAGCGGCGCGAAGACGCCCCACAGGTACCAGGTGGAGAGACTCGCGGCGAGGGCCTGGGCCCAGGTGCCGGGATGGGACGCGAGCCGCTGGTCAGCGAAAAAGAGCTGGAGCGAGGAGGCGAACCCCAGGAAGGACCAGAAGGCGACCCACTTGAGCCAGAGCAGAAGGCGCGCGCGCATACCCTGAAAAGATACGACGGCCGGCCTCCCGCGGGAGACCGGCCGCCGGACGCGTCCTCTCCGGGCTACTGGGCCCGGTTCAGCCGGGAGTGCTTGTAGCTGTACGCGATATAGACCACCATCCCGATCAGGAACCAGACGATCAGCCGGATCCAGGTGACGGGCGGCAGGGACTTCATGAGGTAGGCCGCGCAGAAGGCGCCCGCCGGCGCCACGAACCACACCCACGGGGTCTTGAAGGTGCGCGGCAGGTTCGGCTCCCGCAGCCGCAGGACCAGGATGCCCACCGAGACGATCACGAACGCCAGCAGGGTGCCGATGGAGACCAGGCTCGCCGCGTCCCGGATGGGGAGAATCGCCGAGAAGAACGCGACGGCGATGCCGGTGATGATGGACGTGATGTACGGCGTCTGGAACCGGGGATGGATCCGGTTCACGAACTGCGGCAGGAGTCCGTCCTTGGACATGGTCCAGAAGACGCGGGACTGCCCGAGGAGCATCACCAGGATCACCGAGGAGAGCCCCGCGATGGCGCCGAGCTTGATGAAGGTGGACATCCAGCCCAGGCCCGCGTGGTCGGCCACGACGGCGATGGGGTCGGGCACGTTCAAGTCCTTGTAGCTCATCACGCCGGTCGCGATCCCGGAGACCAGGATGTAGAGCACGGTGCAGATCAGGAGCGAGCCGATGATGCCGATCGGCATGTCTTTCTGGGGATTTTTCGCTTCCTGCGCCGCCGTGCTCACCGCGTCGAACCCGATGTAGGCGAAGAACACGATAGCGCCGCCGGTCATCACTCCGCTCCAGCCGAAGAGCCCCGGCTGGGGGACGCCGTTCACCACGGTCTGCGGGGGAATGAAGGGGTGCCAGTTGGCCGGGTTCACGGCCTTGGCGGCGAAGGCGATGAACAGCAGCACCACCGCCACCTTCACGAACACGATGAAGTTGTTGAAGTTCGCGGACTCCTTGATGCCGATGACCAAGAGGGCGGTGACCAGCGCGATGATGATGACGGCGGGCAGGTTGAAGATGGCCGTCACCGTGGTGCCGTCGGCGCAGGTGACCGCGACGCCCCGCGCCGCCGCGAGCGAGCAGGGCACGTTGATCCCGAAGTCGTGCAGGAAGCTCACCACGTACCCGGACCACCCGATGGCCACCGTGACCGCTCCCAGCGCGTATTCAAGGATCAGGTCCCAGCCGATGATCCAGGCGATGAGCTCGCCCAGGGTGGCGTAGCCGTAGGTGTAGGCGCTGCCGGCCATGGGGACGAGGGAGGCGAACTCGGAGTAGCAGAGCGCCGCGAAGATCGACGCGACCCCGGCCGCGACGAAGGAGAGCACCACCGCCGGCCCGGCGTTCACCGCCGCCACCGTCCCGGTGAGCACGAAGATGCCGGTGCCGATGATGGCGCCGATGCCGAGCATGGTCAGATTGAGCGCGCCCAGGGCGCGCTTCAGACTATGGTCGGTCTGGGCTTCGGCCTGCAGCTCGGTGACGCTTTTCCGTCGGAAAAGGTTCATGAGGGACCTCTTGTAAGGGAGAAGCACTGCTTCGAGAACGTCGGTATGCCGGCCGCTAGAGTAGGGCGCGCGGCCGGGGGTGTCAAGCGCGGCGGGACCCGGAATGTCCTACACGCTGTAGTTCGGCGCCTCGCGGGTGATGACCACGTCGTGCGGATGCGATTCGCGGAGCCCGGCGCTCGTAATCCGCAGGAACTCGGTTTCGGTCCGGAGCGCGTCGACGTTGCAGACCCCGCAGTAGCCCATTCCGCTGCGCAGACCGCCCACCATCTGGAAAATCACGTCGGACACGGGACCCTTGTAGGGCACCCGCCCTTCGATCCCCTCGGGCACGAGCTTGGCGGGCGAGACCTCGCCTTCCTGGAAGTAGCGGTCGGCCGAGCCCTCTTCCATCGCGCTCACCGAGCCCATGCCGCGGATCACCTTGAAGCGCCGGCCCTCGAGCAGGAACGATTCGCCGGGACTCTCTTCGGTCCCCGCGAGCATCGATCCCATCATCACGCTGGCGGCGCCGGCGGCGAGGGCCTTCACCACGTCGCCCGAGTACTTGATCCCGCCGTCCGCGATCACCGGCACCTCCCCCGCCCCGCGCACCGCGTCCACGATGGCCGTGATCTGCGGAACGCCGACCCCGGTGACGACCCGGGTGGTGCAGATGGATCCGGGGCCGACGCCGACCTTCACCGCGTCCACGCCGCGCTCGACCAGCGCCTTGGCGCCCGACTCGGTCGCCACGTTGCCGCCGACGAGCTGGGCGTCGGGGAACGCGTCGCGCAGCATCGCCACCGTGTCCAGCACGCCCTGGGAGTGGCCGTGGGCGGAATCCACCACGATCACGTCGCACCCCGCGTCGAGGAGCGCCTGGGCGCGCGCTTTCGCTTCGGGATTCCCGCCCACGGCGGCGGCGACGCGGAGCCGGCCGTGCTGATCCTTGTTGGCGTCGGGATGGGCGCGGCGCTTGAAGATGTCCTTGACGGTGATCAGGCCCTTCAGGATCCCCTTCTGGTCCACCACCGGGAGCTTTTCGATGCGGTGCTCGCCCAGGATCCGCTCCGCCTCCTCGAGCGAGGTGCCCACGGGCGCGGTGACGAGCTGGTCCTTGGTCATCACTTCCTTGATGGGCCGGTCGAGCTGGCGCTCGAACTGCAGATCGCGGTTGGTGACGATGCCGACCAGCTTGCCCGCCGAGTTCACGATGGGCACCCCGGAAATGCGAAAGCGCGCCATCAGCTGGTGCGCTTCGCGGAGCGGGCGGTCGGGGCCGAGGGTGATGGGGTTGAGAATCATCCCCGACTCGGAGCGCTTCACCCGGTCCACTTCGGCGGCCTGGCGGTCCACCGGCATGTTCTTGTGGATGACGCCGATTCCGCCCTCCCGCGCGATGGCCATCGCCATCTCGGCCTCGGTGACCGTGTCCATCGCGGCGGAGACCAGCGGGATGTTGAGCGAGATCTTGCGGGTGAACCGGGATTTCACGTCCACGCTCCGGGGATGCACGGTGGCGTGGCGCGGAACGAGGAGGACGTCGTCGAAAGTGAGCGCGGGGGCGGGGCGAACGGTTCCCATGGCGAAAGTTATGCGGGGGGCGGCTCGGACTCAACCTTGGGCTTTTCCTCCGCGGGCTTGGGCTCCGTTCTCCGCACTTCATCCACCGCCGCTTTCCCCGCCGCGGCGAGGCCCTCCAGGAACTTCCCCGCCTTCCCCACCGCGTCCATCGTCCCCTTGATGACGGTCACCGGGACCCGCCCCGCGCGCATCGTGTCCTCCAGCGTCTCGGCCACCTTCTGGAAGGCGGGCGCGCCCGCGGGACGATCGGCGTACTTCGATTCCAGAAACTCGACGTAGTCGAGGACCTGGTAGGCCTTGTCCTCGGGCAGGACTTCGAGCTTGCGCATCAGACGCTGCATCAGGAGATCGTTCACGGCTCCACCTCGAGCGTGAGGAGATCCACCACGGGATTGCCGAGATACCGGCTCTTTCCGGCGCGCACCCGCGCCGTGATCCGGATGGTGGCGAGGGGCGGCAGGGTGCTGAGACCGTTCACCTTCGCGTCCGGCACCACCACGTACACGAACCCGCGCTCCGGCACCGGGCCCTGCGCGAGAAGATAGGTCGCCCCGTTCGGGATCTCGGGGCGCAGGTCGTCCGCCTTCTCGATGGCGATGAACTGCAGGGTCCAGTTCAGCACCTGTCCCACGTAGCGCTGGGGCTCGGCGCGGAGCTCCGCGGCCGAGAGCCCGACCAGCGCGCCGGCCGGCGCCACCGCCAGATCCGAGCTCCGGACCCACCCCTCGAGCTCCACCCGGGACCAGTCGCCCGACTTGGAGAGCACCCGCAGCGGCGTGTCTCCCGCGATGGTCGCGGCGGGCGCGCCGTCGGGGGTGCGATAGACGGTGGTGCGCCGCGTCGCGGCCACGCGGCTCGCGTCCACCGCGGCGCTGTCCGGCGGATGGACGGGGACCGGAACCGCGGCGCGGGTCGAGTCCGAATCGCCGGCCGCGGTGCGGGTGGCGACGATGCCGATGAGGGGGGTCAGGTCCGCCTGCCGCATGTAGCCGTCGCGCGTCACGTGTACCCAGCGTCCCTGCTGGCCGGTCTTGTTGAGACCGAATCCCTTGATCAAGGTCGCGATCAGGTCGCCCCGGGGCGTGGCGCGAAGATTCTCTCCGCCCGCCTTCGCGACGGCGATCTGGAATTCCGGTTTGGGCGAGGGGCCGAGGGAGGTCTCGAAGATCCAGCCGTCGAGGGTGACGGGAACGAAAGCGCCTTCGGGCGCGCCCGCGGAGACGAGCGCCGTGCGGGCGACGACGGCGAGGCGTTTTCCCGCGGGCGTCTGGTAGAACCACGCGCTGTCGGTGACGACGCGGTAGCGCGCCTGGGCGGACGCGGGCGAGGGCGCGAGGGCGAGCGAAATCGCAACTGGTAGGCCGAAGAGGGCGCGGCTACATTGCATTTCCTCCAATATGCCCAAGCCGAGCGCATCCCGCACCCCGGTCGTCCTGATCGTCCTCGACGGCTGGGGGTTCCGCCCCGGCGCGGACGGGAACGCCATCGAGCTCGGCAGAACTCCCGTCTGGCACCGGCTCTGGGAGCGCGCCCCGCGCGCCCTGCTCGAGGCCTCGGGGCTCGCGGTGGGACTTCCCGAAGGGCAGATGGGAAACAGCGAAGTGGGGCACCTGAACCTCGGCGCCGGACGCGTGGTGCCGCAGGACATCGTCCGCATCTCCCAGGCGATCCAGTCCGGCGAGTTTTTCCAACTCGAGCCCGCGGTCGAGTTGTGCGAGCAGGTCAAGCGGTCGAAGGGGACCCTGCACCTGATCGGGCTCATCGGGACGGGCGGGGTGCACGCGCTCGACACCCACCTGCTCGCCGCGGTCGAGCTGGGGCGCCGCGCCGGGGTGCCGGTGGCGATCCACGCCTGGACCGACGGACGGGACACCCTCCCCAGGTCGGGGCTCGCGTTCATGGAGGAGCTGCTGCGGCACGTGGGACGTGACACGGGAGACGGGAGCCGGACCCCGGTGGCGATCTCGACCGTCGTGGGACGCTACTACGCGATGGACCGCGACCGGCGCTGGGACCGCACCAAGCTCGCCTACGACGCGATGGTGCACGGCGCGGCCCCCGAGGTCGCCGATCCCCTCACCGCCATCCGCGACGCCTACGCCGCGGGGGAGACCGACGAGTTCATCAAGCCCCGGGTGATCCGGGGAGCGCCGCGCATCAAGTCCGGGGACGGGGTGTTCTGCTTCAACTTCCGCGCCGACCGGATGCGGCAGATGGTGCGGGCGCTCGCGCTGGAAGGCTTCGACGGGTTCGACACCGGCGCCCGGCCGCGCGTCTCGCTCGTCACCATGACCCAGTACGACGCCACCTTTCCCTTTCCGATGGCGTTCGGTCCGATGGTGTTGCGGGAGATCGTGGGCAAGGTGCTGTCCGACCGGGGCAAGACCATGTTCCGCACCGCCGAGACCGAGAAGTACGCGCACGTCACCTACTTCTTCAACGGCGGCCTCGAGGTCCCCTTCCCCAACGAGGAGCGGCTCCTCGTGCCCTCGCAGAAAGTGGCGACCTACGACCTGATGCCCGAAATGAGCGCGCCCGGCGTGACCGACGTGCTCTGCGGCGCCATCAAGAAGGGCCGCCACGACTTCATTCTCTGCAATTACGCCAACGGGGACATGGTGGGGCACTCGGGGGTACTACCCGCCGCGGTGCGGGCGGTCGAGACGGTGGACACCTGCCTCGCCCGGGTCCTCCAGACCGCGGAAGACGCGGGCGCCACGCTCCTCATCACCGCCGACCACGGGAACTGCGAGCTGATGATCGACCCGGCCACGGGAGGACCCCACACCGCCCACACCACCAACCCGGTGCCACTGGTGCTGGTGGGGAACGGCGGGTCCGGCAAGGTTAGCTTGCGGGCCGGCGGCTCCCTCTCGGACGTGGGCCCCACGCTGCTCCACCTGCTCGGCCTCGAGCCCCCGCCCGAAATGACGGGGAAAGATCTGCGGGAGATGGAATGAACCAGGAAACAACTGCGGCGGAGGGACGGAAAGACGGAGGGCGGATGGCACGGCGAGCAGCGATGCTCTTCCTGCTTCCGCTTTCCGTCCTTCCGTCTTTCGGTCGTCTGTCGGCTCAAGTGGGCTACGACCCCGCCCACTCGCCCTACCAGGACATGCAGAAGGGGATGGGACCGGTGGCGTTCGTCGGATATCTCGCGGGCGACCGCGGCACCGTGGGCGTGGGGCCGTCGAACGGCGCGACCTTCGGCGTGCGCTGGGACGTGAACCTGGGGGGCACCGTGGCGTTCCTGGTGAGCTTCGCCGACGCCCGCACCAACCGCTTCATCGTGGACCCGACCCAGGACTCGACCGTCCGGAAATCGGGGCCGGTGTCGAACCCGGTGGTGCTCGCGGACGTCGGCCTCGAGGTGCTGCTCACCGGCGGGAAGACCTACCACCACCTCGCCCCGTACCTGCAGACCGCGCTCGGCTTCGCCTTCGGCTCGAGCACCGCGCGCGACACCTCGGGCTACGATTTCGGCACCAAGTTCACGCTGGCGCCCGGCGCCGGGATCCGCTGGTACCCGTCGCGCCGCATCTGCGTGCAGACCGATCTCCGCCTGCTGTTCTGGAAGCTCAAGTATCCGCTCTCCTACAAGGTGCCCGCGTCCGACTCGAGCCGCGTGCTCCCGGTGAGCGCCCCCGACGGTGACTGGACCACGCATCCCTGGCTGACCCTCGGCGTGGGATGGACTTTCTAGGCGACGGCCTGCGCCGAGCCCTCGGCCTGCTGTTCGCCGGGGACCCGGAGACCTACGGCGTCGCCCTCCTCACCTTCAAGGTGGCGGCCGTCGCCACCGTCATCGCCTGCGCCGCCGGCATCCCCGCCGGGTTTCTGCTCGCCTCGCGGCCCTTCTGGGGCCGGCGCGCGGCGCTCACGGTGGTGAATACCGCGCTCGCGTTCCCGACGGTGCTGGTCGGCCTTCTTCTATATGGCCTGCTCTCGCGGCGGGGTCCGCTGGGCGGCCTCTCGATGCTCTACACCTGGCAGGCCATCGCCCTGGGCGACGTGCTGCTCGCCTTCCCCATCGCGGCCGCGCTCTCGGCCGCCGCGGTGCAGGGCGTGGACCCGCGGGTCCGCCGCACCGCGCTCACCCTCGGGGCCGGTCCGTGGCGCGCGGCGTGGACCGTGGCCCGGGAGGCGCGCTTCGCGCTCGCCGCGGCGATCACCGCCGCGTTCGGCCACGTGATCGCCGAGATCGGCTCGGCGATGATCGTCGGCGGCAACGTGCGCGGGCAAACCCGGACCCTCACCACCGCGATCGCGCTCTCCACGTCGCAGGGCGATTTCGGCCTCGCGCTCGCGCTGGGAATCATTCTCCTCGTGCTGGCGCTGCTCGTGAACGTGGCGCTGCAGGTGCTCCAGGGGCGCGGCGATGCTTGAGCTGGTCGGCGTGAAGCACCGCTACGCGGGCCGCCTGGTCCTCGATCTCGACCGCTTCCTGGTCCCCGACCGCTCCGCCGTGGCCATCGTGGGCCACAACGGCTCGGGCAAGAGCACCCTGCTCCGGCTGCTCGCCTCTCTGGAGTCGCCGAGCGAGGGCGTGGTGCGCTTCGACGGCAGGCCCGCGGCGGGCGAGCGGCGGCGGGTGACCCTGGTGGAGCAGCGGCCGGTGCTCTTCCGCGGGACCGTCCGGGAGAACATCGCCTACGGCCTGCGCGCGCGGGGCCGCCGGGCGAGCGAGATCGAGCGCCAGGTGTCGCGGGTCTCGGAACGGCTCGGCCTCTCCGCCCTGCTCGGGCGCCGGCGCCAGCAGCTGTCCGAGGGCGAGGTTCAGCGGGTGGCGGTGGCGCGCGCGCTCGCGATCGAGCCCGACGTCCTGCTCCTCGACGAGCCCGCGGCGTCGGCCGATCGCGCGGCGTCGCAGGCGCTCTATCGCGCGCTCGACGAGGAGCGCCGGGCGCGTCCGCTCGCGGTGTGTGTCGCGTCGCACCAGCTGGAGGACGCCTACCGCTGGACCGACGACATCCGGGCGCTGGCGGAAGGGCGGCTCTCCCCGGTGACGCCCGAGAATCTCTTCCGGGTGGACCTCCCCGGCCCCGACGCCGGGGGCCTGCAGCACGTCGCCGTGGGGGGGATCCGGATCGCGGTGGTGAGCGACAAGACCGGCCCCGCCATCCTCGCCGTCCCGCCCACCGACGTGCTGGTGAGCCGCGAGCCCCTGCCTTCGTCCGCGCGCAACGTGTTCCGGGGGAAGGTCACCCGCCTCGCCCGCCAGCGGGGGGGCGTCCACCTCTCCGCGGACGTGGGCGTGGAGCTCGTGGCCGCGATCACCGAGGAAGCGACGCGCGATCTCGCCCTCGCGCCGGGGGCCTCCGTGGTGTTTTCGTTCAAGGCGAGCGCGGTGCGAGTATTCTGACAATGGCCACGGCCTACCTGACCACGATCCTCGAGTTCACCGCCGGGCACCGCATCCGGCGCGCCGACCTCACGCCGGAACAGAACGCGGCCGAGTTCGGCAAGGCCGCCGCCGACCACAGTCACAAGTACCGGGTGCAGGTGACGGTGGCGGGGCGGCTCCAGCCCGAGAAGAAAGGCGTGATCAATCTGAAGGAGCTGGACCGGATCCTGAAAACCGAAATCACGGAACGGCTGGACGGCAAGTCCATCAACGAGGCGATCCCCGAGTTCGCGGACGGCAAACGGCTCGCGACCGGTGAGGCGCTGGCGGTGTATTTCTGGGAGCGGCTCGCCTCCCGGCTCCCCGAGGGCGCGCGGCTCCACGCGGTGCGGGTCCAGGAGAGCGACCATCTCTACTCCGAGTACTTCGGTGAAGCGTAAGCCCGGCGAGCCGCCCGCGTCCCCCCTCTCCGCAACGGAGAGGGCGTCGGGGGGTGAGGACTCGCGCCCCGCCCCCGGCTCCCGCCGCGGCCGGATGCAGGCCGACAGCGCGCTGGTCGAGGAGCTCCCGGTCTGGCTCGAGGTGAACGGGGAGCCCGCGGTCACCTGGATGTGCACCCCGGACCAGCTGGAGGAGCTGGCGGTGGGCTGGCTCCACGGCGAGGGCTACATCGATTCCGCGGACGATCTGATCCGGCTCCGCCCCTGCGCCACCGATCTCGGCTTCTGGGCCGACGTGAAGCCGGCGGGCGTCGCCCGGGTGAAGGGCGAAGACCGCAAGCGGGTGCTCGCGTCCGGGTGCGGCGCGGTCTCCACGCTGCTCGCCGACCCCAATACCGTCGCGCACGCCCCCGCCCGCGGTGAGGCTCCGGCGGCCGAGCGCCTGCGCGCCTTGTTCAAGGAGCTCTTCGCCGCGGGCGAGCGCTACAACGAGACCGGCGGGATTCACGCCGCGGCGCTCACCGACGGCGAGCGCCTGCGGCATCACGCGGAGGACATCGGGCGGCACAACGCGGTGGACAAGGTGGTGGGCGCGGCGGTGCTGGCGCGGGATGTCATCACCGGCCGGGGACTCCTCGTCACCGGACGCATTTCCGCCGAGCTCGCGTTCAAGGCGGCGCGGGCCGGGGTGGCCTGGGTGGCGACGCCCTCGGTGCCGTCCACGCTGGCCCTCACCATCGCGCGGCGCTCGGGGATGCTCCTGGTGGGCCGCGCGGTGAGCGGCGCGCCGCACCTGCACCGTCCGGAGCCGTGACCCCCGATCTCTTGCGCGAGCTCCTGCGCCGGGCGAAGACCATCGCGGTGGTGGGCCTCTCCCCCAACCCCGACCGGCCGAGCCACGAAATCGCGACCTATCTAAAGGAGCGGGGGTACCGAGTGGTGCCGGTGAATCCGGGGCAGAAGGAGATTCTGGGCCAGAAGTGCTATCCCTCGCTCGCGGCCGCGGCGGCGGAGCATAGCATTGACGTGGTGGACGTCTTCCGGAAGAGCGAACAGGCCGGCGCCGTGGTGGACGAAGCGATCGCGATCCGCCCGCGTCTGATCTGGCTCCAGATCGGCGTGGTGGACGACGCCGCCCGCCGGCGGGCGGAAGCGGCCGGCATTCCGTGCGTGATGGACCGTTGCATCAAGATCGATCACCGCGCGCTCGGCTTGTAGCGCGCACCGTGCCACTGCCACGAGAGCGAGGTCCAATGCCCCGTGCCCTGTTCGCGACGTTCGTGCTCTTCGTGCTCCCGGGCGCTCCGCGCCTCGCGTCCCAAACGCGGTCGCAGCCCAACCTCACCCTCTCGGTCGAGCTTGGCTTCCACGGCGGCTACAAGCTGTGGTCGGTGGGGAATCAGCCCTTCTACATGATCGTGCAAACCGGGGCGGGCATCGACACCGTCTCCAAGTTCGACACCCTCGATCTCCGCCGGCAGTTGGTGCCCGGCTTCACGCTCGGGGTCTCCGGCGTCTACTACCCCACCCCCTACGTCGGCATTCACGGGGAGCTGGTCTTCTACGGGATGTCGCTGGAGAGCCACTGCGCCATCCGCACCGACGCGTCGAGTGACAGCACCGACATCGATCCCCAGCTCTGCTCTTCGCTCGAGGGCCAGTCGGTGTCCACCAGCACCCTGGGCCTCGCCATCGGGACGGTGCTGCGGCCCGCGCCCCGCGGCGCGATCAGCCCCTATCTCCGCGCCGACGTGGGCGTGGTCACGCGGTCCCGCGGGACGGTCGAGCTGATCGGGCTCTACACCGACAACACCGGGTTCGTGAGCGCGCTGCAGGTCGCCGGCGACAACAAGGAAACCAAGAACAGCCTCAGCTTCTCGGTGGCGCTGGGCGTGGCGATGCCGCTCGGCCCCGGGTACCAGTTCCGGCTCGAGGGCGGCGACGTCTACGCACCGCTCGACCGGGTGACCGGCCTCGCGGCTCCGACCAACGTGACGCTCTTCCCGCCGCACGCGGCGGTGTGGAAGCACAACCTCACCTTCCGGATGGCCCTCGACATCGTGCTCGAGCAGCGCCGCGGCCGCCGCTACTGAGCGTGCGCGGAGCCGTGCTCGCGGGAGGCGCCGCGAGCCGTTACGGCGGACAACCGAAGGGCCTGCTCCAGGTGGGAGGGCGGCGCATTCTCGACCGGGTGGTGGACGCCGTCGCCGCCGCCACCGGGACGCCGCCCCTGCTCGTGGCCAACGCCCCCGACGCGCAATCCTGGCGCCCCGACCTCCGCACCATTCCCGACGCCCGTCCCGGCGCGGGGAGTCTGGGCGGCATCTACACCGCCGTGGCCGCCTTCCCCGAGCCGGTGCTGTGCGTGGCCTGGGACATGCCCTTCGTCCCCGCGGCGCTTTTGGTCGAACTGATCGGGGGCTCGGTCGCGTACGACGCCTTTCTCCCCGAAAGCGATCCCAAGGGACTCCCCGCGGGCCGCGGCCGCCGCGGGGTCGAGCCCCTGTGCGCGGTGTACGGGCCCGCCTGCCGGGACGCGATCACGGCCCAGCTCGACGCGGGTGACCTGAGGGCGATCGGCTTCCACCCGCGAGTGAACGTCGGTACACTATCGCTCGACCGGGTGCGCGCGTTCGGGGACCCGGACCAGCTGTTCTTCAACGTGAATCGTCCCGAGGATCTGGCCCGGGCGGAGGATGTGTGGCGGCGACGCGGATGATCTCCATCATCGGCAAGAAGAACGCCGGGAAGACCACGCTGGTGGTGGCGCTCTGCGCCGAGCTCGCGCGCCGCAAGTTCCGGGTGATGACGCTCAAGCACGGCACCCACGCCGCCGACCTGGACCAGAAGGGCAAGGACACCTGGCGGCACTGGCACGAGGGGAAGGCCGAGCGGGTGCTGCTCGAAGCGCCGGGCCAGCGGGTGCTCTTCGAGCGGACCGAGAAGGACGGCGATCCGGTCGCGCTGGCGCGGAAATATCTCGACGGCGCGGACATCGTGGTGGTGGAGGGCTTCACCGAGCACCCCATCCCCAAGATCGAGGTCTACCGCACCGCCTGCGGCGACGATCCGCTCTTCGACCCCGCGCGCCACGATCCCGGAGACTGGGTCGCGATGGTGACCGACAATCCGAAATACCGCGCCCCGTTCCCGGTTTTCCGCTTCTCGGACACGGCGTGGCTCGTCACCCTCGCCAACCTCGCCTGGGACCGCGCGCGGATTCTCCCGCCCTGACCATGCTCACGCCGACCGAAGCGGCGCGGCTCATCGTCTCCCATCTCACGCCGCTCCCGCCCGCGCGGGTGCCGCTGCGGGACGCGCTCGACCTGGTGCTGGCCGAGGACGTGGTGAGCCCGCTCGATCTGCCCCCCTGGGACAACTCGGCGATGGACGGCTACGCGGTGCGGAGCGGCGACGTGGCCGGCGCGTCCGCCGGGAAGCCGGCCATCCTGCGGGTCATCGAGAGCGTGGCGGCGGGGGGCTTCCCCACGCGCCCGGTGGGCCGGGGCGAGGCGACGCGGATCTTCACCGGCGCGCCGCTCCCGGAAGGCGTGGACACCGTGATCCGCCAGGAGGACACCCGGGACGGCACCGCGCGGTCCGTCGCGGTGACCGACGATCGCGACGCGCGGCGCAACGTCCGCTTCCGGGGGGAGGACGTGAAGAAGGGCGCGACGGTGCTCTCCGGCGGCACGCCCCTCGGGCCCGCCCAGGTGGGCGTGCTCGCGTCGCTCACCCACGGAACGCCCCTCGTCCATCCCGCCCCGCTGGTCGCGTTCATGGGCTCGGGGGACGAGATCGTGGATCTCGACCGCAAGGACGAAATCCTCGCGGGGAAAAAGATCGCGACCTCCAATTCCTACACTCTGGCCGCGAACATCCGGCGCGCGGGCGGCGTGCCGGTGGACCTGGGCGTGGCGCGGGACACGAAGGAAAGTCTCCGCGAGCACCTCGCGCGGCGCGCCGGGGCCGATCTGCTGGTCACCACCGCGGGGGTGAGCGTGGGGGAGCACGACCTGGTGCGGGACGTGCTCGCCGAGCTCGACTGCGACATGAAGCTCTGGAAGATCCGGATGCGCCCCGGCGCGCCGCTCGGCTTCGGCGTCCTCGACGGCAAGCCGTGGATCGGGCTCCCGGGAAACCCGGTGAGCACCATGGTCACCTTCGAGCTGTTCGTGCGCCCCGCGATCCGGCGGCTGGCGGGGCACCCGCTGCCCTTCCGCCGCACCGTTTCGGTGATTCTGGCCGAGCCGGTGAAGCTCGGGCCCCCGCTGCGGCACTTTCTGCGCGCCGTGGTGGCGAGCGAGAACGGCGACCTGGTGGCGCGGCTCACCGGACCGCAGGGCTCGGGCATCCTCACCTCGATGGCCCGCGCCGACGCGCTGCTCATCGTGCCCGAGGACCGCCAGCAGGTCCCGGCCGGCGAGCGGCTGGACGCGATTCTCCTCGACGACCCGCGGCACCTGCCGGAGCCGCCCTTCTGACCGTGCCCGCCTCGTTCGAGCCCGTGCTCCACGCCCTGCAGGACCTGCTCCTGGTCCTCACCTCGGTCCTCTTCATCGTGGACCCGTTCGCCGCGGTGCCGAGCTTCCTCGCGATGACGGAGCGGGACACGCCCGAGATGCGCCGCCTTCTCGCCAAGCGGGGCGCCTGGACGGTCGCGATCACCCTCGCGCTCTTCGCGGCGGGGGGGAGTCTGATCTTCAAGCTCTTCGGCATCACCCTGGGCGCGTTCAAGATCGCGGGCGGGGTGCTGATCGGGTTGAACGCGCTGGACATGGTGCAGGCCCGGCGCAGCCAGCAGCGGGAGACGCCGGTCGAGACCGCGGAGGGCATCACCAAGGAGGACATCGGCATCATGCCGCTCGGCGTGCCGATGCTCGCGGGGCCGGGCGCGATCTCGACGGTGATGGTGCTCGCGCTGGGGTCGAAGAGCGTCTTTACCACGGCCGGCATCTACGTGGCGATCGCGCTCACCGCGTTCATCTCCTACCTCACACTCGCCGCCGCCTCCCTGGTGGAGCGGCGGCTGGGGCAGACCGGCATGCGAATCCTGACCCGGCTGATGGGCCTCGTTCTCTGCGCCATCGCGATCCAGTTCATCCTCGACGGACTGAAGCTCGCGGGGGTGGCGGGGGGAGCCTAGGCAGGCACCAGGGGTACGCCAAGCAGTGTCCACTTCATCATCCCGGGCTGAAGCCCGGCCTGAAATGCGCCGCGGGGTGAGGGCCAACCTTCCCGAGGTCGCGCGCACCGCGGTCGGCATCGTCCTCGGCCTGGTCTCGTCGCCACTCGCCGCCCAAGCCCCCTGGCTCGCCCCCGGCGCGCAGGCGATCGGGGTCTTCACTCAACAGAATCCGATTCCCGGAGGCGGCTCGCTCGGCGAAGCCCGCCTGGTCCAGCCGGTGGCGATGATCGAGGCCGGCTGGGGCCGGCTCACGCTCACCGCCACCGCCGACGTCGAAGGGCTCACCATCCCCAACGGCGAGCTCACCATCGGCGCCTACGGCGAAGGATTCGTGGATCGCCGGCATCCCCACACCTACGTCCACGAGCTGATCCTCGCCGCGCACGACGTGCTGGGACGGGCCGACGGACCCGCGTCCCTCTCGCTCGCCCTCGGCAAGGGGTTCGCGCCCTTCGGACCCGACGATCCGATGAGCCGGCCCGTTGAGCGCTATCCGGTGAACCATCACCTGGCGCAGATCCTCGAGCGCGCGCTGGTCGGCGCCGGGGTGCGGGTGGGGCCGGCGCTGCTCGAAGCGGCGCTCTTCAACGGCGACGAGCCGGAGAATCCGTCGGAATGGCCCAAGGTGAGCCGGGTGGGAGACTCCTGGTCGGCGCGGCTCACGGTGAGTCCGCTCCGAGGCGTCGAATGGGAGGCGTCGCTCGCGCGGGTGCATTCGCCGGAGCAGCGCGGCGGCGCGGGACCGGATCAGTCCAAGTGGAACACGTCCGCGCGGTACCAGGGCTCGGACGGCGCCGCGCAGTGGTACGGGCTCCTTTCCATCGCGCGAACCTCGGAGGCGAACGGCGCGTTCGTCTTCCAGAGCCAGGCCGCGGAAGGGTCGGTGACCCTGGGCCGCCACACACCCTATCTCCGGATCGAACGCACCGAGCGCCCGGAGGAAGAGCGCACCACCGATCCGTTCCGGACCGTGCGCCCGCTCCTCGAAAGCTCGATTCTGGGCGTCACCCGCTGGACCATCTTCACGGCGGGATACGGGTACGACCTCAGGCCGCGGGGCCCGCTCGCGGTGCGGCCGTTCGGGGAAGTCTCCTACGCGCGGATCGCGAAGGTCGGAAGCGGGCTTTTCGATCCTCAGACCACCTACGGACGCACCTTTTCCTGGACCCTGTCGGTCGGCGTGGCCGTGCGGTGGAAAATGACGGGACACCGGATGGGTCACTATCTCGATGACCGCGCGATGAGCGGAATGGCGGGTATGCGTGGGATGTGACCGTGGCGCCGTCCTCCTGCTTCTCGCGCTGGGCGCCGGGGCGTGCCGCGAGGATCACTCGGTGGCCGCCCCTCCGCCACCCGGAGACAGCACGCCCGCGCTCGTCGCCACGGTAAACATCCCGCCCTACTACGGGATTCACGACACCTACGTCCGGGACGGGATCGCTTTCGTCTGCGCCTGGGACTCGGGCGTGATCATCTTCGACGTGGGGAACGGAATCATGGGTGGCACCCCGGCCGCGCCGGTCCGGGTCTCGAGCATCGTCACCGCGGGCGGCGAGGTCCACAACGCCTGGTGGTTTCACAACCCGGTGACCGGGGAGAAGCGCTACCTCTTCGTCGGGCAGGAAGGGCCCGGGAGCATTGGGTCGAGCTCGAGTGGCGACCTGCACGTGGTGGACGTGTCGGACCTCGGCAACCCCAAGGAGGTCGGCTTCTTCCACATCGCGGGCGCGGGACCGCACAACTTCTGGATGGACGAGACCGGTCAGATCCTCTACGCCGCGTACTACAACGCCGGCGTCGTCGCACTCGACGTGTCGGACACGCTCGCGGGCGACCTCTCCGCCCGCGGCATCGACACCATCGCGCCGGGCGGCGCCGGCAATACCTACGTCTGGGGCGTCCAGCGCGTGGGCGGGTCGCTCTACGCGCTGGACATGCTGAGCGGGCTCTGGCGGCTCGGCGCGAGCAGCGGCCACTTCGCGACCGGGGGCGGCGGGAACAACGTCCCCGAGCGGTACGGCTCCGACCTCTGGGTCTCGAACGGCTACGCCTACACCGGCACCTGGGGCTTCGCCCAGCGCACCACCGGCGTCGTGGGCAACGCGCTCAAGGTGTGGCGGCTCGATTCGCTGGGAGCGCCGGCGCTGGTGGACTCCATCATCACCGCCGGGATCGTCACGGTGAGTGACGTGGAGGTCTCGGCGGACGGCAAGCTCCTGATGTTCTCGACCGAAGGCGGCTCGGGCTCGGGGTTCTACTTCTATTCCCTCGCCGACCCCGCGCATCCCGCGTTCCGCGGACAGTACCTGGTCTCGACCGGCGTGCATACCGCCACTTTCGGATACATCGGGGGCAAGGTGTATGCGTTCGGCGCGAAGGATCCGTCAGGTCCGGAGCTCGTGATCCTGGACGTGACGGCGCTGGATCGGTGAGCCCTTACATCCGCTTGTACTTCGGCCCGCTCCCGCCCTCGCGCGGGGTCCACCGGGGACCGAGGACGTCGGTCGCCTTGCAGTCCACGCAGTTCGGCGCGTTCACCCGCAGGACGCCGTCCACTTCCTCGTAGACCCCCGCCGGACAGAGGTGCGCGTAGAACCGCGCCACCTCCGCCGGCACGTCCCGCCCGATCACCAGGTGAGTGGGGATGGTGTCGCGGGTCGCGTTACCCGACTTGAAAACCGCGTCCACCTTGCTGATCCCCGGGGACCCCGGGCTTTCCCCCGGAGTGAGAGCCGCGCCGGCCAGGCGCGCGACCTCCGCGTCGCGCTCCATCGCGATCTTCCCGCCGGGAAAGCGGCCGCCGGTGAGGGTCATCAGCCCGGCGCGCACGCCGCCCGCCCAGAAACCGTCCTTGAACGCGAGCCGCATGTTGCGGGTGCGGTGGAGATCGTCCATCACGTACGAGCCGTTCATCGCGACATCGTAGGCGCCGAGCCGCGCCGCTGAACAGTCGCCGGCCTTGAGCGCGGCGAAGATCGCCCGCGCCGCCTCGATGCCCGACTGCATCGCGTAGTGGATGCCCTTGAGCGACGGCACGTCCACGAATCCCGCCGAGTCCCCGAGGACCACCACCCCGTCGCCGGAGCGGCGGGACGGGACCGCGTAGTAGCCGCCCTCCGGAATCGTCTTGGCGCCCCATTCCACGAGCTCCCCGCCCGCCAGGTACCCGGCGAACAGGGGATGCTGTTTCATTCTCTGCAGCAGGACGTGCACGTCCAGCGCGGCGTCCCGGTAATCGAGGCCCACCACGAGACCCAGCGCCACCAGGTTCGGTTCCAGGGGATACATGAAACTCCCGCCGAACGCGTCCGGCGGGAGCGGCCAGCCCAGGGTGTGGATCACCCGATCGAGGGGCCGCCTGGTCTCCCAGATCTCCTTCACCCCCAGCGCGAAGATCTGCGGATTTTCCGACGCGATGCGCCGCCACTCGAAGAACGCCTGCGCCAGCATTCCCCGGGTGCCCTCGGCGAGGGCCGTGACCTTGGCGGTGAGATCGTTCGGCGCCATGTAGTTGGCGAGCGGCTTGCCGTCCCGGTCGGTGCCGGTGGCCGCGGTGCGCACCCCCATCACCCGCTCTCCCTCCACGAGGAGCGCGGCGGCGGGAAATCCGGTGAACAGATTCACGCCCAGCGCCTCGGCCTTCTGGCCCAGCCAGCGGACCATCTCGCAAAGCGAAGCGACGTAGTAGGACTTGTTGTGCATCGTCGGCGGGGTGGGAATCGGCAGTTTCCCGCGGGCGGTGAGGAGATAGACCGACTCCTTCGACACCGGGCCGCGGAACGGGAAGTCCGAGTCCTCGAGCTCGGGGAAGAGCTCGCGGAAGGCGCGGGGATTCACCACCGCCCCGGAGAGCGAATGCTCGCCCAGGGCTTCCGCCTTCTCGAGGACGCCGATCTGCACCTCCCCGAGGCCGCCGCCCGCGGCGTTGTCCCGGCGCACCAGGTTGGCGAGCTCGATGGCGCCGGCGAGCCCCGCCGGCCCCGCGCCCACGAAGAGCACGTCCATCTCGAGCTGGTCCCCCGCGCCCTCCGCACCGTGCGGCACCAGGAGCCGGTCGAGAGGGAGTGGCGGTTGGAAACGCGCGGGGACGACCGTCCCGCCCGTCATCGAATCACGAAAAAGTTGAGTCCGAAGGAGAATTGCATGTCCAGCGCGAGATTGGGCGCGTGGTATTCCGAGGGGTAGTTGGTGAGGTCGGGCTTCATCAGGTAGCCGGTCCACTCGAAGCGGGTGCCGATCTTGGGCGACACCCGGTGGTCGATCCCCAGCACCACCACGCCGCCGAACTCGGTGACGTCCGGCTGGTTGATCACCACGCCGGGCGAGAACTCGCCGATCGCGGCGCCGAGGCCGAAGTAGACCGGCACCTGGGGTTTGAGGCGGAAGAGCAGGACGCCGTCGGCGCGGAGCAGCCGCACCCGGTCGGGCGGGGAGAACGACGATCCCCCGTTGGCGGAGATGATCTTGTAATGGGTCCAACCGATCGCCACGCCGAGGCGGAACGCGGCGCGCGAGGCGACGCTGGTCTGGAACCGCGCGCCCAGCCCCGGAGCGCCGGAGAGATCCTGGTCCGAGGAGCAGGGGTTGACGTCGCAGCCGGGGACCAGGGGGTCGATGAAGACCCGGGTCGCGCGCCGGCCCTCGGAGCCGAGGAAGACGAAGGCGGTGAACGACGTCGGAAAAGCGGCGGGGGGCGGCTGCTCCCCGGGCATCTCCTGGGCGAGCGCCGGCCTCGCCAGCGCCGCGAGCGCGAGCAGGAGTCCGACCGCGCGCTCACGCATGCAGTTTCGCGATCTCCTCGGAAAGCCGGGGCACGATCTCGAAGAGATCGCCCACCACGCCGTAGTCCGCCACCTTGAAGATGGGCGCGTCCTTGTCCTTGTTGATCGCCACGATCACCTTCGAGGTCCGCATCCCGGCGAGGTGCTGGATCGCGCCCGAGATCCCGACCGCGATGTACAGCGTGGGACTCACGGTCTTCCCGGTCTGCCCCACCTGGTCCGCGTGGGGGCGCCAGCCGGCGTCCACCACCGCGCGGGAGGCGCCTACCGCGGCCCGCCCGCCGAACGCCTTCGCGAGATCCTCGAGGAGCTTGAAGTTGGCCGGCTCCTTCAACCCGCGGCCGCCCGAAATCACGACCGGGGCCTCGCCCACGTCGAGCGATCCGGTCGCCGCCTTCACGTCCTTCACCGTCACCCGGCCGGGCGCGACGCTCACCGCCGCCGTTTCCGCCGCGCCCGCCTTGGGCCGCTCCACCGGGGTGAAGACGTTGGGCCGGAGCGACACCAGGGCCGGCTGCCCGGTGAGCTTCACCTTGAGAATCGCCTTGCCCGCGTACACCGGCCGGCTCGCGATCACCGCGCCGCCCTCGGCCGCGACGTCGGTCACGTCCGCCGCGAGGCCGACGGAGAGTTTCGCCGCGACCCGCGGCGCCAGGTCCTTGCCCGTCGCGCTCGCGGCGAAGAGCACCGCCGCGTAGCCGCCCGCCTTCACCCGGTCGGCGATCGCCCGCGCGTAACCCTCCGGCGCGTAGGCGCCGAGCCCCGCGCCGGTAAGCGTCACGACCTTGTCCGCGCCGAACGCGCCCAGGCGGTCGGACCCCGACACCGGGCCCGCCCCCAGCACCAGCGCGTCCACGGTGGCGCCCAGCTGGTCGGCGAGCCGGCGCGCGCCGGTCACCACTTCGTGGGACACTTTGCGGAGCGCGCCGCCGCGCTGCTCGGTCACCGCGAGGACGGCGCTCACAGGACCTTCGCCTCCTCGCGGAGGATGCGGAGCAGCTCGGGCACGGCGCCCGCGCCTTCGCCCACGATGCGTCCTTCCTTCCGCTCCGGCGGCGGCGTCATCGCGAGCACTTCGACTCCGCCCGCCCCGGGCGAAATCGGCTTCACCTCGAGGGGTTTCTTCTTCGCCGCCATGATCCCCTTCAGGGCCGGGTAGCGCGGCTCGTTCAGACCCTTGTCCGCGGTGATCACCGCGGGGAGCGGAAACTCGACCACCTCCACCCCGCCTTCGATCTCCCGCTCGGCGGTGCCGTTCCCGTCGGCGAGGTCGAGATGCGCCGCCGCCGTGACGCAGGGAAGATCGAGCAGCTCCGCCACCATCGGGCCCACCTGATGGTTGTAATCGTCGATCGCGATCTTGCCGAAGAGCACCAGGTCCCAGGGACCGCCGGCTTTCAGCTCGGCGGCGAGCGCCTTGGCGGTCTCGAGTCCGTCGGCCGGCACGCGGTCGGTCTGGAGCAGAATGCCGCGGTCGGCGCCCATCGCGAGCGCGGTGCGGATGGTCTCCTGGGCCGCGGGGCCGCCCAGCGCGAGCACCACCACTTCTCCCGCGCCGGCTTTTTCCTTGCGCTGGAGCGCCTCTTCCACGGCGAATTCGTCGTACGGATTGAGGATGAACTTCACGCCGGCCTCGTCCAGACTTCTGCCGTCGGCGGCGATCCTGACGCGGGTCTCCGAATCGGCGACGCGCTTGATGCAGACAGCGATGCGCAATGCGGCATTCCTCATGGAGTGAATTGGGCGGTCATCAGTCGCCGACGACTGAGAACTCAGTTGAATGCATTAATCCCGGTGATTTCCTGCCCCAGCACCAGGGTGTGGATGTCGTGGGTGCCCTCGTAGGTGTACACCGACTCGAGGTTGGCGAGGTGCCGCATCGCCGGGTACTCGGCGAGGATGCCGTTGGCGCCGAGGAGGCGGCGGGTCTCCCGCGCGACGTCGGTCGCGATGCTCACGTTGTTGCGCTTGGCGAGAGAAACCTGCTGCGGGGTCATGGTTCCCGCGTCCTTCAGCCGGCCGAGCTGGAGACAGAGTAGCTGGGCCTTGGTGATCTCGGTCAGCATTTCGGCGAGGCGCGCCTGCTGCAGCTGGAATCCGCCGATCGGCTTCCCGAACATCACCCGGTTCTTGGAGTAGCTCACCGCCTCGTCGTAACACGCCATCGCGGCGCCCACGGCGCCCCACGCGATCCCGTAGCGCGCCTGGGTGAGGCACATCAGCGGGGACTTGAGGCCGGCGGACTTGGGAAGAATCGCGTCCTTCGGGACCCGCACGTCCTGGAGCACCAGCTCCGAGGTGTCGCTGGCGCGGAGCGAGAGCTTGCCCTTCTGATCCTTGGCCGAGAAGCCCTTCGCGTCGGTGGGAACGAGGAAGCCGCGGATCGAGTTCTGGTCCTCGAGCGCGCCGGTCTTGGCCCAGATCACCGCCACCTGGGCGGTGGACCCGTTGGTGATCCACATCTTGGCGCCGTTCAGGACCCAGCCGTCCTTGGTCTCCTTGGCGACGGTGATCATCCCCCCGGGATTCGAGCCGTAGTCGGGCTCGGTGAGGCCGAAGCAGCCGATCACCTTGCCGCTCGCCATTTCGGGGAGCCAACGCTTCTTCTGCTCGTCGGATCCGAAGGCGAAGACCGGGTACATCACCAGCGCGCCCTGCACCGAGGCGAAGGAGCGCACGCCGGAGTCTCCGCGCTCCAGCTCCTGCATGATCAGCCCGTAGGCGACGTTGTTCAGTCCGGCGCAGCCGTACTGTTCGGGGAGATTCGCCCCGAAGAGACCGAGCTCGGCCATGCCGGGGATCAGCTGCTTCGGGAATTTCCCCTGGACGTAGTGCTCGCCGATGATGGGGAGGAGATTGTCGTCCACCCAGGCGCGAACCGTGTCCCGGACGGCCCGCTCCTCTTCGGAGAGCACGCCGTCGACCCCGTAGAAATCCACGCCCTGGAACTTGGCAGCCATGAGCAAACCCCGTGGTATGTCGCGGGTCGCGCGACGTCCGCGTCGCACGACGTAGCGTCTGATGACGTAGCGCCGGCGCTCAGTTCGTCGGTGTCCCGACCGAGACCGAGTCCCGCCGCTCCATGCCCTGCCCCCGCGCGAAGGCGAAGGTGTCCGACGCGCGGAACCGTCCCCGCTCCGATTCCCAGCGGAAGAAGGTCACCTGCACCGCCGCGGGTTCGATGGTGACGACGTTGAACGACGACGGCCGGCCGCCGCGGGAGCGGGTGCAGAGCGTCCCCGCGGTGGAGACGATCACGTGGTCCCCCAGCACGTCCGCGCCCTCCTGGTGGTCGTGGCCGCAAAGCACCACGTCCGCGCCGCAGGCGAGGATCCGCTTCTGCGCCGTCCGCCAGCGGGCCAGTCCCATCCGCTGTGAAATCTCGCCCCGCAGGACGTTGTGGTGGAGGACCAGCACCCGCGCGAGATCCGGCGGCGCGGCGCCGAAGATCAGCTTCACCCGGTCGATTTCGCGCCGGGGCAGGTGGCCCTTCACCGCGAGGTCCCGCACCCGGGTGGTGAGGGAGCCCCAAGCGACGCCGAACGAGGTCTGGACCCCCGCGATCACCGCGCCGCCGGACAGCTGGAGCGAGGGGGCGAGATCGTCGCCGAAGTAGCGCCGGTATTTCGCCGTGCGGCGCGCCGCGAGCCCGGGGACCAAGGGCCAGTGCCACCACTGCACGTCGTGGTTGCCGGGGAGGACGTACACCGGCGCGGTCTTCGTCGCGAGGTTCAGGAACGCGCGCCCCCGCTGGAACTCGCCGTGCCGCGCGCGCTGGGAGATGTCGCCCGAGATCACCGTCGCGTCGGGCCGGAGATCGGGAATCATCTCCTCCAGGGCCTCGACCTGGCGGACGTCCGCCAGCCCGCCGAAGTGGAGATCGGAGACGTGGAGCAGCTGGACCGTCATGCGCGTACCGTCATTTCAGCACCTCCAGCGCGACCCGGGACGCGATCTGATACACCAGCGCGTACCACACCACCGCGGCCGCGGCCCCGATGGTCCGCGCCGTCCGATCCGGCGGCAGGGTGAGCACCAGGTACGCCGCCAGCGGAAGGGTGGTGCCGAGCGCGATCCAGCGCGCGATCCGCCCCGCGCGCCGGGTGAGGACGCGGGTGCAATCGGCGCAGATGCCGCCGATCGTGAGCCCGGGAACCATCGCTCCGCACTTGGCGCACGGGTGGCTAGGCCCGACGGGCCACGGCGTGAGCAAACTCGGCGGTTGTAGCACGGCCCCCCAGATCCCTGGTGCGCACGTTGTCCTTCACGATCGTGGTCTCGATCGCCTTGCGAAGCGCGTTGCCCGCGGCGGCCTCCCCCACGTGGTCGAGCAGCATCGCCGCGGCCAGCATTTGCGCCGACGGGTTGGCGATCCCCTGCCCCGCGATGTCGGGCGCGGACCCGTGCACCGCCTCGAAGATGGCGGCGTGAGTGCCGATGTTGGCGCCCGGCGCCAGCCCGAGCCCGCCCACCAGCCCCGACGCCTCGTCGGAGAGAATATCTCCGAACAGGTTCGTCGTCACGATGACGTCGAACTGGTCCGGATTGATCACCAGCTGCATCGCGGCGTTGTCCACGATCTTCTCGTCAGCCGTAAGCTCCGGATAGTCCTTGGCCACGAGACGGCCGGTCTCGAGAAAGAGGCCGGAGGTCGCCTTGAGGATGTTCGCCTTGTGAACGATGGTGACTTTCTTGCGCCCGTTGCGCCGGGCGTAATCGAAGGCGTAGCGGCAGACCCGGAGACAGCCGTCCCGGGTCATCACCGAGAGCGCCTGCGCCACCGCCTTGGGGTCGTCCCCCACCCGGAAGGTGTGGTCGAGGCCGACGTAGAGCCCCTCGGTGTTCTCCCGGACGATCACCAGGTCCACGCGGTCGTAGCGCCCGCCCGGCACCATGGTCTTGGTGGGGCGGACGTTGGCGTAGAGATCGAACTCCTTTCGCAGGGCGACGTTCACCGAGCGGAACCCGCCGCCCACCGGCGTCGTCAGCGGTCCCTTGAGCGCCAGTCTGGTGCGGCGGATCGAATCCAGGGTGGCGTTGGGAAGCGGGGTCCCCGCTTTCTCCACCGCCGTCGTCCCGCCGAACTGCTCGTCCCAGTCGAACTTCACGCCCAGCGCGTCGAGGACCAGCAGGGTGGCCTGGGTGATCTCGGGGCCGATGCCATCCCCCGGGATCAGCGTCGCTTCGCGGCGGCCGTTGCCGGCGCTCTTCGCGCTCACGGCAGACCCGGCGTGAGGCGCTTCAGGGCCTGAGTGAGACCGGTCCACTCGTCGTCGCCGGTGCCGCGCGCCACGGTGCGCCATCCCACCCGGCCCACCCGGACGTCCACCAGCACCATGGACAGCTCGGCGGTCGCCTTCCCGGCGCCCGAGTCCACCCGGGGGTCGCGCACCCGGTACACCAGCGCCGCCGGCACCAGCGCGTAGCGCCCGCCCGAACCCGCGATCGCGGCCAGGGTGCGCAGCTCGCTCTGCAGGGGATCCGGAACCTGCACCAGGCGGTCGGCGCGGAGGACCGCGGTGCCCATCTGGTCGGGATCGGTGGCGATGCCGATGGCGCGGCGGGCCGCGCGGCGCACCTCGGCCGGCGGCACCCAGTTCACCTCGGGCGCGCGCGCCTTCAAGAGCGCGACGATCACCGAGTCGGCGCGGTCGAGAACGGCGCGGCGGTCGCTCACCACGTCCCAGTGCAGGGAGTCCTCCGCTCCGACCATCGTGAGCGGAAGCACGATCACCTGCTGGCCGGCGAGTCCGGCGGTGGGCAGCGGCTCGGTGAGCTCGGGTGTCGGGGTCCCCGGTTTTCCGCACCCGGCGATCACGAGCGCGGAGACGGCCCACGCGGCGCGCGCCACCCAGTAGACCAAGTTCTTGTTTTTCAACGGATTAGTCACGGCGGAAAATATCGCCCGGGCCCGGGGCGTTTTCAAGAAGCGAGGGTCAGCCCGCCGTCCACGATGATGGTTTGCCCCGTGATGTGGCGGGCCGCTTCACTGCAGAGGAATACGATGACCCGCGCGACGTCTTCGGGCTCCGCCACGCGCCCCAGCACCGACTCGTGCTCGGCGCGCTCCAGGACCTCGCGGGGCAGCTTGGCCAGCAGCTCGGTTTTCACGAACCCCGGCGCCACCGCGTTCACGTTGATGTTGGAGGATCCGAGGTCCACGGCGGCCGAGCGGGTGAGACCGATCAGCGCGGCCTTGCTGGTGGCGTAGTTCGCGATCCCGAAGCCGGGACGGAAGGCCTGGTGGCTCGCCACGTTCACGATCTTCCCGAAGCGCTGGGCGCGCATGGGAACGGCGGCGGCGTGGATGCAGTTGAAGGCGCCGTTGACGTTGGTGTCCAGGACTTCGGACCAGGCCTCGGGGGTGAGCCGCCAGAGGGCGCCGTCGTGGGTGACGCCGGCGTTGTTCACGAGATAATGGAGGCCGCCCAGGCGCTCCCGGGCGTCGCTCATGAAGCGGTCCACGGCGTCCGGGTTGCGCACGTCGCACACGGCGGAGTAGACGCCGACGCCGATTCCCTTGAGCGCGGTTTCGGTGAGGAGGGCCTGGGCCGCGACCTCCCGCCCCGGCAGCTCGAAGTAGTTGAAGCCCACCGAGGCGCCGCGCTGCGCGAACTCGAGGCAGACCGCGCGTCCCAGGCCGGTGGCGCCGCCGGTCACCACCGCGACCCGGCCGCGGAGAGTCTCGGTCGGCACGGCCTCGGGTCGTTCCTGCGTCACGGCGACTCCGGCCGGAGCGCCTCGCGGATTGAGGGACCACGAGTAGGGGGCCAAGTGGTCGAACCTATGACGCGGTTTGAACATCGGCAAGGCGAGGCGTATGTTGGCGGCATGCGCCGACTGGGGTCGGTATTGCTCTGGATCGCCGTCTCCGCCGCGGGGGCCGTGGCGTTCGGCGTGCTCGCGCTGGTGCGGGGTGAACCGGTGAGCGCGGCGTGGCTGGTGATCGCCGCGGTCTGCACCTACGCCGTGGGCTACCGGTTCTACGCGCGCTTCATCGCCCGCAAGGTGTTCGCGCTGGACCAGCGTCGAGCCACGCCCGCCGAGCGCTTCGAGAACGGGCGCGACTTCGTCCCCACGGGAAAGTGGGTCCTGTTCGGACACCACTTCGCCGCCATCGCCGGCGCGGGACCGCTGGTGGGCCCGGTGCTCGCCGCGCAGTTCGGATTCCTGCCCGGGACCATCTGGCTGATCATCGGCGTGGTGCTGGGCGGCGCGGTGCAGGACTTCACCATTCTCTGCTGTTCCCTGCGGCGGAACGGGAAGTCGCTGGGCCAGATGGCGAAGGAAGAAGTGAATCCCGCCGCCGGCGTGACCGCGATGCTCGCCGTGCTCTTCATCATGGTGATCCTGCTCGCGGTGCTGGCATTGATCGTGGTGAACGCGCTCAAGGCGAGCCCCTGGGGGCTCTTCACCATCGCCTGCACCATTCCCATCGCGCTCCTGATGGGATGGTGGATGCGGAGCTGGCGGCCGGGCGCGGTGGGCGAGGCGTCCCTGGCGGGCGCGGTCCTGCTGATCGCGGCGCTGGTCGGCGGCGGATGGGTGGCGGCGCATCCGGTGCTCGGCCCCGCGTTCACCCGCTCGGGACCGGCGCTCACCTGGATGCTGATCGCCTACGGCTTCCTGGCGTCGGTGCTGCCGGTGTGGATGCTGCTCACGCCCCGGGACTATCTGTCCACCTTCCTCAAGATCACGACCATCCTGGTGCTGGCGGTCGCGATTCTGGTGATTCTCCCGCCGCTGCGGATGCCGGCGCTGACCACCTTCGCCACGGCGGGCGAGGGGCCGGTGTTCGCGGGGAAGCTCTTCCCCTTCGCGTTCATCACCATCGCCTGCGGGGCGATCTCGGGGTTCCACGCGCTGGTGGCGTCGGGCACGACGCCCAAGATGATCCGCCGCGAGACCGACGCGCCGTTGATCGGCTACGGCGGGATGCTGATGGAGTCGTTCGTCGGCGTGATGGCGATGATCGCGGCGTGCACCCTGGAGCCCGGGATTTACTTCGCGATGAACACCACGCCGGCCGCGCTCGCCGGGGCGTCCCAGGCCCTGGCGCAGGCCGGATTCACCGTCACGCCCGAGACCATGCACGCCTTGGCCCAGCAGATGGGCGAGACCACGCTTCTCGCCCGCACCGGCGGCGCGCCCTCGCTCGCCGTGGGAATGGCGCAGATCTTCGCTGGCTTCACCAGCGCCATCGGCGGGAAGGAGCTGTCGTCGCTCTGGTATCACTTCGCCATCATGTTCGAGGCGCTCTTCATTCTCACCACCATCGACGCCGGCACCCGGGTGGGGCGTTTCATGCTGCAGGAGATCGTGAGCCACGTCTGGCCCCGCTTCGGCGAGACCTCGTGGTATCCGAGCGTCCTCCTGTCGTCCGCCGCGATCGCGGCGGGATGGGGATACTTCCTGTATCAGGGCGTGGTGGATCCGCTGGGCGGGATCAACTCGCTGTGGCCGCTATTCGGGATCTCGAACCAGCTCCTCGCGGCGGTGGCGCTCTGCGTCGCCACCACGGTGATCATCAAGATGGGCCGGGCGCGGTACGCCTGGGTGACGGTCGCGCCGCTGGCCTGGCTGGTCGCGGTGACGATGACCGCCGGGGTGCAGAAGGTTTTCTCCGCGGACCCCAAGCTCGGCTTCCTCGCCCACGCCCGTACCCTCGATCCCCTCACCAACCCCAGCGCCGCCCGGATGATCTTCAACGACCGGCTGGACGCCGGGGTGGCCCTGCTCTTCATCGCCATCGTGGGGATCCTGGTGCTGGCCTCGGTACGGGAGTGGTGGCTGGTCCTCTCCAGGCGGAAGCCGGCGGAGACGAAAGAGGCGCCGTTCGTCGCGGTGGCGGCGCTATGACCCTGCGAGGCATCCTCCGCGTGATCCGCAGGATCCTCGGCGCGCCCGACTACGCCGCCTACCTCGAGCACTGCCGGGCGGCGGGGCACGAGGTCCGGCTCACCGAACGGGAGTACGTACGGGAGTTCCTCGACAACAAGGGGAAGGCGCCGCGCTGCTGCTAGGCGTGGCGGTGATCAGCTGGACGCCAAGTTCGAAGAACGCACCGCACAGATCGAAGCGATGATCGACGTGCGGCTGGCCGCGTTCCGGACCGACGTCGTCCGCTGGATGTTCCTGCTCTGGATCGGCCAGGCCGCCACCACGGTCGGCCTGGTACTCGGCGTCGTTCGCCTCGTCGCTCGCTGACCGGGAGCCGGGCGGCGCTACCCGCCCGCGCGCGGATCCGGCCGCACCGTGAACTTCTGGGTGTAGCTCTGCCCGTTCACCGAGAGTTTCGCCGTGAACTCCCCCGGAAGAGCGATCGGCGCGGGTTGCTCCCCGCCCCCCGCACCCCCCGCACCCCCGCGCCTGCGCCGCCCGCCCAGCGGATTCCACACCGCGCGATGCATCCCGGCCGCCGCGGAGAAGGGCTCCGGCGCGGGCCGCCACAGCGCGGTGGTGTTGGGGATCCGGTCGCTCGGGGGCCGCGATTCCGCGGGCGCGCTGGACAGCGTCTCGAGTACGGCTCCGCTCGCATCTTGAATCTCGAGGGTCACGACTCCCGCCGCCGCGGTCTTCAGGTAGTAATCGATGTACGCGCCGCTCGGCGGATTCGGCGCCTGGGGCTCGTCCTTCTGCAGGGGCGTGCCCTCGTCGTCCCCCTGCTGATAGGCGATCGCGTCCGCCGGCTGGAAGAGCCAGGCGTCGGCCTTCGCCACCGTGTCGTCCACCTGCCGCAGCACGCTGATGTCGTCGATCACCCAGAACCCGCGGCCGTGCGTCGCCACGATGAGATCGTTGCCGTAGATCTCGAAATCCCGCACCGACGTCACCGGCAGGTTGAGCTGCAGCGGCTGCCAGCTGTCGCCGTCGTCGAAGGAGACGAAGGCGCCCCGTTCCGTCCCCGCGAAGAGAAGACCCTGGCGAGCGGGGTCTTCCTTCACGCTGTGCACGTAGACCCCCGCGGGAAGGCCCCGGGTGATCGGCTGCCAGGTTTTTCCCTGGTCCCGGGTGCGATAGATGTAGGGCTCGAAGTCCTGGAGCTGGTGCCGGTCCACGCTGGCGTAGGCGGCGTTGAAGTCGAAGTGCGACGCCTCGATCATGGTGATCCGGCTCCAGGGGGCGACGGCGGACGGCGTGACGTTCTGCCAGGTCTTGCCGTCGTTGGTGGTGACGTGGATCCACCCGTCGTCGGTGCCCACCCACACCATCGGGACGAGGAGCGGCGACGGCGCGATGGTATAGACCACGCCCCGCTTCCCGTTCCGATCCACCTGCGCCGCGGCCGCCGCGTCGAGATTGGCCGGCGGCTGGCCCTCGGGCCGGGTCAGGTCGCCCGAGATCCGGGCCCAGCTCCTGGCGCCGTCCGTGGTTTTGTACACGAACTGGCTGGCGAAGTAGAGCGCGCGCGGATCGGCGTGAGAGAGCACCAGCGGTTCGGTCCAGTCGCCGCGCGCCGGCTCGTCGGAATGCGGCGAGGTGGTGCCGGGCAGGAACCGGTTCTGCTCGAGATCGAACCGGCTCCCGTCCCCGCCGTAAACGATCCCCGGGTGGAGCGGATCGCCGGCGGTGTACCCGCTCTCTCCCCCCGCGCCGATGGGCTCCCAGTCGTGCATGGAGATCTCGCCGAACTTGCCGCGCGAGCGCACCGCCACCGCGCCTGAATCCTGCTGGGCGCCGGTGACCCAGTAGGGGAAGCGATAATCCACGGAGACGTGATAGATCTGCGCGGTGGCCTGATTGAGCCACGAGCTCCAGGTGACTTCCCGCGGGTCGTCGGTGGTGGCGTTCCGGGTGACGATGCATCCCTGATCGCTGGCCACGATCATCGTGTCCGGATCCTCCGGCGCGATCCAGGCCTGGTGGTAATCGTCCCCGCCCGGCGAGCCCCGGAGCGGCACCCAGGTCTTTCCACCGTCCGCGGAACGGGAGACGGAAACGTTGGAGACGTACACGCGATCCGGGTTCTTGGGATCGACCACCACCGTCTCGAAGTACCAGCCCCGGCCCCACAGGGCCTGATCCGCCGAGACCCGGGTCCAGGTGGCGCCGGCGTCGTCGGAGCGGAAGAACCCGCCCTGCCGGGGCGTGGTGTCCCGCGCGAAGCTGCCCGGCGCGGGAGGCGGCGGCAGCGTGGCGCCGGGCTCGGGGAGGAGGCAATCCACCACCGCGTACACCCGCTGCGAGTCGCTCGGCGCCACCGCGATGCCGGTGCGCCCGATTCCCGCCGCGGGAAGCCCCGCAGTGAGTTGCTTCCAGGTGCTCCCGCCGTCCGTGGACTTGTAGATGCCGCCGCCGGGGCCGTTGGTCGGCGCGTAGGTGAACCAGGGCGGCCGCCGCGTGTTCCAGAGTCCGGCGTAGATCACCTCGGGGTTCGACGGATCCATCACCACCTCGACCGCGCCCACGCTCTCATCCTTGTACAGCACCTTCTTCCAGGTCTTGCCGCCGTCCTCGGTGCGGAAGACGCCGCGCTCCGGGCTCGCGGCATAGAGGTGGCCGATGGCCGCGACCAGCACCACGTCCGGGTTCCGGGGGTGAACCGCGATCCGGCCGATGTGCTGGGTGTCCTCGAGCCCGATGTGGGTCCAGGTCTTTCCGCCGTCCGTGGACTTGTACATCCCGTTGCCGTAGCCCACGGAATCGCGGAGGGTGGATTCGCCGCTCCCCACGTACACCACGTCGGGGGCGGAGGGCGCCACCGCGAGCGCGCCGATGGACGCCACCGGCTGGGAATCGAAGACCGGCTCCCAGACCCGGCCCGCGTCCAGGGTCTTCCAGACCCCGCCGTTCACCGCGCCGAAGTAGAACTCGTTGGGACGACCCGGGACGCCGGACACCGCGTCCACCCGGCCGCCACGGAAGGGGCCGAGCATTCGCCAGGCGAGGCCGGAGTAGAGCGACGCGGGTTCCGGCGCGGGGGTCATGACCGGGCGCGCCAGCGCGCGCAGGGCCGGAGCGCCGACGAACGCCGCGCCGGTCACGGTCCCCGAAACCACGAGGAATTCCCGGCGGGAGAGGTTCGAGTCCTGGTTCGCGTCTTTCCGTTTCACGGATCACTCCTCGTTAATTGCCACGGCCCGCGTGCGATTGATTCCTCGGCCCCGCCGAGCCTATGTTACCCTGGGTCCGGCATCTCACGCGAGCTCCCGATGCCGGTCACCGCCAGACTGTCCCGGAAATTCTACCAGAAGCTGGGCGACGACGTCGCCAACGAGCTCGTGGAGTGGTTCAACCAGGTGGATCTGACGTACCGCGGGGACCTCCGGGAGCTGAACGAGCTCAACTTCACCCGGTTCGACGCGAAGCTGGAGCGGCGCATCGCCCAGCTCGAGGCGAGGGTGCAACAGCGCCTGGCGCAGATTGAAGCCAGGTTCGAGCAACGCCTGGCGCAGCTCGAGGTCAGGTTCGCGGCTTTCGAGTCCCGCCTCATCAAGTGGATGTTCCTCTTCTGGGTCGGTACTCTGGGTACGCTGATCGCCCTGCTGAAGTTGTAGCGCTTTCTACCCGCCGATCAATCCGGCGCGGACCGGGCGCAACAGCGGCGCGAGCGTGAGCGCGGCACCGGCCGCGGCGCTGGCCGCGAAGGCGGTCGCCCCTCCCGCCTGCTGATAGAGCACCCCGATCGCGACACCCCCCGCGAGCGCGGCGAGCCCGGTCCACCCGTGGTAACTGCCGAACCCCGATCCCTGCCTCGCGCCCGCGAGCCGCGCCACCAGCGCCCGCTCCGGACTTTCGGTGAGCCCCGCCACGATCCCCATCGCGAGGAAGCACCCCCAGGCGCCCGGCGCGGTGCGGGCCAACGCGAACGCCGCCGCCACCAGGGCGTACGCCGTCCACCCCAGCCACATGGTGCGGCCCGCGCCCAGCCGGTCGGTGCGCGCGCCCCCCACCACGCTCGAGGCCGAGCGCACCACGTGAACCGCGGCCCACAAGAGGGGAACCGCCGCGACCGGCACGCCCAGGTCCTGCGAGCGCAGAATGATCAGCGCGTCGGGGACCCGGAGGAGATAGAAGGCGGGGATGAGAACACCGACGGTAGGCCGGTAAGACGGAAGGGAAATGGGAACTGCGGTGTCATCCGCTTTCCGTCCTGCCGTCTTGCCGTCGCCGTTGTCCTTCACTCCCACCGCCCACATCGCGAGCACCACCACCACCACGCCGGGCACGATGCTGGCGCCGATCACCGCGCGCAGGTTGACCCGGTGCGACGCGAGCAACGCCCAGGCCACGAGGGGGCCGAGCACGGCGCCGGCGTGGTCGAACGCGCGCTGCAGGCCGAAGGCGCGGCCCCGCTGGTCGGGAGACGTCGCGTCCGCGATGAGCGCGTCCCGGGGCGGAGTCCGGATTCCCTTCCCCACCCGGTCCACCACCCGGAGTCCGATCACCTGCCACGCCGCGCCGGTGATGGCGATGACCGGCCGCACCACCACCGCGATGGCGTACCCCAGCACCACCAGCCGGCCCCGCCGCGCGACGCGATCCGCGAGCTTGCCGGCCTGAAACTTGACGATCGCCGCGGCGAAATCGGCCGCGCCGTCCAGGGTGCCGAGCGCGGCCGCGCCGCCTCCCAGCACCGCGGTGACGAACGCGGGGAGCAGCGGGTAGATCATCTCGCTCGCGAAATCGTTGAAGAGCGAGACCGCCGACAGGAGCTTGACCTGCCGCGGGAGCCGGGCGCCGCTCACGCCAGACCGAGGCCCCAGCGAATCAGCGAGACGGGGAGACCGCCGTAGGGAAGGATCGCGTCGTGGAAGCGGCGGAGGGTGAACGCGCCGCCGTCGCGCGCCTTGAAGTCGTCGCGGAGGGCGAGCAGCTCGCGCCGGCCCACCGCGTAACACAACGGATACCCGGGGCCGGCGCAGTAGCGCCGCACCTCGGCCTCGGCGTTGGCGCGGTCCACGTGCAGGGTATCCACGATGTAGTCCACGGCCTGCGCGAACGTCATCCCCCGGGTGTGGAGCCCGACGTCCAGGAGCACCCGCACCGCCCGCCACAGGAGATGCACCCGCTGGAAGAACCGCTCTTCCTCCGAAGCGTAGAACCCCTCGTCCGCCATCATGTCCTCGCAGTACAGCGCCCAGCCCTCGACGGTGAGCGGCGTCCAGAGATTCTTCCGGACGTCGGACGCCTGGGCCTGGGCCGTGACCAGCTGGAGATGATGCCCCGGGTAACCCTCGTGCAGGGCGGTGGCGGCGATCTCGTAGCGGCAGTGGTCGCGCAGCATCCGCTCCCGCCGCTCCGGCGACAGCGCGCCGTCCGGGACCGTCACGTAGAAAATGCCGCGCCGGTCGCTCGAGTACTGACCGGGACACTCGTAGGCGGCGAAGGGGATGAGGGGCCGCATGAACTCCGGCGTCGCGACGACCTCGAGCGGCGCGTCCGGCACCCGCGCCAGCCCGCGCATCGACACGAATTCCCGCGCCCGCACCATCTCGGTGGCGTACGCGTCCACCAGGATCCGCTCCCCGGGGTGATCGGCGCGCAGCCGCTCGGCGACCGTGGCCCACGCCCCGCCGCCCAGGCGCCGGGCCCGCGTCGCGAGGTCGCTCTCGAGCTCGTCCTTCAGGTGGAGCCCGTAGCGCCAGAGCTCGGGCGCGGTATCGCGCAGGGCGTGCTCGTAGTGGAGCCGGAAGTTGAACGCCTCCTCCCCGATCGCGAAGTCGTCGCTGCCGGCGTCGAGCCAGCGGGCCAGGTCCTGATCGAGCGCCTGGAGCGCCGCCCGGGCTCCCGCCGCCGCGGCCGCGAGGCGCTCCCGGTGCGCGGGGGCGGCCGCTCCCAGCGCGCCCGCGACCTCGGCGATCAGCTCCTTGCCCCCGGCGCTCATCCGGACCGCGGTCTCCGCGAACACCCGCACCGGGGAGGTGAGCGTGGCGCGCGCGTCGTCCAGGAACGCCGGGACATCCTCCAGCCGTCCCGCGAGCGCCAGCGCCTTCTGGTCCGGGGTCCGGTCCTTCCGCACCAGGAGGACGTGAAGTCCGGACAGCAGATGGGAAAGCCAGAACTCGGGGCTCGCGGCCTGGGGGCGCTCCTTCTCGAAGCGGCGGAGGGTGACGCGGATTTCGTTCAGGAGCGCGGTGCGATCGATCTCGTCGTCGAGCGCCGAGACCGCGGCCTCCTCCAGCGCCGACGCGATGGACTTGAGCGCCGCGAGGTGCGGGGTCAGCGCGGTGGCCCCGAAACGCCCGAAGCGGGCGTCGTGATCGGTGACGCCCGCCTGACTCGCTCCCACCGGATCCATGTGCCAGCGGAGATCGAAGTAGGAGCGCTCGAGCTCCCGGAACGCGCTTACCGCCATGCGGCCTGCTTCAGGAGGCGATGGCACTCCTCGTCGGAGAGCGCGCGGTCCGCTTTCTTCGCGGCGGCGAAGAGCGCCTGACACGCCGCTTCATCCGCGGGATCGTAGCCGTGCGCCTCGAGCCAGTACTTCACGTTGGAGAGCCCGGAGACCGGCGTGATCTCGATCTTCTGCGACAGGCCCAGCTCGCCCGCGGGCACCGAGCTGTAAATCCGGTCGGCGAGCCAGGCGTCTCCCTTTTTCCGGGCCTTGATGATCGCCGCGGCGTGCACCCCGGTGCCGGTGCGGAACGCGTCCGCACCCAGCACCGGATAATTCGCGGGGATGGGCATCCCCACCGCGTCGGCGGTGACCCGGCAGTACTCGGGGAGCTTCGAGAGATCGTGCCGGTGCGCGCCAAGGAGCTTCAGGTTGACGATCAGAAGATCCATCTCCGCGTTGCCCACGCGCTCCCCCACGCCCAGCGCCGTCGCGTGCACCCGGTCCACGCCCGCTTCGATCGCGGTGAGGCAGTTGATCACGCCCATCCCGCGGTCCCGGTGCCCGTGCCAGTCGATCTTCACGTTCTGTTTCTTGACGATGTCTTTCTTGACGAAGTCGATCAGGGCTCTCACGCCGTCCGGTGTCGCGTGACCCACCGTGTCCGCGAGGCAGATTCGCGTGGCCCCGCAGTCGATCGCCGCGCCGTAGAGCGCCTTCAGCGTTTCCGGCTTGGCGCGGGTGGTGTCTTCGGTGACGTACATGCAGGGGAGCCCGTGCCGCACCGCGAAGGTGACCGCTTCCTCGGTCGCCTGGAGCATCCGGTCCAGGGTCCAGTCCTCGGCGTACTGGCGGATGGGCGAGGAGCCGATGAAGGTCGCGGCTTCGATCTTCATCCCCAGCTCTTCGGAGATCCGGACGATCGGCTCCAGGTCCGCGATCACGGTGCGCGCGGCGCAGTTGGGCGCGATGGGGAGCTTGGCGTCGCGGATTTCGCTGGCCAGCATCCGCACCTGCTCCACCACCCGCGGTCCCGCCCCCGGAAGCCCGATGTCCGCGGCCACGATGCCCAGGTCCGCCATCAGGTGCAGGAGGCGGCGCTTCACGTCGGGCGAGGGATCCTTGACCGATGGGGACTGGAGGCCGTCGCGCAGGGTTTCGTCGTTCAGGTCCACGCGCGCGCGGGTCCAATCGAACGTGGCGCCCAGTCTGTTCCAGTCGTGGATCAGCTCGCGCTCGTCCATGACGAAAACTAGTCACGAAGAGGCGAAGAGGCGAAGGTGCGGCAGGGGCGAACCCGCTCCGCCCCTTCGCCTCTCGGCCCCTTCGCCTCTAGCTTTGAGTCGTGCCCGACCCCATCACCGCCCTTCTCACCGACGACACCGTGGCCGCGGCCCGCCACTTTCTGGAGCGGACCGACGAGGTGACCGTGGCCCGGCAGGCCGCGCTTTCCGGCGTCCCCGCGCCCACCGGGGCCGAGGGCGCCCGGGGCGCACGGGTGGCGGAGCTGTTTCGCGAGGTCGGACTCCGGGACGTCAGGACCGACGCGGTCGGCAATGTGCTGGGGCTCCTCGGGGACACGGCGGGCGGGAACGGAGACGGGTGCGTCGTGGTGGCGGCCCACCTGGACACCGTGTTCGGCCCCGAGGTGCGGGTGGAAGTCGAGCACCGGGAGCAGCGGCTGCTCGGGCCCGGAATCTCGGACAACGCGCGCGGTCTCGCCGCCCTCGTGGCCCTCGCCGAGGCCCTCGGCCGCTCCCGGGTGCCGCTCGAGAAGCCGGTCCTCTTCGCCGCGACGGTGGGGGAGGAAGGCGCGGGAGACCTCCGGGGGGTGAAGCATCTCTTCGGGGACGGTTTCAGGCCCTCCGCGTTCATCGCGCTGGACGGCGCGGGCGCGGAGCGGATCGTCCATCGCGCGCTCGGCTCCCGGCGCTATCGCGTGACCTATCGCGGCCCCGGCGGACACTCCTGGGCCGCGTTCGGCGTCGCGAATCCGGCGAGCGCGGTGGGCCGGGCCGTGGCGGCCGTGGCGGAGCTCGAGTTTCCGGCCGAGCCGCGCACCACCTGCGCGGCGGTCCGGATCGGCGGGGGAACCGGTCTCAACTCGATTCCCCAGGAGGCGTGGCTCGACCTCGATCTCCGCAGCGAGGATCCGGCGGCGCTGAAGGAGCTGGACAAGAAGGTGCAGGGAATTCTCAATCGCGCCGCGGACGCGGAGAACAAGCGCCGGGCGGCGGGGACTCAGCCGCTGCGCGTGGAGGCGACGCTGGTGGGCGACCGCCCCTCGGGCGTCACGCCGCGGGCGCACCCGCTGGTGCAGGCGGCGCTCCAGGCCACGCGCGCGCTGGGCAAGAGTCCCGAGCTGGCGAGCGCGTCCACCGACGCCAACGTGCCGATCGCGCGCGGCATCCCGGCCATCTGTCTCGGTGCCGGCGGAAAATCCGGCGACACCCACTTGCCCACGGAGTGGTACGAGAACGAGGAGGGCGTGACGGGCCTGGTGCGCGCGATGCTGGTGGTGTGCGCGATGGGGCGCTAGCCCACCTCCACCATCCCCACGTCTTTCGTCAAGAGCACCCGGTTCCGCGCGTATTCCCCGCTCTGTCCCCGCGCCGGGCGCGCGAACAGCGAGACCTGCCGCACTTCGTCGTCCGGAAGAATGGCGCCGATCTTGCCGCCCGAGCCCAGCGCGAAGTGCACACAGCTGAACGCGAAGGCGAGGCGCTTCACGCCCTTGAAGGTCAAGTCGGTCCCGCCGGTCGTCGAAACGGTGACGCCCGCCGAGGCACCGAGCGCGGCCTGCACTCCGGGCACGTCGAACCGGAACGAGGGGTCCGAGGTCCGGTCGGCCACGATGGTGAAGTCGGGACTCGTGATCACGGAGTCGATCACGAGAAACGCGTAGGGCGCGTCTTTCCCGAAGAAGATGGACGCCGCGGGGTTGCGGCGGTCTACGGCGCGCCCCTCGAGCGCCTTCCCCAGCGCGTCGAGATCCACCCAGCTCCGCGCCACGTCGCGGAAACTGTAGGACACCTGACGCACGCCCTGGAACTTGGCGTCGAGCCCGGCCGATCCCGCGCCCAGCCCGGTCAGGAACCCGGCGAGCACCTGGAGGCCGAGCGAGAGGTCCACGCTCTTGGTCTTCTTGCCGGAGAGATCGGGCAGCTGGGACCGCGCCGCCGGCGGGAACTGGGGAGCCGCGCCCTGGAGCAGGTCGCCCAGCGCGCCGCGGAACGACGCGCGGTCTCCGGCCGCCGCGAGAACGGCCAGCGGCTGGTACCGCTCCTCGGGCACCCGCAGGATGTTGGCCCCGAAGACATCGCGCAGGGTCCCGACCACCGGATCGTCCGAGCAGAGACCGAGAACACTCACCGCGCCCTCCACCTCCCGGGCAGGTATCCCACGAACCCGGCGATCACGAAGGCCCAGAGCACCCGCGGCGCGAACGTCACCGCGAAGATCAGCGCTCCCGCCCCGAAGATCCACATCGCGAGCTCGCCGGCAATCGCCTGGCCCCACTCCGGCGCCGCGCCCGAGGCCGGGAGCCGCGGGGCGAGTGACGGAACGAGGGACGGCACCGCCCGCCGATAGGATAGATAGCGCTCCCCCTGCGCCCGCTCCAGCTCCGCTTCCTCCCGACCGATCAGCCGCAGCACGAAGACCACCATCAGGACCACCAGCGCCGCCGCGCCCAACCGCGACGCGAGGGGCGCGAACCCCACCGCGAGGAGGATGGTGCCGAGGTAAAGCGGGTTCCGCACATGGCGGTAGGGTCCGTCCGCCACCACCCGCTCGGCGTGCAGGTCGCGGTCCTTCACCACCGCGGTCCTCAAGTACGCCGCGGCCCAGGTGCGCAACGCGGCCGCGAGCAACACCAGCACCGCGCCCGCGCCGAGGATCAGATGAACGTTGCGCGCGCCATCGCCGCCCATCGGGGCCGCGATCGCCCGGGCGGCGTTGACGTGGTCCACGCGGTACAGGAAAAACGCCAGCGCGAAGAGCGGGGCGATGATCCAGAACCGGTGGCGGAACTCGAATTCCGTCGCCTTCATGTCCCGAAGGGCGAGGCGTTCGGCCTCGCGGTCAGTGCGCCATCCCCGGGTCCGCCGCCGCGCCCAGCTTGGGCGGATGCATGAACAGCAGGAGCACCAGGGACAGCACGAAGATCGCTCCGAAGAGCATGAACAGCTGCTCGAAGGACAGCATCATCGCCTGCTTCTGGACCATGCCGTTCATCACCATCAGCGCTTTCTGCTGCGCGACCGGCGCCGGCGTTCCCGCCGCGATCATGCCGTTGGTGATGGCGTAGAGCCGGTCCCGCGCCACGTCCGAGTACATCGAGAGGTGGGCGACGAGGTCCGCCCGGTGCGTGGCCGTGAAATGCTGGACCAGCGTCGCCGAGATCGCGATCCCCATGCTCCCGCCCAGCTGCCGCATCAGATTGAAGAGGCCGGTGCCGTTCGCGATCTTGGAGAGCGGCATGTCCGCGAGAGCCAGGTTGGTGAGGGGCACGAAGATCAGCCCCAGGCCCACGCCGCGGAAAATCAGCGGCCAGAAGAAGTCCCGCATTCCGGAATCGGTGGTGAAGTGGGCGTGCTTCCACATCGCCAGCGCGAAGATCGCCACCCCCGCCACGATCGAGAGCCGGGCGTCGAATTTCCCGTGGGTGCGCCCCATGATCGCCATGGTGAACGCCGAGGCCAGCGCCCCGGGCAGGATCACGAATCCGGTCTGCTCCGCCGAGAAGTTCAGGAGGTTCTGCAGGTAGACCGGGAGCACGAACACCGTGGCGTAGAGACAGACCCCGAGCACCGCGCCGAAGATCACGCCGACCGTGAGTTGTCGGCTCTTCAGGATGGTGAGATCCACGATGGGATAGGGCGTCGTCAGCTCGTGCCACACGAAGCCCACGAGGGCCGCCCCGCTCACCACCGCGTAGAAGATCACCTCGCGGGAATCGAACCAGTCGAGCCGCTCCCCGCGCTCCAGCATGGTCTGCAGCAGGCCGATCCCCACCGCGAGCAGTCCCAGGCCGATGTAGTCCACCTTGGTCTGGCGGATGGCGTGCTCCGAATCGGTGATGAAGGTGAGCGTCATCGCCAGGGCGAACATCCCGATGGGGATGTTGATGTAGAAAATCCACGGCCAGCCGAAGGCGTCGGTGATGTAGCCGCCGAGCGTGGGCCCGAGGGTGGGCCCGACCATCACGCCCATCCCGAAGATCGCCATCGCCGTGCCGAACTCTTCCTTCGGGAATTCCTCGTAGAGGATGGCCTGGGAGGTGGAGAGCAGCGCGCCGCCGCCCAGCCCCTGGATGATGCGCATCAGCACCAGCATCTCCAGCGAATGGGCGTTGCCGCAGAAGAACGACGCCACGGTGAAGATGGCGATCGAGCTCGCGAAATAGCGCCGCCGCCCGAAGTACGCCGAGAGCCACCCGGTGATGGGCAGCACGATGACGTTGGCGACGATGTAGCCGGTCGAGACCCAGGCGATCTGATCCAGCGTCGCGCCCAGGTTCCCCATCATGTGGGGAATGGCGACGTTCACGATGCTGGTGTCCAGAAGCTCCAGCACCGACGCCATCGAGACCGTGATGGCAATCAGGTACTTGTAGCGGTACCGGTCCGGCGCGACGGCGCCGGGAAACGGAAGAACGGCGGTGGCCACGGAACGCCTACTTGGTGGTGATCGTGACCACGACGCTCATGCCGGGACGCAGCGGCTTGGCCGGATCGTTGGGCCGGTCCAGCCCGATCCGCACCGGGAGCCGCTGCACCACCTTGGTGAAATTCCCGGTGGCGTTGTCCGGTGGGAGCAGGGAGAACTTCGCGCCGGTCGCCGGGGAGAGACTCTCCACGTGGCCGGCGAAGTGCACGCCCGGATACGCGTCCACCGTGATGTCCGCCGGGTCCCCGGGGGTGACGTCGGTGATCTGCGTCTCCTTGAGGTTCGCTTCCACCCAGATGTTGTCGAGCGGCACCACGGTCATCAGCGGCTGGCCCGCCTGCACCAGCTGGCCCACCTCCACGTTCTTCTTGCTCACCACGCCGCCGGTGGGCGCGGTGATGCGGGTGTAGGAGAGGTTCAGCGCCGCCTGATCGCGCGCGGCGCGCGCCGCCGCCACCCGGGCGTCCGCGCCGGCGAGCGCGGCCTGCGCCTGCGCCAGACCGGCGTCCGCCGCCGCGGCCGCGGCTTCGGCCGCGTCGAGCTGCTGCTTGGAGACGATGTCCTGATCGGCGAGGGGCCGCAGCCGGTCGAGATCGGCGTGCGCCTTCTGCGCGTTGGCCTGCGCCTGCGCCACCGCCGCGTCGGCCTGGCCCACCCGGGTCTTCGAGCTCACGGTCGCGAGCAGAGCGACCAGGTCGGCGTTGGCCTGGGTGAGGCGGACCTGGAAGTCGCGGTCGTCCAGCACCACCAGGGTGTCCCCCGCCCGCACCGGCTGGTTGTCCCGTACCCGGACCTCGGAGACGAACCCGCCCACCTTGGGCAGGACCGGGATGACGTGCCCGTCCACCTGGGCGTCATCGGTGGTCTGGTGGGAGAGGCCGTAGATGTAGCGCTTGGCCCCGAAGCCCAGCAGCAACACCAGGAGCACGCCCATCGCCGCGAAGACCACGCGGCGGCGGCCCCCGGGGGCCGGGGCTTCCTGGACCTGGGGCTCGGAGGCGCGCGCCGCGGGGGCGGAGCCGCCCTTCGCCTTGGTTTCCGGTTCGATCGTCGTCGCCATATCCCGTGGTTCCTTCATTCGTTGAATGTCTAGTGCAGTGTCCGCGCCACGCCCACCGCGCGCGCCAGGGTCACGCGCGCGAGCAGCACCGAGGCCCGGGCATCAATCACGGCGTCCCGCGCCTGGATCAGCGAGGACTGCGCGTCAATCACTTCGATGTTTCCCGCCACGCCCGCGGTAAAACGCTGGCGCGCTTCCGAGAGTTCGTCTGCCGCGAGCTGGAGGCGCTCCGCGGCGATCGCGACCTGCGCCTCCGCCGAGCGAAGATCGAGGAACGCGCCCGCCACGTCGGCGGCGATCTGCTGCCGCAGGTCCTCCGCCCGCACCGCGGAGGAGCGCACCGCGACGTCGGCCTCGGCGATTTCGCCTTCGCGGCGGAATCCGTCGAGGATCGGGAGCGACACCTCGAGCGCGATCTGCCGCGTCGGGATGGAGCCGGGGACGGTGATGCCGCTGGACCCGTAGTCGGCCTCGAGCCCGACGCTCGGCAGCCGCTGGGCGGAGAACGAACTTCTCACCCGCCGCGCCGCCTCCCCCGCCGCCGTGGTGGCCGCGAGATCGGGACGGCGGGAGAGCGCCACCGCCACCGCCGAGTCCTCCGTTGCCGGCACCTCGGCCTGACCGATCGCGCTGCCCAGCGTGTCGGCCAGCTCGATCGGCGTGGAGGCCGGGAGGCCGAGGGCGCGGGCCAAGTCCATGCGTCCGCGATCGGCCTGGTTCCGGGCCACGATGAGTCCGCCTTCGGCGGACACCAGCTGGGTCTGGGCGCGGGTGACGTCGATGGCCGCGGAGACGCCGGCCTTGTTCTGCGCCTTCGCGAGGCCCACCAGCTCCACCGCGAGGGCGGAGTCGGCGCGCCGCGCGCTCACCGTGGCCTCGGCCCGGAGCGCGCGCACGTAGGCGAGGGCGGCGGCCTCTGCCGCGGTCTCCGAAGTCACGGTTCCCGCCGCGGCCACGGCTTCGGTGCCGCTCTGCGCCGCTTTCACCCGGGAGTAGGCCGAGAAGTCGAACAGCGTCTGGCGCACGGTGAAGCGCGCGTCGTAGACGTTGAAGGGTCCGATCAGCTGCGGGATCACCACCGGACCCGGGAACTTGAAGCCGAAGGTCTGGCTGTTGAAGGTGCGGTTCACCCAGCTTCCGCCGAGCGACAGGTTGGGCAGCAGGGTGGCGCGGGTCTCGCGCACCCGGGCGGACGCGGAGTCGACGCGCAGGGCGGCGAGCCGGACCGCCGGAGCGGTGCCCGCGGCGCGGGAGACGGCGTCGCCGAAGGTGAGCCGGACCGGCGCGGGAGTCTGCGCCGCGAGGGACGCCGGCAGCACGAGCGCGGCGGCGAGGAACAGCGATCTACGCATTGGGGGTGTCCACGACCGGCGCCTGGCGGACGCCGTCCAGAAAAATGGTGATGTGCGTGTCGATGTACTGCTTCGCGTCGAACGCCTCGGGCACGCACTTCAGGATCGACTGTTTCAGCGCGGCGGCGTGGAGGAGCGGCGCGATGGCCAGCTTGACGGCGCTGGGCACGTGCACCGGGCGGAACTCCCCGTTCGCGATTCCGCGGCGCAGCACGTTGGCGAAGACCGCGTGTCCGCGCTTGACGACTTCTTCGTAGTAGAACCGCGCCAGCTCCGGGAAGTTTCCCGCCTCGGCGGTGATGAGTTTGGGGATTCCCGCCATCGCGGATTCGGTGTGCTCGCGCCACATGCCGCGGGCCAGCTCCTCGAACAGGGCGCGGGCGGTGCCGGTGTGGCGCTCGGCCAACGCCTCGGCGCGGGCGATCGCGGGCACGATGGTTTCCCGGACCACCGCCTTGAAGAGCGCTTCCTTGCTGGCGAAGTAGAGGTAGAGCGTGCCCTTGGTGACGCCGGCGCGGCGCGCCACCTCCTCGAGGCGCGTGGCCGCGAACCCGCGCTCGACGAAGAGCTCGAGGCCCGCGGCCACGATTTCCGCGGGGCGCGCCTCCTTGCGGCGCTTCCAGCGGGGCACCGCCTGGCGGGCGGCGGCTTTACGGCGCGGCGGAACGGCTCGGGGCATCGGTCACCAGTGTGAAGGCTAGTTACTGAACGGTCAGTAACTAATCCAGGTTCCCGCGCCCTGTCAAGATGGCCCCGGGGGCCGGGAGGCCTCGCGGGCCGGGCGTTACCGGGCATCGCCCTATACCGGGCGCTCCGCACTACCCTATGCTTGTATGCAGATGCAACGCGCCCGCGAATCCCAGCTCGCCTCCTACGCTCACGCGGTCCGGCTGGCCGCGATCCTGCTGACTGCGGGGACCGTCGCCTTCTCCCTCATCGATTCCGGAGAGCCGGGACACCACCGCGGCCTCCTGCTCACGCGGCTGGCGGAAGGGATCATCGCGTTCGGGGTCGCCCTCGCCGCCACGCCGAGCCGCACTCTGAAACAGCTGCACTGGTTCTCCTTCGCTCTCGCCCTCGGCATCATGGGAGCGAGCGCGGCCGTCGCGATCGTCGATCCCGATCAGGCGTGGCCCGCGGTCGCGGTCGCCATGGGCACCGTGCTCGGGGCCGCGCTCTTCTGTCCCTGGTCCTGGAAGTGGCAGGCGGCGCTCGCCCTCGCCACCCAGGCGGTGATGATGGTCGCGATTAGCTACGTCCCCTCGTCCGAGCTGCCGGGCTCCGACCGCTCCGACCGCCTGGCGTACCTGTCGATCGCCTTCGCGGGCGCGGCGAGCGTCCTCGGCGCCTACTTCGCCGATCAGGAGCGGCGCCGCATCGCCGCCTCCGAGGCGCGATATCGAGGCGTCTTCGAGGCCGCGGGCGACGCCATCGCTCTGCTCGATGCCGACGGCACCGTGCGGGAGGGCAACGTCCGGCTCGCCGAGCTTCTGGCCCGCCCGCTCGCCGACGTGGTGGGGCACCGCCTCTCCGAGTTCTACGCGGGCGCCCACCCCGCGGAGCATCCCATTACGTCGGAGCACGCCGCCGCCCTCGCCGGCACCACCCGCGCGTTCGACGTCCGGCTCGCCCGCCCCGACGGCTCCCTCCGCGAGGCGCGCGTCACCGCGGCGCGCATCGACGCCCTCGAAGGTCCGCTGGTCCAGGCGATCCTCCACGACCGTACCGGCGAGCACGCTGCGGAGCAGCACGCGGCCGAGGAGCGCCAGCTCGACTCCCTGGCCCGCCTCGCCGGCGGCCTGGCGCACCAGTTCAACAATCTCCTCGCGGGCATCCTGACCCACGCGTCCACCTTGCGGGAGGACGCGGCCAACGCGGGTACGGTGCAGGAGCTGGGCGAGATCATCGCGGCCGCGCGCCGGGGGCGCGAGCTCACGGCCGAGATGCTGGGGCTCACCCGCCACGGCGCCGTGGCGCTGCGCGCCGTCCCGCCGGCGGAGGTGCTGTCGCTGGTCGAGGGACTGGTGAAGCCCGCCCTCCCCCGCGGCATCGAGTTCGCGACCCGGGCCGCCGCCGATCTCCCGCCGATCACGGCCGACCCCGACCAGCTGGCGCAGGCCTGTCTCGAGCTGGTGCACAACGCCCAGGATGCGACCCACGAGCGCGACGGCGCGCGCATCACGCTGTCCGCCTCCGCGCTGACCCTCGACCGCCGGGATCCCGCCTGGCCCGGCGCGGACGCCGGCGACTACGTCGAGTTCGCGGTGACCGACAACGGCACGGGCATGGATCGCGCGACCGCGGAGCGGGCCTTCGAGCCCTTCTTCAGCACCAAGCCGCTCCACAGCGCCGTGGGACTCGGCCTCGCGGGCGTGTACACCGTGGTCAAGGAGCACCGCGGCGCGGCCCGGATCGACAGCACGCCCGGACGCGGCACCACGGTACGCTTCCTCGTGCCCACGGCGCGCCGGCCCGCGGCGCCGGTGGCCGCGCCCGCGGCTCCGGAGCGCGCCGGCGCCACCATTCTCATCGTGGACGACGAAGAGATCGTGCGGCGAAGCCTCACCCGCGCCCTGGAACGCTTGGGGTACCGGGTGCTCGAGGCCGGCGACGGGGCGCACGCGCTCGCCGCGGTGCAGAGCGCCGATCCTCCCGTGGACCTCGTGATCCTCGATCTCGTGATGCCCGGCGGCGGTGCCGGCGCCTTCGAGCTCATCAAGGCGGTGCGGCCCAGCGTGAAAGTGCTGGTGTCCTCCGGGTACAGCCCCGACGGCGCGGCGTCCCAGGGGCTCGCGGCGCGAGTGGAAGGATTCCTGCCCAAGCCCTACGAGCTCACCGAGCTCCGCGCGGCGGTGGAGCGGGCGCTCGGCGGGGAGTCGCGGGGAGTGGCCTAGCGCGCCGCCGCGGATTCCCCGCCGGCCTGCACCATCCGTTCGACGGTCCGTCCCTCCACCCGCTCGCCGTCACCCAGCAGCGAGCCGGTGACGGTGCTCCGGCTGACCCAAACCGCGCGGCCCAGAATCGAGTGGGATACCGTGCTGTTTTCTATCACACTGCCGCTTTCGATGGACACGTTGGGCCCTACCGTCGAGCCGCGAATCGTCACCCCATCCTCGATGTAGACCGGATCCCGAAGGGTGACGCCCGGCGGCACCGGGGCCGGCCGGCGCGCCCGCCCGTGACGGAGCAGATGGAGGTTGGTCTCGAGCAGGGTGTCCACCTTGCCGCAGTCGTACCAGCCTTCCACCCGGGCCGCGTAGAGCCGCTTCCCGTGGTCCACCATGTACTGGAACGCGTCGGTCAGAAAGAACTCGCCGAGCTGGGGCGGCGCGCGGAGCACCCGCGCGATTCCATCGAAGAGCGTCCGCCAGTCGCGCACGTAATAGAGACCGATGTTGGCGAGCTTGGAAATCGGGGTCTGCGGCTTCTCGACGATCCGCGTCATGTAGCCCGCCCGGTCGGTCACGATCACCCCGAAGCGCTGGTAGTCCTCGACCTCCTTGGCCCACAGGATCCCGTCCGAGTCCGTGGTCCTGATGATCGAGAGGTCGGCGTCGAAGAGGGTGTCCACGAAGACGATCAGCACCGGGCCGTCCACGTGGTCCCGGGCGAGGTTGATCGCGCCCGCCGTCCCGTCGAGCGTCTTCTGCTCGATGAAGCGCGCCGGGACGCGGTAATGCGCGCGCACGTAGGCCTCGACCTGCTCCTTCAGGTGTCCGGTGATGACGATCAGCTCCTCCATGCCCAGGGGCGCGAGCTGGTCCATCACGTAATCCATCACCGGCCGCCCGGCGACGTGCACCAGCGGCTTCGGCACCTGCGCGGTGAGCGGGAGCAGGCGGGTGCCCTTCCCCGCCAGCGGGACGATGACCTTCATCTACACCCGGCCGTAGCGGTCCTTGAGCCGCACCACGTCGTCGATTTCGGGAGTCGAGGCCTCGAGGAGGTCGGCGGTCCTGACCGCCTCGAACTGGTGGACCGCCTTGGGCTGGATGTGGAAGGCTTCGCCCTGCGCCAGGGTCCGCTCGATCAGGGTCTCGCCCTGCTGGAGCCGGAGGATGATCTCCCCCGACAGGACGTAAATGGACTCGTCCTTGCGGTTGTGGTACTGGAGCGAGAGCACGTGGCCCGCCTCGATGTGCAGGACCTTCCCGACGTAGCGGTCGGTGTGCGCCCAGATGATCTCGTAGCCCCAGGGCTTCTCGACGCGATAGGGCGGCTGCTTCACGGACACCTTCAGGTTGAGGGGAGCGCGAGCGCCAGGGACGACGGAATGGTGACGCACGCGGTGACACAGACGCCGCAGCCCACGCATCCCTCCGCCTTGATCACCGGATGGCCGCGGGCGTCGGTGGCGATGGCCCGCTCGCCGACCGGGCAGGCGCGGGCGCAGACGCCGCACGCCACGCCCTGGAAAGTAATGCAGCGCTCGGGGTCGAGACTCAGCACCCCCACCCGCGCGTGCGCCCATCCGTCCGCCGGGAACACCAGCGCCCCGGTGCCGCAGGCCTTGGCGCAGGGCATGTCGGCGCAGGCCACGCACGCCTGCACCGACGGCTCGATGATGGGGGTGCCCGCCGCGAGGCCGGCGGTGGGCGGCGCCTTCACGATGGCGTGCACCGGGCAGACGTCGATGCAATCGCCGCAGCGGGTGCAGGCCGCGAGAAACGCGAGCTCCGGCGCCGCGCCCGGCGGCCGGAAGTACCGGCGCGGCGCCACGCGCTCCTCGGCCCGCGCCGCCACTTCGGAGACCAGCCGGCCGAAGGTGGCGCGGAAAAAGCCGCGGCGGTCGCTCGTGTCCACTAGAAACTCGGCGCCAGGCTGAGCTGCCAGCGCAGTGCCAGCCTGCCCCCCGCGCCCCGCCGGTCCGCGGCGTTCGCCGGCCGGCTCACCACGAGCGGGAGCTCGAAGCGGCTGGTCCAGGCGAGGTCGCCCACCTGCTGGCGGGTGACTACGCCCACGCCCCCGTCGTACAGGTTGACGTGCCCCGGGCTGCGGGGAGGCGCCACCAGCACCCGCCCGTCGACCACCCCGGCGTCCACGAATCCTTCGATGGCCGCCGAGCGCAACACGCCGCGGGGCCGGGTCCAGACGGCGCGCGTGAGCTCGGCGTTAACCGCAACCGCCCACCGTCCGCCCAGCGCGGGGCGGAACCCGCGGAGGTTGGCGTCGCCGGGCGACTGGTAGTAGAACCCCGGGCGCACCAACAGCGCGCCGAGGCTCCGGACCAGCGGGTTGGTGAACGTCTGGTATGGATCCGCGCCGGCGATCATGATCCGCCGCTGATTGAGAGGAGCCGACGCGCCCAGGTACGCGCCGCCGAAGATCCGCGCGCCGATCGTCGTTCCCGCCCAGAAGGGCTGGCGGGTGCTCGCCTCCGCCGTGGCGCGGCCGTAGGGCTCGATGTCGTAGCGGTTGGGCGAAACGATTCCGGGCCCCGGTTGCCAGTAGAGAAGCCCGCCGTGGAGCGTCATCCGGGCGCGCAGCGTGCCCCCGCCCAGGCGGGTGGCGGTGGAGGCCCAGGGCCCGAGCTCGATGGTTCCGCCGTCCGACCAGAGCCCGCGATCGAGATAGCGAAGATCCGTCGTCGCCATCCACATCGCGTCCACGCCGGCGTGGGTGTCGGCGCCGAACCCCAAGTGCCGCCGCAGGGCGCGGTCGACGTGGAGCGACGCCCCGGCCCGCCCTTCGACGTCCCAGGCCGCGAACCGGGTGGTGGTCCGCGGCTGCAGCCCGCTCACCGGATTCTCGAGTGAGAAGTAGAAGCCCACGCGATGAGTGGCGGCCCCGGCGGTGCCGACCGAGCCCACGAAGAGTCCGCGATCGTAGCTGCCGAGGTAGTTGGAGCGATCGCGGAACCCGGCCGTGACGCCGCCCGCGGTATTGGACCAGAGGAGCGGCAGGAAGGCGCTCACCCGCGCGTCGCGGCGCGAGGCTTCGCGGAAGGGGTCGTCCACCTTCACCACTTCGGTCCGCGGCTTCGACAGCGGCCAGGGGAGTCCCCGCTCCTCGTTGTTGAGCAGGTTCCAGTCGTGGCTGACCACGCGGGGGTCGAGCATCAGGCGGCCCGGCCTCCGGTCGCTCTCGAAGGTGACGCGCTCCACTTCCGGCTGGCCGGTGGACCGGGCGTAGATCGTGTCCCGGTCGCCGATTTCGACCGGCATCATTCCGTCGCCCAGCCGCTCGATGGTGACGGTGGTGCTCCACCGTCCCGAGGGGAGGCGGCGCCGCTCGACCTTCGCCAGCCGGTAGTCGATCAGCGGGGTGCCGTGCAGCCACTGGCCGAAGAGCCACTCCAGGTCCTGGTGCGACACCTCCTCGCACACCGACCGGAACGCGGCTTCGTCCACGTGGTGGAGCTTCCAGCGGGCGTAGTAGGCGCGGAGGATCTTCCGCATCGCCGCGTCGCCCACCACGTAGCGCAACTGATCGTAGAACAGCTGGGCCTTGCTGTAGATCATCACGTTGTAGGTGAGGAAGTCGCGATAGCGCTCGCTCGGCAGGGACACCGGCTCGCTCCAGCGGTTCAAGTCCCAGAACAGGAGGTTCGACTCCAGGCCGTGATACCCCGCGGTGCCGGCGCCGTGGGTCTCGAAGTACCACTCGGTCTGGAAGCTCGTGAACCCCTCGTCCAGGAACCCTTCCTTCCACTCGTTGTTGGCGAGGATCCCCATGGTGTAGTTATGGCCCACCTCGTGGGTGATGAGGCCCAGGGACGCGCCGCCGTTCATCACCATCATCGGGAACTCGGTCCCGCCGCCTTCGATGCGGTGCACGTTGGTCATCTGCGGCCACTCGAACTTCCCGTACAGCGAGTCGAGCCAGGCCAGCGCGGTCACGGTGTTCCTCACCGCGACGCCGTGGCCCCAGGTCGCCTCGTCGCCGGGCTGGTAGAGCACGTGCACCACCACGTCCTTGTAGCGCCCCTCCTCGTAGCGGTACTGCGGGTTCAACGAAAACGCGAAGTGGTGAACCTGCTCGGCGTAGAAGCGCACCGTCTTCCGTCCCGGCGCCGCGGCGGGACAGTCGTGCGGCGCGTCGGGATAGTAGTCGCGCTGGTAGGTGACGGCGGTGAGGAGGTTCCCCGCCTCCGGCCGCCACCCCGGGTCCCCGCAGACCGGCACCCCGGTGGCGCCGATCACCTGGTCCGCCGCGAGGTCGAGCGTCACGTCGAAGGTGCCGAACTCCCCGTAGAACTCGCCCGCCGGGTAAAGCGCATGCGCCTCCCACCCGTACTTGTCGTAGACCACCACTTTCGGATACCACTCGGCGAAGTCGAAGCGCCGGCCCTGCCGCCCCTGCCGGCGCGGAAGGGTCGAGGGGCGGGCCTGCCAGTCGATCTCCACCAGCATCGAGTCCCCGGGCGCGAGCGGACGCGCGAGGGGCCAGTGGGCCACCGTCGAGTCCGGCGCGAAGGGGTAATCGGGGCGCGCGGAGTCGCCCATCACGGTCGCGGCGGTGATGCGCTCGAACCCGTAGTCGGGGTCCTTCAGGTGCTGGAAGCGTTCCACGTGCTCCGCCGAGTCCGACGCCGACCAGCGGGACCCCGGGCGGAACGCGTTCAGGTACTGGTGGACGTAGAAGTCGCGCAGGGTATCGGGGGACTGGTTCACGTAGGTGATGCGGACGTGACCGGTGAGCACCCCGGAGGGTTCGTCGAGCGAGGCGTTGATGCGGTAGGCGACGCGCTGCTGGAAGTAGCCGGGGGCGGGCTGGGAGTCCGCCGCGGCGACCCGCGCCGCCACTAATAGAAGAAGGAGCATAGGGGTCGGAAACTACATCCCGCGGCGGGGCCCGGGGAGGCGCGCGTTTTCCGCGCCCTCGCGCGCGGAATTTGGGCGACGGTCTTCCGACACTCCGGTTCCAAGTTGGCGGGCCGGCGGGAGCCCGCATCGGGGCGCCGCCGGACTCACCTTCGACAGGAGCTACCCATGAAGTTCTTCATTTCCCTCGCGGCGCTCGCGCTCGTCGCCGCCTGCGACCGCCAGCCCGCCCCCACCGCCGCCTTCCCCCGCGCCGTCGTCGGCGTGGTGGAGCTGAAGGTCGGGGACCAGGTTCGCCGCTTCGAGGTCCGGGTGGAGCGCGGACCCACCGGATTCAATTCCGCCGCGCCGGCGGCCCCCGGCGTCAGTCCCGCGGTCACGGCGCCGATCGCCGGGTTCCCGCTGGTGCGGGACCGCGCGCTCGCGCCTCAGTCCACCGAAATCCAGACGCCGGACGGAGTGGTCACCGCTTCGATCGCGTACCGGCCCCTCGGGCCCTATCACGTCCTCGACCACGCCGTGGCCAGCGTGAAGGTCCCCGGCGCTCCCGGCGGCGCGGTGGGCGTGCACATCGCGTTCCTGAATCCCCGGCTCGAGCCGTAGGAGGCGACCATGACCCGCAACGCATTCCGCGCCGCGTGGGCGGCGCCCGCCATCGCGCTCACGCTCCTCGCGACGCCCGCCGGTTCCCGCCGCGCAGAAGCGGCCCCGCGGCCGGCCCTGCTGCAGACCATGGCGGCCAAGAATTGCCTGCTGCAGGCCGCCGCGTTCGCCGCCGCCGTCACCCAGTGGTACAAGGCCTGGGATAACTACCAGATGTCGCTTCCCAACGGCACCGAGAGCGAGATTCTCGAGGCCGCGCAGGAGCTCGATCAGGCCGCGCAGCAGGTCGCCACGACCGGCAGCCTGCTGTCCGCCTGTCTCTTCCGGTATCTCTGACGCCGTAAACGATCGCGGCCCGGGTCATCCCCGGGCCGCGTGGCGTCAATCTTCTCCCGCCATCCTTCGCTTGAGCGCGGCCACCCGCCGCCGGAGCGAGCCGTCGTAAATCCGGTCTCCCACCCGCACCACCACACCGCCGATGATGGAGCGGTCGTCCCGGAAATGGGCGCGGACTTCCTTTCCCAGCGCCGCCTTGAGCCGCGCCACGATCTCGCGCTCCAGCGCGCGGTCCGCGGGACGGGCGAGCGTGACGCCCGCGTGCACCCGGTCGAAGGAGAGGTCCACCAGCCCCGCGTACTCGGTGGCGATCTCGGAGAGGATCCCCTGCCGCCCCCGCCGCAGCACCGCCTGCAGGAAGCGCACGAATTCCTTGGGGGCGACCCGCGCCAGCCCGCGCTCGACCAGCGCCGCTTTCTGGGCCTTGGACACCCGCGGCGACTCGAGCGCCACCGCGATCCGCGGGTCGGCCTGCACGGCGCCCGCGACGGCTTCCATCAGCCTGCCGTAGCGCTCCAGCTGGCGGGATTCCTGCGCGGCCTCGAAGAGCGCTTCGGCGTAGTTCCGCGCGACGGTGACGCTCTTCACGACTGCTTCGCGATGTCGGCCAGGTACGACGTCACCAGACGCCGGTTCGCGGCGGAGTCGAGGTTCTTCTCCACCAGCCTCGTCGCCGCCGAGAGCGCGATCTCCACCGCCTCACGCCGCAGAGCCACCAGCGCCTTGTCCCGCTCCGCGGCGATTTCCTTCCGGGCCCGCTCGAGGAGCGATTCCTGCTCCTCCCGCGCCCGGGCCAGGATCGCCGCGCGCTCCTTCTCCCCCGCCGCCTTGCCCCGGGCCACGATCTCCTGCGCCTCGGCCCGGCCCCCGGCGAGGAGCCGCTTGTGCTCCTCCAGGAGCGCCGCCGCCTCGGCGCGGTTCCGCTCGGCGTCCTCGATCTGCGCCTCCAGCCGCTGCTCCCGCTCCCGCACCGCCTGCAGGATCTGCGGCCACGCGGTCTTCTTGAGCAGGATGAGCAGGAGCCCGAAGATCAGCCAGGTCCAGAGAATCAGCCCGCCGTCCACCGTGAGCGGATTGGCGCTCACTTCTTCGGCGGCGGCGAGCAGGAACAGTGATGCCATCATGGCGACCTCGTTCGGGAGGGGAGGCGAAACGCCCGCGGGCGCCCGCCCCCGCTCCCGGTCCGGTTAGAAATGGACCTTCCCCTGCATCACGAACGCGATCACCGCCGCGAACAGCGCGACGCCTTCGATCAGCGCCGCGGCGATGATCATCGCGGTCTGAATCTTGGCGCTGTTCTCGGGCTGGCGCGCCATGCCCTCCACGGCCTGGCCCCCCACCCGCCCGATCCCCACTCCGGCGCCCAGGGTCGCGAGCCCGCCCGCCAGCCCGGCGCCGATCAGCGCGTAGCCCTTGCCCACCGCGTCCGCCGCGACCGCGGCGCCCTGCACCGCCTGGCTTCCCGCCTGCAGCAGCGCGTGCATGTCCAGCATCATGTCTTTCTCCTCCAGCAAGTCGGGGAGAACGGTCAGCCGGTCGCGCCGGCCGCGGTCAGAGCCCGAGTCTCCCGGCTCGGGTCGCCGCGGTCACCCGCCTTCGGTCCCGAACCCAGGGGGACCAGCGGGCATTCGTCCGCCGGAAGGCGGACTACTCGAGGGCGGCGGCGCGTGCGCCCGGCGCCGCCCCGTTCAGCATCAGTGCTCGGCCCGGATCAGGCCCACGAACACCGCCGTCAACAGCGTGAAGATGAACGCGTGCAGGAACGCCACGAACAGCTCCAGCACCATGATCAGCGTCGCCCCGATGGAGGCGACCCCGCCCACCACGTAACTCTGGAACGCGAACGCGAACCCGATCAGCGCCAGGAGCACCACGTGCCCCGCGGTCATGTTGGCGAAGAGCCGGACCGCGAGCGCGAAGGGCTTGGCCAGCTTCGAGATCACCTCGATCGGCGTCATGATCACGAGCAGGATCGGCTTCATGATCGTCGGCACGCCCGCCGGCACGAAGAAGATGGTGCCCAGGTAGCCCCGGGCGCCGAGGGTTCGCATCCCCGAGACCTCGATCACGAAGAGCGAGATCAGCGCCATTCCTCCCGTCACCGAGATGTTCCCGGTCGCGGTCGCGCCCCAGGGCACGAGCCCGAGGAGGTTGCAGGCGAGAATGAAGTAAAAGACCGTGAGCAGGTACGGAACGTATCCTTCGCCGTGATGTCCGACGTTGGGCAGGATCACCTCCTGCCGCACCCAGAGCGTGATCGCCTCCATCGCCGCCGCGAATCCGCGCGGGGGACGGCCCGCCGCGTGCGCCTTCCGCACCGCGGAGGAGGTGTAGAGCATCACGAAAATCACGATCGCCGACGCGAGCAGCATGAAGACGAGATGCTTGGTCGGCGAGAAGTCGAGCGCCAGGGGGCCCACCCGCACCGGGGTCCAGCGCGGCAGGGCGATGTCGTAGTGATAGGGCGGCTTCCAGTACGGCAGCTCCAGGGTGTGCGAGTTGCCGAGGTGCTCCATGATGTTGATCTCGCGGTTCGGCTCGTCGGGGGGCGCCGAGGGCGCCTGCGCGCCCGCGGAGGACGCGAGCGCGGCGAGCGCGAAGAGCGTGAGGAAGCACCGCGAGAAAGACCGCACGACCCACTCCGTCAGGTGGTGAGCACCAAAACGATACCTTCGACCGCCACCAGCGCCAGCACCACCGCGAGCAGCGCGAAAAGGAGCGGCGCCGCCGGCCAGCCGAGCGCCGGCGCCACGACCAGCGCGGCGATCGCGAGCAGGGCGAGCCGCGCCGCCATCCCCAGTCCCCACACCAGCAGCAGGCGGCCGGTGCCGATGGACCGCACCACCCACCAGCCGAAGGGACCCTGCGCCGCGACTCCGAGGGCCGTCGCGAGCAGCGCCGGGTTCCGGCGACCGGCCGGCAGGACCAGCGCCACCACCACCGCGCCCAGGGCGACGAGCGCGGTGCCCGCGAGATACCGCTGCCCCGCCGTCCCTTTCACTTCTTCTGGTCCCGCTTGAGGCTCATCACCAGGCTGTACATCGTGGCGCCGAAGCCCAGGAAGACGCCGGCGACGGTGAGCAGGCCGTCGGTGCCGAGCTTGCCGTCGGCCCAACGGCCGAGGAGCGCGCCGCCCAGGACGGTGGCGGCGAGCTGGACGCCAAGCCCCGCGTAGCGGAGGGCCGACCGGCCGCCCTCGTCGTCATTCCGCGCCGGCACGGCGGCAAACCTATTCGCTTGTGAAAAATTTCGCAAGCAAACCCGACGCGGTGCAACCTTTTGTGGCGCTTGGGAGTAGCAAGTAGTATTCTTCCGACCCCATGACCGCGAACCCGTCCCGAATCCCCCATCCCGCGTCCTCGTCGTCCGGGGATGTCGAGCTCCTGGAGCGCCTCTCGGTGGCGCGCCGGGACCTCCTCGAGCAGGTCTCCCGCCGCATCGTGGGGCAGGAGGAAGTGCTGGACGGGATCCTCACCGCGATTTTCGCGGGGGGTCACGCGCTCCTCCTCGGCGTCCCCGGGCTCGCCAAGACCCTGATGGTGCAGACGGTGGCCCAGGCGCTCGACCTCAAGTTCTCGCGCATTCAGTTCACGCCGGACCTGATGCCGTCCGACATCACGGGAACCGAGATCATCGAGGAGGACCAGGCGACGGGGAAGCGGTCGTTCCGGTTCGTGGAGGGTCCGGTCTTCGCGAACATCGTGCTGGCGGACGAGGTGAACCGGACCCCGCCCAAGACCCAGGCGGCACTGCTGCAGGCGATGCAGGAGCATCAGGTGACGGCGGCGGGCGAGACCCATCCCCTGCCCTCGCCCTTTTTCGTGCTGGCGACCCAGAACCCGATCGAGCAGGAGGGGACTTACCCGCTCCCTGAGGCCCAGCTCGACCGGTTCATGTTCGAATTGCGCGTCCCTTATCCGTCCAAGGATGAGGAGGAGCGGATCGTCGAGACCACGACCGGGGATCTCGCGGCCGAGGTGCGGACGGTGCTGACGGCGGAGGACGTACTGGCGTTACAGCATCTGGTGCGGCGGATTCCGGTGTCCAAGGACCTGGTGCGGGCGGCGGTGACCTTGGTGCGGATGACGCGGCCGCAGGACGCCGAGGCGCCGGGGTTCGTGCGGGAGTTCATCTCGTGGGGGGCGGGGCCCAGGGCGTCGCAGTATCTGGTGCTGGGGGCGAAGGCGCGGGCGGCGCTGGACGGCCGGCCGATGCCGGACTATGAGGATCTCCAGGCGGTCGCGCCGACGGTGCTGACGCATCGGCTGGTGGTGAACTTCGCGGGGGAGGCGGCGGGTCGGGACGCGGCGGACGTCGCGGGGGAACTGCTGAAGGGGGTGAGCTGGGGCAGGAAGTCGTAAAGACCGCAGCCGTTGACCAACGCCCGAAATACCCCTCCAAAATGACTCTAATCCCAAACATCCCAATCTGTTGACACGGGGTTGAAGCGGGCGTCTAATAGTGTCAGTCAAGCAAGACCGACTGATCGCGATGCCGTCCTCCCTCCGCCTCCAGACTCTCGGGTCGCCGCTGCTTTTCACGGCGGCGGGCGACCCGGTGCGGCTCCGGACCCGCAAGCATTTTGCGCTGCTCATCCGGCTCGCCCTCGAGCCGGCCAAGCGTTTCACCCGCGACTACCTGATGGACCTCCTGTGGAGCGACGCGCCGAGCCGGAAGGCATCGCACTCCCTGGCTCAGGCGTTGTCGGTTCTGCGGGCGAAGGTGGGGCGGGAGGCCGTGCACGTCCACCGCGCGACGGTGGCGCTCGGGGCGGGCGCGGTGGAGGTCGACACCGCTGGCCTCGCCGGCGCGGAGACCGAGATCCGCGGCCCCTTCCTGGAAGGCTTCGAAATTCCCCGGGCGGCGGAGTTCGAGCAATGGAAGGACGAATGGCGCGCCAAGCTTCTGCCGCAGGTGCGGGACTGTCTGGTGCGGCAGATGGACGCGGCCCGCCGCACCGCGGATTTCGGAATCGTGGAGCGGCGTGCGCAGACCCTGCTCGACCTCGATCCTCTCTCCGAGGACGCCGTGCGAGGCTTGATGGAGGGCCGGGCCTGGGTCGGCGACCGCACCGGCGCCCTCAAGGTCTACAGCACGTTCGAGACGCTGGTCGCTCAGGACCTGGGCGCCAAGCCCTCGGCCGACCTCGCGCGGACGGCGAGCCTCCTGCGTGAAGGGCGGCGGCCACTTCTGAAACCGGGCGAACCTCCGCAAGCCCGGGTGCTCCCCGACCGGCGGTTCGAGCCCGAGACTCTGATCGGACGACAGCGGGAGTTCTCCGTTCTTTACGACGCCTGGCTCGACGTGCGGCGGAAGCAGCCGCGGGTGGTGGGCGTGATCGGGGATCCGGGGATCGGGAAGACGACCCTCACCAACGCGTTCCTCTCCACCTGCCAGATGGATGGCGCCATCGTCGCGCGCACCCAGGCGTACGACGCGGAGCGGGAACTGCCATTTGCGGTGCTCGCCGAGGTGGTGCGGCAGCTGCTGGCGTTTCAAGGCGCGATCGCGAGCGCGGATCCGGATGCCTTGTCGGAGCTGTCGCGGATCGCGCCGGAGGTTCGCGCGGCGTTCCCCGGCGTGCCGAAGCCGATCGACTGGGGGGCGGAGGTGACGCCGCTCCGCCTCGCCGACGCCTTCCTCAAGACCCTCACCGCCGCGGCCGATGAGAGTCCGGTGGTCGTCGTGGTGGACGACGTCCACGCCGCGGACAACGCCAGCGTCGCCATCCTGCACCTGGTGGCCCGCAAGCTGCCCCAGGCCCGGCTGATGTTCGTGTTCCCGGCGAGGCCCGGGGAGCTGCGGGCCGCGGCGGCTCCGGTGTCGCTGCTCTCGGATTCGGCGATCGTGGGGCTCAGAACCCTGGAGCTCGAGGCGCTGACCGACGCGGCGTCCGCCGAGCTCCTGCGGCAGGTGACCGCCCGCACCGAGGCGCGGCACGGACCCCCGCCGATCGAGCGGGTGCTCAGGTCCTGTCGCGGCAACCCGCTGGCCATCGAGCTCCTGACCCGGGAGTGGCTGGAGCACGGTGCGGGATCCCTGGTGCGTGATCTCGAGGCGCTGGACGCCGTGCCCGCGGCGACGGTGGGGATTCCGCGCGCGATCAAGGCGGTGTTCGATCGGCAGGTGCTGCGGCTCGATCCGAAGACCCGGAGCGTGCTGGACCTGGCGGCGGTCCTGGGGCGACGGATCGGCGACTTCCCGATCTACGAAGTGGTGAGCCGGACCGCGGGCGAGGCCGCCGAGACGATGGCGCGGCTTGTGGAGGAAGGATTCCTGCACGACGCGCGCGGCGCGCTCGAGTTCCGGAACGAGCTGATCCGGGCGCAGGCCTACTACGCGGTGGCGGCGCCCGTGCGGCAGCACCTGCATCGCGAGGTGGCGACGGTGCTTGCGCGCCGGGCGGGCGCAGGACCGGGGGTAGCCGGCCTGGAGGTTGCCTGGCACTTCCTGCGAGCAGGCGACTCTACGCGGGCGCTACCATTCGCACTCGCCGGAGCACGGGCGGCGCTCGAGGTCGGGGCACCGCAGGAAATCGAGCGAATATTGTCGGCCCTGATGCACCAAAATGTCACAGCAGATTCCGACTTGCCGCTACTACTTGCCCGGGCGCTCGTGGATCAGACAAAAGGCGATCGTATTCGCGATCTTGTGGATCCACTCCTACTCAAAGGGGCGCTCGACGCAAGAGCCGCCGCCGGCGCGTACTGGATGAAGGCGCGCGCTGAGTTCTTGGTCCAGCACACCACAGACGATCGATACATGAATGCCTCAAGGGACGCGGTAG
>DASSQQ010000103.1:0-19588 GCA_035702425.1 Gemmatimonadales bacterium
GTCGGTGTCCTCGACGCGGAGCAGGAACTTGCCGCCCGAGTGGCGGGCGTAGAGCCAGTTGAGGAGGGCGGTGCGCGCCCCGCCAACGTGGAGGTAGCCCGTCGGGGACGGGGCGAAACGGACGCGGGGGGTGGATGGAGGCAAATTTGGATCCGTGGTTAGCGCCGTCAGCCGTCAGCGTTCAGCCGTCAGCTTGAACCCGCGGGGGCCATGGTGGCGGTTGTTCACTGACGGCTGATGGCTGATCGCTGATGGCTTCGATTCAACGGAGAGGGGGGGATTCGAACCCCCGATAAGGGTATTAGCCCCTATAACGGTTTAGCAAACCGCCGCCTTCAGCCACTCGGCCACCTCTCCAACGAACAACGGACGCGCGATGTCGGGCGAGGCGCGAAGTCTAGCGGGCGGGAAGAAGAGCGGCAAGGTTTGCGAGTCGCACCTTCACCCCAGGGGCCCCAGCTGCTCGAACAGCGCCGCCGCGGTCTGGATCCGCTCGTCCGGCGCCTTGGCGAGCAGCTTCACCACCAGCGCCGAGAGCGCCGGCGGCACTTCGGGATTGATGGTCTCCGGGCGCGGGACCTCTTCGTTCAACAGCTTCGCGATCAGCGCCATCATCGAGACCGCTTCGTGGGGCAGCTGCCCCGTCAGGCACTCGTACAGCACCACGCCCGCCGCGTAGAGATCGCTCCGCGCGTCCACCCCCTCGGCCATGATCTGCTCCGGCGGCATGTAGGACGGCGTCCCCAGCACCAGCCCCGCCTCGGTGATGCCGATCGAGCGCTCGGCCAAGCGCGCGACGCCGAAGTCCATCACCTTGAGCACGCCGGCCGCGTCGAGGAGAAGGTTCTGGGGCTTGATGTCCCGGTGGATCACGCCGTGCTCGTGCGCGACGGCGAGGGAGTGCGCGAGCTGGCGCGCCAGCGCGAGGGTGGACGGCACCGTGAGCCGGCGCCGGGTGTCCAGCAGCTCCCGCACCGTGATGCCTTCCACGTATTCCATCGTCAGGTAATAGACGCCGGACCACTCCCCGAAATCGTGGGTGCGGACGATGTTGGGGTCGCTCAGCCGCCGCGCGAGGCGAATCTCGTCCTTGAAGCGCTCGAGGAGCGCCGCGTCGGTCATGAGCTCGGGCCGCAGGGTCTTGATCGCGACCTCTTCCTGGAGCTCGAGGTCGCGCGCGCGGTAGACGGTGCCCATCCCGCCGCGCCCCAGCACCGCCAGGATCTCGTAGCGCTGGCCCAGGCGCTCGCCGGTGTTCAGGTTGCCGCCGTCCATCACCGCCATCGCCTTGGAATCCCGGCGCGCGTGCTCGATTTCCTGGCGCAGGTCCTGCACCTGATTCTTGAGGCGATCCTCCCGCACCTTCATCTGCAGGACCATGTTGTCGAACACCCGGGCGAGATTCCCCAGCTCGTCGGCGCGCCGCGCCACCGGCGCGAGCGACTCCGAGTCGTAGTGCCCGCCCTGCACGGCCGTGGCCGCGTCGGTCACCCGCCGCACCTCCCGCAGGTACTCGACTTCCTGATCGCGGAGCTTCTTCTTCTCGAGCGACGCGTTGATCCGGGCCCGGAGCAGCACCGGGTCGAACGGCTTGTGGAGGTAATCCTCGGCGCCGCGCTCGATGCAGCGCACGATGGACGGCATCTCGTCCAGGGCCGAGATCATGATCACCGGGATGTCGCGGAGCGCCGGGTCGCTCTTGATCGCTTCCAGCACCGCGAAGCCGTCCAGCTCGGGCATCAGCACGTCGAGGAGCACGAGGTCGAACCCGCTGGAGCGCAGGATCTCGAGCGCGCGCCGTCCGTTCTCCGCGGTTTCCACCGCGTGGCCCGAGCGTTCGAGGCGCCGCTTGAGGACTTCGCGGTTCTCCGCGCCGTCGTCCACGACCAGGATGCGGGACGTGGCCGCTCCGGCGGCGGGCGCGGCGGCGGCCTTCGCGTCGGGGGTCGCGGGCGCCGGGGCGGGGGCCGCGCCGAGGCGCTCGGCGGCGCTCAGAATCTTCGCGAGATCCGCGGTGAAGGCGCCGTCTTCGCCGTTCGAGGCGGAAAGGAGCGCCGTCACCGCCTGCACGATCCGGGTCCGCGGCGCGCGGAGGTCGTCGTAGAGCTGTTGAATCCGTTCCTGCCCCGCGTGCTTGGTGGACCCGATGGCGGTGTTGATCAGGTCCAGCGCTTCCCGGGCGGCAACGAGGGTTTCTTCGAGGCCCGCGCGCCGCGCCGCGAGCGAGGGATCGGCCGCGTCCTCGAGCAGCATCTCCGCGTAGCCGATCACGTGGTTGAGCGGCGTGCGCAGGTCGTGCCGGAGCTCCGCCAGCGCGTCCGAGGAGATCGAGTCTTTGCCGGTGGGCATTACCTGGCGCCGATCAGCGCTTCGATTTTGCCGAGGAGGCGGGCCAGCTCCACCGGCTTGGTGTCGTAGTCGTTACAGCCCGCCTCGATCGCTTTCTCGCGGTCGCCGGCCATGGCGTGCGCGGTGAGGCCGATGATGGGAACGGACTTGGTTTCCGGCGCGGCGCGGATCAGGCGCGTCGCCTCCCAGCCGTCGATTTCGGGGAGACTCATGTCCATCAGAATCAGATCGTAGGCGCCGGCCTTCGCCATGTCCACGCCCTGCCTGCCGTCCACCGCCATGGTGACGGTGAACCCTTTGCGCTCGAGACGCCGGGAGAGCATGTCCCGGTTCATCTCGTTGTCCTCGACCAGGAGTATCGTCGGCATGCGGTCACTCCGTCTGGGTGTTGGCTCGGGCCCCGCGCTCACGCGGCCGCGCCGCCCACCTGGGCGGGCAGGCGGATGGTGAACGTGGAGCCGCGTCCCGGCTCGCTCTCCACCGCCACGTCGCCGCCCATCAGCTGGCTGAAGCGCTTGGTGATCGCGAGGCCGAGTCCGGTGCCGCCGTAGCGCCGGGTGGTCGAGGCCTCGGCCTGCGAAAAGGCTTCGAACATCCGTCCCATCTGCTCCCCGGTCATCCCGATGCCGGTGTCGGCCACCCGGAACGTGACCATCTCCGGCGCGCCGTTGTCTCCCGCGGCACGGGTCACCGAGAGGGTGATGGTGCCCTTCTCGGTGAACTTGGCGGCGTTGGAGAGGAGGTTGAGGAGCATCTGGCGGACTTTGGTGAGGTCGGCGTGCATCGCGCCGGACCGCTCCGCGGCCTGGACGACGAGGCGGTTGCCGCGGCGCTCGACCAGCGGGAGAGCGGTCGACACCACTTCGTCCAGCACCGCCCGGATCTCGAAGGTCTCGAGGTAGAGCTGCATCTTCCCGGCCTCGATCTTCGAGAGGTCGAGAATGTCGTTGATGAGGGAGAGGAGATGCCGCCCCGCCGTGCGGATCTTTCCCAGGTCGTCCTTCAGCACCGGCTGGCCCAGCGCCTCGACTTCCTCCTGCACCATTTCGCTGTAGCCGATGATGGCGTTGAGCGGCGTGCGCAGCTCGTGACTCATGCTGGCGAGGAACTGGCTCTTGGCGCTGTTCGCGGCCTCGGCCTCGCGCCGCGCCTCGAGCAGCTCGGTGATGTCGTGGTAGAGGCCCATCAGGCCCACCCGCTGGCCGTCCACGATCACCGGGACGCCCAGCACCTCGACGTCCACCAGACTCCCGTCCTTGCGGCGCCGGCGCCCGATGCCGTGCACCGGGCGGTCCAGCGCTTCGCGGGTGTACTGGATCGCTTCGGAGCGGGTGGCGTCGGTGGCCACCAGGGAATCGAGATTCTTGCCGACCGCTTCGGCCTGCGCGTAGCCGAAGAGCTTCTCGAACCCGGGGTTGCAGGAGACCACGTCGTGGTTCAGGTCGAGGGTCACGATCGCCACCGGGCTGTTCAGCACCAGGTCCTCGAAGTACTGCTTCTGGCGCTGGGCGGCCGCGTAGAGCCGCGCGTTCTCGATCGCGATCGCCGCCTGGGGCGCGAACATCGTGAGCAGGCGCAGGTCCTCCGCGCCGAAGACCCGTCCCGGATCGGAATGCACCGTCGCGATCGCGCCCACCAGCCGCCGGCCGATCAGGAGCGGAGCCGCCATCACCGAGTGCACCGTCACGTCGGCGTACTGGCCGGAGCGGCCCAGCCATTCGCGGTAGGAGGGAATGATCAGCGGCTCCCGGGTGCGGGCCACGTGTCCCATCGCGCCTTCGTCGAGGGCGAGGCGGGTGCCGGTCGAATCCTTCCCGATGTTCTCGCTCGCCACCACTTCCAGCTCGCGGCGCTGTTCGTCGTAGATCGCGACTTCGCCGCCGGTGACGCCGAGCAGGGTGACGGCCCGCGAGAGCACCGCCTGCAGGACGCGCGGCAGCTCGAGATCGGCGGAGAGGTCCGCCATCGTGTCCAGGAGCGCGCGGTGCTCGGCCACCCGGCGCCGCTCCTCGGCGAGGAGCCGCGCCCGCCCGATGGCGATGCTCGCCTGGTCGGCGGCGGCGGTGAGAATCTCGAAGTCTTCCTCGCCGAAGGCGTTGGGCTCGCTGCTCTCCACCACCAGCACGCCGATGGTCCGGCCGTCGGCCCGGAGCGGCACGTCGAGCTCGGAGCCGGAGGCGAGGCTGGCGAGGTACTGTGATGCGCGGGTGACGTCGGGCGTGTAGTGCAGGCGCCCGTCCTCGAGCGCCCGCTCCGAGAGCCCCTGACCCCGGTGTACCCGCCAGCCCGCCGGCACGTCGGGCCAGCCGACGGCGGCCTGGAGCACGCGGTCGCCGGTCCCGGGGTCGAGCAGGAACGCGCCCAGGAAGTTGTAGCCCAGCGCTTCGTCGTGGAGCCCGTTCACCATCGCGGTGTACACCGCCGCTTCGCCCTCGGCGGCCGCGATCGCGGTGCTGAGCCGGAGCAGGGCGGCCTGGCGGCGCGCGGTGTGATCGCGCCGGGAGGGCGCGCGTTTGGGCGCGGCGCGACGGGTGGGGCTCACGCGGCGGACTTCCCCAGGGCGCGGCTCGCGACGTGCTCCCGCACCGTGGCGGCGAGGGCCTCGAGCCCGCGCCCGCCCTTCGAGACCACGCGTTCCACGCCGCCGTTCAGCCTCCGGCGGTCGTCCGCGGTCAGCTCCTTCGCGGTGATCACCACCACCGGCGGGGCGCTCCCGCGGGCGCGCAGGTGCTCCAGGAACTCGAACCCGTCCATCTCCGGCATGATGAGGTCGAGGAGCACGAGGTCGGGGGTCCGCTCCCGAGCCCGGTCGAGCCCCGCGCGTCCGTGCTCGGCCTCCGCCACTTCCCAACCTTCGGCTTCCATCGCGCGGCGCAGGGTGGAGCGGGTGAGGGGATCGTCCTCCACCACGAGGACCCGATGCGCGCCGCCGTCGCGCCGGAATTTCTTGAGCACGCGCGCCAGGCGGTCCCGTTCGATGGGCTTGGTGAGATACTCCGAGGCGCCGAGCGCCACGCCGAGATTCTTTTCGTCCACCACCGAGAGCATCACCACCGGAATGTCCGCGGTCTCGGCGTCCTGTTTCAGCGCGGTGAGCACCGCCCAGCCGTCCATTCCCGGCATCACCACGTCCAGGGTGATCACGTCGGGGCGGCGTTCGCGCGCGAGCCGGAGCCCCGCGCCGCCGTCGGCGGCGGGGATCACCGCGAGCCCTTCTTTCTCGAGGAAGCGCGCCACCAGGTCCCGCGCGCCCGCGTCGTCGTCGATGACCAGCACCGTGCCGCCCGCCGCGCCGCGCGCCGCTGGCGAGGGCGCGGGCTCGGCCGCGGGAGCGTCGGCGGGCAGGCGGACGGTGAAGGTGGAGCCCTTGCCCGCCGCGCTCTCCACGGCGACGTCGCCGCCCATCAGCTGGCAGAAGCGGCGGCTGATGGCGAGGCCCAGGCCGGTGCCGCCGTACTTGGACGCGGTGGACGCCTCCGCCTGCGCGAAGGCCTCGAAGAGCCGGCCCAGCTGTTCCGGCGTCATCCCGATTCCGGTGTCCCGGACCCGGAACACCAGCGTCGGGCCCTGGCGCAGGACCTCGAGCGTGATCTCCCCCCGCTCGGTGAACTTGCTGGCGTTGGACAGGAGATTGAGGAGGACCTGGCGCAGCCGGGTCGCGTCCGAGCGCATCGCGCCCGCGTCTGCCGCGCAGCGCACCGTGAGCCGGTTCCCGTTCTTCTCGACCAGGGGCTGGACGGTGGTGGCGACCTGCTGGATCAGGGGCGCCACGTCGAAGGCCTCGACGTAGAGCTGCATCTTCCCGGCTTCGATCTTCGAGAGATCGAGCACGTCGTTGATCAGGGAGAGCAGGTGCTTGCCGGCGCCGTGGATCTTCTGCAGGTCGGCGACAGTGGCGGCGTCGTTCCGGTCTTGCGCGTCCTCCTGCAGCATCTCGCTGTAGCCGATGATGGCGTTGAGCGGGGTGCGCAGCTCGTGGCTCATGCTCGCCAGGAAGTGGCTCTTGGCGCTGTTCGCGGCCTCGGCGTCCTTGCGGGCGCGGAGCAGCTCGCTGATGTCGTGATACAGCGCCATCAGGCCCACCCGCCGGCCGTTCACCACCACCGGCACGCCGAGGACCTCGACGTCCACCAGGGTCCCGTCCTTGCGGCGGCGCTGGCTGATCTTCTGCACCGGCCGCTGGGCCAGCGCCTCTTCGGTGTTGGCGAGCGCTTCGGTGCGGGTCGCTTCGGTGGTGATCAGGTCGTCCAGGTTCCGGCCCACCACTTCGGCCTCGCGGTAGCCGTACATCTTCTCGAACGCGGGATTGCAGGCGACGACGTTGCCCGGCACGTCCGCGGTCACGATCGCCACCGGACTGTTGGACACCAGCTCGGCGAAGTACTGCTTCTGCTCCTGCGCGGCGGTGAAGAGCCGCGCGTTTTCGATCGCGATCGCGGCCTGGGGCGCGAAAAGATTGAGGAGCCGCAGGTCGTCCCCGGCGAAGCGCCGCTTGGGATCGCGGTCCATGCAGGCGATGGTGCCCACCAGCTGGCCGCCCATCAGGAGCGGCGCCACCATCACGGCGTGGAAGTCCACCTGCTCGTACTGCGACGAGCGGCCCGACCACTTCCGGTAGTCGTCGATCAGCAGCGGCTCCCGCGTGGCCGCCACCTGGCCCATCGCGCCCTCGCCCAGCTTCATCCGGGTGCCCGTGGTGTCCCGGCGGCCGATGTTGTGGCTGGCCACGATCTCGAGCTGCTCCGTCGCGGCGTCGTAAATGGCGAGCTCGCCGTGGCTGACCTTGAGCAGCGCCACCGCCCGCTCCAGCACCGACTGCAGGAGGCTCGACAGCTCGAGCTGGGCCGAGAGGTCCGCCATGGTGGCGCGCAGCGCTTCCTGCTCGTCGGCGCGCTGGCGCTCGGCGGCGAGGAGCCGCGCCCGGCCGATCGCGATCCCCGCCTGGTTCGCCGCCGCCGTGAGGATCTCGAAGTCGTCGGCGTCGAAGGCGCGGGCCCGGTTGCTCTCCACCACCAGCACGCCCACCAGCCGTTTGTTGATCATCAGCGGCACGTCCACCTCCGAGCCCTCGTTGCGGGTGGGGAGGTAGCGGGTGTCCTTGTTGACCTGCGGCGTGTAGTGGAGTCGGCCGTCGAGGAGGGGACGCTCGGAGAGGCCTTCGCCCGGCGGCATCCGCAGGCCCGCGGGCGCGTCGGCCCAGCCCTCGCTCGCCACCAGGATCCGCTCGCCGGTGGCGTCGTCCACCAGAAGCACCGCCACGAAGTCGTAGCCCAGCGCTTCGTCGCGGAGCCCGCCCGCGACGGCGCGGCAGATGTCGGTCTCGGTGTCCGCGGCGGCGATGGCGCTGCCCAGGCGCATCAGCGCCGCGCCCCGTTCGCGGGCGCGGCTCGCGCCGACTGTCTTGCGGGACGGTTTGGACGGTGTCCGTTTCGGCACCGGGGTGACTGCCTTGTTGGGGTGAGCGGGCCGGGACGGTGAATATCGCGCCCGGACGCGCGTTCGCTAGGGCGGGGCCTTCAGGAGAGGGCGCGGGACGGCCTCAGCGCCACTGCCGCGAGGTAGCGGTCGAGCGGATACTTCGCGGCGAACGCGAGCGCCTTGAAGGGCCAGAAAAGGAGCGGGGCGAGCCCGGCGGCGGCGAGCACCGCGAACGGGGCGCGGCGGAACCAGCGCTCGAAGCCGTCGAGCCGCGCGCCGGAGAAGGTGAAGGCGAACTGGACGGCGCGCGCTTCCGGTCCTAGGTTGAGACAGCGCAACACTCCGGAGGTTCCCTCGTGAACGCCTTCGCTTCGAAGCTCCCGGCGGCCTCTCCTCCCGCCCCAGTCCGTGAGACCGTGTACGACCTGATCGCCGCGTGGGCGCGGGGCGCGTCGCGCCGGCGCCTTACCGCCTGGACCGCGGTGGGATTCGCGGGAGCGGTGCCGGCCGTGCTGTTCGCGGGCCGCTGGTGGTTCCTCGGCATGGCGCTCCTCGCGATGGGGGCGACGGGGGCCTGGGGTCTCCTCCGCGGGGAGTCGCGCCTGGCGCGGATGGCGCGCGGGGTCGCCATTCTGGTGGGGACGCTCGCGGGCATCGCGGGATTCTTCGGGGCGCTGATCCTGGTGCTGGGGCCGAGCTGGCAGCTCTAACGGACACCACAATCGCGGGGCCGTCGTCGGAGGCGCATGGCGTACTCGATCGAGTACACGCCTGACGGCAGGGGCGTGTACCGGATGGGGGAAGGCGTGGTCACGGGCGCGGAGCTCGTGGCCGCGGCGCAGTCGGAAATCGGCGACCCGGCGCGGGCGCGGGGACTGCGCTGGGGACTGATCGATCTCACCCGGGTGACCCGGCTCGCGCTCACGGCCGCGGACCTGCGCGCCATCTCGGAAGCCAATCTGCGGCTCGCGGCGCTCACTCCCGACATCGCGATCGGGGTGGTGACCGGAGGCAACGGCGTCTTCGACACCATCCAGATGTGGCAGGCGATGGCGAAGGCGACCGGCTGGAAGATCGAAGTGTTCCGGTCCCGCGCCGACGCGGAGGCGTGGATCCGGAGCGAGCGGGGAGCGACCCCGCCCTAGGGCCGGAACGCCGAGACGGTCTTGTCCCCGGTTTTCACGAAGAGCACCCCGCCGCGCTGGTCGATCCGCATCTCGGGATTCTTGTCGCCGAAACACGCCGCGCCTTCCACGCTTCCGGAATTCTTGTTCAGCTTCAGGTAACAGGGCCGGGAGTGTCCGGTGCTGTCCGCCAAGGTCGCGAGCTGGTAGACGAAGTCCGGGTTCTCCGCGGCCCTGGTGTGGGTCTTGGGCCCGATGGGAAGGCCTGGCCCGGCGGGGTAGTAGTAGGCGGGCCGGCTCGCCACCTCGGCGGCCGCGATCGCGACCACGGCCACCACGGTCGCCACCTTGGCCAAGGTGCTGGGGCTGGGCGCGGCGTGAAACACGTGATAGCGCTCCGCGCCGTGCTCGTCCACGAGCATGAGGTTCTGGCCGCCGAGCAACAGATAGTCCGCGCCGCGGGGTTCCACCAGCCAGGGGTGTTCGTGCCCCCGGAAGGCGACCGGCGCCAGGTCCGTCGGCGTGCCGTCGGAGAGCTCGAGCGAGACCAGGGCCTTGCCGGTGGCGAAATAGGCGCGGCCGTCCCGGACGAACAAGGGCGTCATCCCGCCGTCGGCCCCGTAGGGCTTGGCCCACCGCCGTTCGCCGGTCGCGGCGTCGAGCAATTCGACCGAGCCGAAGGCCGCGCCGTTTACGCGGAGGGGATTTCCGCTCCGCACCAGCAGGCCTTCCGGCACCCGCGCCACCTGGCGGGGGTCCCCGTCGACCTTGGGCGGGTGACGCCACAGGAGCGTGCCGTCGGCGGTCCGGATGGCCTCGAGGCGGCGCTCCACCGCGACGTAGGCCACGCCGCTGTCCACCAGGATGGGCGGGTATCCGTCGGTGAGGTACGGCGCCGTCTTCCCCCGGAGCGAGTCCGCGCTCCACAGCACGTGGCCGCTCCGCGCGTCGACCCGCAGGGGACCGTCATCGCTCAGATACAGGATGAACGTGGTATCGGAATCCCAGGCGTAGTTGGTCCAGTCGAAATGCACCGGAACCACGTCGAAGGGCCGGTCGAGGGTCCACCGGCGGGTGCCCGAGTCCAGGTCCACGGCGGCGAGCGCCGGCGGTCCTCGCCGCGGCCGGCCGTAGACCAGCATGAAGCCCCCCTCCGGGACCGCCAGGTAGTCGGGCCCCCCGCCCAGGTCGAGCGAATCGGAATTCCAGCGGGTGACCCCGGTCTGGAGATCGAACACGTCGAACCCGGTCGCGCGCCACATCACGCCCAGCCGGGTGCCGGGAATGCTCTCGAAGTCGGTCCGCTGGAGGCGCTCTTTGGTGGGGCGGGTCCAGGCGACGGCGCCGGTCGAGTCGAGGCCGATCAGGGCGTCGTCCGTCGCGACGACCAGCGTGGCGAGCGGCGTGAGGTAGAGGTAGTTGACGCTCGAGGGCGCGGTGTAGACCCAAACGGGCGGCGCCTGCGCGGCGCAGGGCAGAGCCGCGGCCGAGAGAACGAAGACGGCGGAGTGACGAAGGGCTTGCACCATGGGAGCGCCCGCGCGAGAGAGGTGCTCGGAGGGTCGTAGCACCCGGTCAAGCGGGCGTCAAGCAGGGGGACGGAGGGCGAGGGACTCGAACCCCCAAGGGCTTGCGCCCAGCGGTTTTCAAGACCGCCGCCTTACCAATTAGGTCTAGCCCTCCCCGATCGGGGCTAAGCTAGGCTGATCGCGGAGCCCGAGTCAATGCGCCACCTCGGCCGGCGGCACGAAGCGGCTCTCGTGGGTCTGCTTGTACACCGAGTCCGCGATCACCAGCGCCCGGGTCGCGAGTTGAGGATCCTTGGCGCGGATCAGGTCCGCGAAGGATTCGTAGGTGAGTCCGTAGAGCGACAGGATTCCCTCCGAGGGCCGGTCCACCCAGCCCCGCGCGCGCGGCCGCGCCGCGGTGCCCGAGTGGTAGACGCCGAAGAGGAGCGCCGAGGTCCTCGGCACGTTCACGTATCCGAGGGAACGGTTCGCGACCACGGAGTCCGACGCCACGATCGGCTGGGGCCTGAGCTCCCGCGCGAATCCCTGACCCTCGAGGTACGGGGTCAGCCCGAACTGGTCGGCGTAGAGTCCCACGGTGCGCGAGAAATAGATGGGGCGCTTGCCGATCTCGTCCTTGATGATTTGCAGGACCACCATGTCCGCGCGCTCGAGATACTGCCGCCCCAGCATCTGGGGATCGAGCGTGACCTGCACGGTGCCCAGGAAGCCGCTCTGCTTCGCGTCCAGCGCGTAGGCTTCGCCCAGCGCCGCGAGCTGATCGGCGGTGAGACTCATCAGCGGCCAGGTGGGCTTGGTCCAGGTCTGGTGCTTGTAGATGTCCGGCGCCTTGGACGGATCGAAGTCCGCCGGCGGCCGCCGCTGCAGCTGGCGCAGGTACCAGTCGGTGTTGGCGAGCGAGAGGTTGACGACGGTCACGTCCTGCCGGATGCCCTCCACCTCCTGGGCGTACCAGAGCGGGAAGGTGTCGTTGTCCCCGGCGACCACCAGAACGCCGTAGGGCTCGATCGACTGCAGGAGATCGTAGGCGAAGTCGCGGGCCATCGTTTCGTGCCGCCGCGACGCGGTGAGGTGGTTCCCGATGAGGGGAATCAGCGCCAACGCCACGAGCGGCGTGGCGTACTTCCAGCGGGCCGCCTCGTTCGGAATCCGCTCCCGCAGGGATTCCTGCACCCACTCCATCAGGGTGGCGATCCCCATGCCGACCCAGATGCCCCACATCGCGAAGGACGCGATGAAGAAGTAGTCGCGCTCGCGCACCTCCCGCTGCAGCGACGGGCGATCCGGGTACTGCGAGTACCCGTACTTGAAGTTCAGGTAGAAGATCAGGATGACGGTGAGGGTCACCATCAGCGAGGTCATGGCGAGCGCGGAGCGCTTGTCCGCGATCCAGTGCCGCCAGGCGCCGAGCAGGCCCACGAAGGCGAAAATGACGGCGAAGAACGCCTGCGCGCCCTCCGAGAAATCGTGGCCCCACTGCCACCGGAAATACTGCACCCACATCATGAGCTGGGCGCTGAAGTCGGCCTGCCGGAAGGTGACCGGCGGCTTGCCGTACTGGTCGCGGTTCAGCACCGCCTTGAGGGCGGTCCAGTTGGTGGGCTCGCCCTCGTTGATGGCCGGGAAGTGCGGGGCCCGCACGTACAGGAAGGCCCAGAGCGAGACCCCGATCGCGGCCACCACCACGCACCCCACGAGGAACCGCGGCGAGAGCGCGAGCTTGGGATCGGTGTAAAGCACGTAGACCAGCACCGCGGGCCCCACCAGGAGTCCCATCAGGTGGTTGGTCGCCGTCAGCGCGAGCAGGTAGACGATCACCAGCAGGTGGTGGTCGCGGCGGTCGGCGCTGCCCTGATCGCCCCAGCGCACGGTGAGCCAGAGCACGAGCGCGATGGAGAGCAGGGAAAGGGTGTAGACCTTCTCGTTCACCACCGACTGGTTCCAGACCGTGAACGCGGTGGCGGCGCAGAGTCCCCCGGCGAGCGCCGCGGCGCGGCGCGGCCAGGTGGCGGGCACGATGGGCCGGAGCCAGCGCTCGGTGATCAGGAACCAGAATCCCGCCGCCAGCGCGCTCGTCACCGCGGCGAAGAGATTGATGCGGGTGGCGTACTGGGCGGCGAAGGGGAGCAGGCCCCAGGTGTGCGCCAGGATCACGAAGAGCGGGTTGCCGGGCGGGTGCGGGATGCCGAGCACCTTGGCGGCCGCGAGGTATTCCGACGTGTCCCAGAACTGCGTGGTGGGGGCGAGCGTCAGGATGTACAGGACGAGGACGCACACCGAGAAGATGGCGGCCACGCGATACGGCGGTCGTTGCTGCTCGAGATCGTCGGTCATTCCACTCGTGTCGGGTTTAGTGACGGAACTGTCGCAGGCCGGTGCACACCATCGCCAGCCCGTGTTCGTCGGCGGCGGCGATCACCTCCGCGTCCTTCACCGATCCGCCGGGCTGAATGATACATCCGACGCCCGCTTTCGCCGCCTCGTCCACGCCGTCCCGGAACGGGAAAAAGGCGTCCGACGCCAGCGCCGCGCCCCGGGGATCGTGCCCCTGCTGTTTCGCCTTGTGCACCGCCAGAAAACTCGCGTCCACCCGGCTCATCTGGCCCGCCCCGATTCCGATGGCCTGCTCGGCGCGCGCCAGCAGAATCGCGTTCGACTTGACCGTCCCCACCGCGGCCCAGGCGAAGCGCAAGTCGCTCCATTCTACACCCGTCGGCTGGCGTTTGGTCACGACTTTCCACTGGCTCTCGTCCGCCGCCTGGCGGGGCCGGAACCGGTCCTGGGCCAGAAAACCGCCCCGGATCCGCTTGAAATCGAGGGTCGGCTGGTCGGGTGGAAGAGGCAGCTCGATCACCCGCAGGTTCTTCTTGGCCTTGAGCACGCCCAGCGCGTCGCTCGAGTATCCCGGCGCCACCACCACCTCGACGAAGAGCTCCGCCAGCGCCTCCGCGGCGTCGCGGTCCACCGGCACCGTGAACGCGATCACCGAGCCGAAGGCCGAGGTCTTGTCGGTGGCGAGGGCGCGGTCATAGGCCTCGCGCGCGGTGGCGCCCAGCGCGATGCCGCAGGGGGTGGTGTGCTTGATGATCACGCAGGCGGGGCGGGGGGAGCCGGCCCAGGGCGCGACCGAGGCGAGACTCGCGTCCACGTCGAGGAGATTGTTGAACGACAGCTCCTTGCCCTGGTGCTGTTTCAGGTCCCGGATCCCCGGCTCGTCGGTGGCGTAGAGCGCGGCCTGTTGATGCGGATTCTCCCCGTAACGCAGGGCCTGCATCCGCGCGAGCTCGAGCGTGATGGACGCGGGCATCGCGCCGTCCCCGCGGCTCAGGTAGGCGTGAATCGCGCCGTCGTAGGACGAAGTGTGCCGGAAGACTTTGGCGGCGAGGGTCCGGCGCATCCCCGGGTTCCCCGGGGGTACGCCCGGGGTCAGCGAACCGTCCTTCAGGCCGGCAATAACCGCCGGATAGTCGTCCGGGTCCACGATGACGATCACGGCCTCGTGATTCTTCGCGGCCGAGCGGAGCATCGAGGGGCCGCCGATGTCGATCTGCTCGATGGCGTGCGCGAAGGTGGTCTCCGGCTTCGCCACCGTTTCGCGGAAGGGATAGAGGTTCACCGCGACCAGGTCGATGGGCTGGATGTCGTGCTGCTTCATCGCGGCGACGTCGCCCGGATGGTCGCGGCGTCCCAGGAGCCCGCCGTGCACCTTGGGGTGCAGGGTTTTTACCCGGCCGTCCATCATTTCCGGGAATCCGGTGACCTGCTCGATGCCGGTCACCGGAATGCCTTCCTTCTTGAGAGCGCCCGCGGTGCCGCCGGTGGACACGATCTCCCATCCCAGCGCGACCAGGTCGCGCGCGAAGGGGACGAGGCCCCGCTTGTCCGAGACCGAAATCAGGGCCCTCACCAGGTCTCCGCGATGGCCTGCACCAGGTCGGCGAGGCTCTGCACGTCTCTCAGGTCCACCACTTCGGCCGGGGAGTGCGCGTAGCGGAGCGGCCACCCCATCGCCACGTCGGGAACGCCGAAGGGCACGAAGGTCGAGCCGTCGTTGCCGCCGTTGGTGGTCCCCACCTGCAGCGCGATGCCGCGCGAGGCCGCGACGCGGGCGAGCGAGTCCACGTACGCGGGCGGCGTGACCGAGGAGTTGTCGATCGCGCGGGCGACCGCCCCGTGCCCCAGTTTCGCGACCGCGAAGTTGGGGAGCTCGAGCGGCGAATCCGCGGAGACGAAGGTGTCGATGGCGTGCACCCTCGCGGTCGAGGTACCGAGGGTACGCGCCGCCACGGCCGCGCCCTCGAGGCCCACCTCCTCGCGCACGCTGAAGACGAAAATCACCTGGTGCCTGAGCTTGGAGCGATCGAGGTGCCGCAGGGCGAGGATCTGGGCCGCGTCGCCCACCCGGTCGTCGAAGGAGCGCCCGTTGGCGCGCCAGTCGGCGAGCCGCACGAACTCCTTGGGCATGGTGACCGTGGCGCCGGGCGCGATGCCCAGGGCCGCCGTCGCGGCCCGGGACCCGGTGCCGACGTCCACGCGCAGGGGCGGGGGATTGTGGCGCGTGAACCCGGAATCGCGGGGCAGGAAGATTCCGGGAACGTCCTTCGCGCCGGTGTGCACCAGGGCGGGCTGCGCCTCGAAGAGCGAGCTGAAAAATCCGCCGCGATTCTTGAGGGTCAGGGTGCCGTCGTCCTCGATCGAGTCCACCGCGTACCCGATCTCGTCCATGTGCGCCACGAAGACCACCACCGGGTCGCCGCTCCCCACCTTCACCCAGAGGTTGCCCGCGGTGTCGGTCTGGGTCTGCGCCCACGAGGGCAGGAGCTGCTTCACGGCGTCCCGCACCGGCGTTTCCATTCCGGAGACGCCGTAGGTCTCGATCAGCCGGCCCAGCACCGTCGCGGTCTCGTGGAGGGCGGTGGTGTCCTGGGCCGACAGCGGGACGGATGGGCAGATGGAAAGGAAGACGCCCAGGGCGATCGTCCGTCGCACGCGGTCCATCTTTCCCTCGCTCCACGTTTCCACGGTCTTCACTTGCCACCCCCGATCCACTCTTCCAGCTGTTTCTCGAGCGCCCGCGCGTCGTCCAGGTTCACGGTCTCGACCGGCGTGTTCGCGAACCTGGCGGGGAGGGTGACCTCCCGGGTGTCGTCGAAGGGACCGTGCAGGGCCTTGGCGGCGGCGAGGCCGGGGTTCCCGCCCTCGAGGCCTTCCACCGTGAACGCGATCACCACCGTCCCTTTGGGTTTGGACCGGGACGTCGCCGCGGCGACGAGGGCCGCGCAGGCGGTGCGGCGTCCCGCGTCGGGCGCCGCCAGCAGGCTCCCTCCGTAGAGCATCGGATCCTTCCACAGCGCCACCGGCGTCAGGACCGCGAGACCCAGCGCCTGCACTTCGGCCGCGGAACTCGCGCCCACGTCCACGAACGCGTTGTCCACGGTGAAGGGCGGCTGATCGGGGTTGGGGCGGCCGCGGGTGAGATGGGTGGAGCGCACCGCGACCACGCCCGGGACCGGCCCGCGCGCGCCGAACAGGGTCACCCGGTGGCCTTCGAGGGACTGGTCGAAGAGGAAATTCTGCACCCGTCCCACCCGGCGGAGCAGGAGATAGCCGTCGTCGGTCACATTGCCGACCACGAATCCCGGCTCGTCCACCGGGCAGGAGAGCAGGCGGCGCGGGGAGCCCTTGCCGAGAACGGCGATCACGTTGCCGGCGCGATCCCGGGTGCTTGCAGGGACGAGGGTGAGCAGGGTGTCGGTCATCGCCTGCTCGAGACCGGAAACCGCCGTCATCGCCGCGAGCCGGGGGGCGAGGCGGGTGAGCGGGTCTTGCGCCGACAGGCGGAGCGCCGGAAGGACGGAAAGCAGCAGCAGGGCACGCACCATCATTCCTCCTCGATTTCGAGTCTCACGGCCTTCTCCGGCACGCCGCGCTTCGCGAGCTCCAGCACCACGCGGGGCAGCAGCTCGTGCTCCACCGCGAGGACCCGCTGGGCGAGGGTGTCCGGGGTGTCCCCCGCGAGGACCGGCACCGTGCGCCGCGCGATGACGGGCCCGCGGTCGTAGTGCTCGTCCACGTAATGCACCGTCGCGCCGGAGCGCGCGGCGCCCGAGGCGAGCACCGCGGCGTGCACGTGATGGCCGTACATCCCCGGTCCTCCGAATTCGGGCAGGAGGGCCGGGTGGATATTAATCATCCGATGGCGCAAGCGCGCCACCACCTCGCGCGGCACCAGCTTCACGTATCCGGCCAGCACCACGAGGTCCATCCCGTCGAGCGCGGCGGCGAGCTCCCGCGGGTCCGCCGGATCCTTCAGCACCACGGTCGCCACGCCGGCCCGGCGCGCGCGGTCCAGGGCGCCGGCGTTCGCCTTGCTGGAGACGACCCGTCCCACCCGGGCCACACTGGAGCCGGCGAGGGCGTCGAGGAGGGCCTGCAGATTGGTGCCGCCCCCGGAGACGAGAACGGCGACTTGCGCCGGCGCCGTCACTGATCCCGGCGGCAGCGCTCGAGCGACGGGGGCCTGGCCCCGGGGGAGACCTCGAGCGTGAAGGCCCCGGTCCCGAAGCGTTTCTGGGTGTTCACCACCACCTGATAATCGGCGGTTTGCGGGAAGGTCACGGTGAGCCGCGCGTTGCAGTTGCCGCCGGAGTCGTCGTCCTGCCAGCGCCGGCCGCCGGAGACGCCGGGGCCGAGGAGAAAGAGGTACGCGTCGAAGTCGTCGGAGGTGAGATCGATGGTGACGGTCTCGTCCTTGTTGCCCCGCACCGTCCACACCTGGACGTAGGTGCTGTCGGCGCCGCGGAGATAGTCGTCCTTGGTGAGGGTGCTGGTGAAGGGCCGGCCCATCAGCAGAATCCGGTCGGGGCGGGGGGCCGCCTGCGCCGGCGTGCCGGCGGCGCGGCCGGGGCAGGGATCGTCGGTGAGATCGGGCTCCACCGCCCGGGTGACGGACAGGGTGTACCGGCCCACCTGACGCGCGGGGAGCACGGTGGTGTTGACGATGATGATGTAGTTCCCGCGCGCGGCGGGCGCGAAGACGAGACGCGCGGCGCATCCCGGCCCGCCGTCGTCGTCCACGTGGGTCACCCGCGGGCCCTTCACCGCCAGGATGGGATCGAAGTCGGGGGACTCGAGATCCACTGCGATGGTATCGGTCCCCAGTCCCAGGAGCCGCCAGATCTGAAAGTGGGTGTGGTCCGGGTAGACCGAATCCTGCGCGGTGAGCTCGCCGCTCTTCTTTTCGCCCACCGCGATGGTGTGCCCGCTGTCGGGCGTCTGCGCGGCGAGCCCGGGGACCGCGGCGGCGAGGAGTGACAGGGCGAGACCGAAGGGGCGGAGCGGCACGCGAGAAATGTTACGTCTCCCCGAGGATCGCGTCCACCGCCTCCGCCAAGTCCCGGGCGTCGGTGATGCCGAGCGCGCGCGCTTCCTTCACGTGGCGCGCGCCTTCGCCGGTGCGGACCAGGATCCCGCGCCCGCCCAGTCGCCGCGCCGGTTCCACGTCGGAGAGCCGGTCGCCGACGAACGCCGACCTCGAGAGGTCCACGCCGAGCGCGTCCCGGGCGTCGAGGAAGAGTTTGGTGCCCGGCTTCCGGCAGTCGCAGGGCCCGCTGGTCTCCGGGTGGTGGGGGCAGTAGTAGGAGCCGTCCAGGCGGGCGCCGTGCGCGGCGAGGAGCTCGGTGAGGCGCCGCTGGACCGCCGCGTAGTCGGCCGCGGAGTAGAGCCCGCGCGCGATTCCGGACTGGTTGCTCACCGTCACCACCAGCCATCCCGCGTCGTTCAGCCGCTTGATGGCCGGCGCGGCGCCGGCGAGGAGCCGGACTTTCCCCGGCTCGTGAAGAAAGCCCGGATCCTCCACGATGGTGCCGTCGCGGTCCAGGAACGCCGCCCGATGGCCGGTCCCTTCCTTCTTATTCATCGAGGGCGGCGCGCACCGCCACGGCGGCCGCATCCGTCTCTTCGGTACCGATGGTGCGGGGATCGAGCACCACGGCGCCCTCCGCGATGCGCGCGATGAGGGGCGGGGTGCCCGCGCGCAGGCGCTCCATCAGGCCGTCGGGCGTCAGGCGGCCGGCCGTCACCCTGACCAGCGAGGTCGGGAGCGCGGCGCCGGGGAACGATCCCCCGCCCACTTCGGATTCGCCCTCCACCAGGTCGGCCCCGCGCCCGATCGCGCTCGCGAGGGACTCCGCCCGGACCCGCAGCTCTTCCCGCGTGGCGGTGAGCATTCGCAGGACCGGGATGTCGCGCCGCGCCGATTCGGGATCGCGGTACAGCGCGAGCGTCGCCTCCAGTCCCGCGAGGGTGAGCTTGTCGGCGCGGACCGCGCGCGCGAGAGGATCCTTGCGGCAGGCTTCGATCGCCTCGCGCCCGCCGAGGAGGATCCCGGCCTGGGGGCCGCCCAGCAGCTTGTCGCCGCTGAACGCGACCACGTCGGCGCGGCTCGCCACCGCGTCGCGCACCGAGGGTTCGCCGGTGAGGCCCCAGGGCGCGAGGTCGAAGAGGAGCCCGGAGCCGAGGTCGTACAGGGACGCCGCGCCCGACGCCCGCGCGAGCTGGGCGATCTCCGGCGCGGAGACCTCCGCGGTGAACCCGGTGACGCGGAAGTTCGAACGATGGACCTTGAGGAGCGCGCGGGTGCGGAGGGTGACGGCGCGGGCGTAGTCGTCGAGATGGGTGCGGTTGGTGGTGCCGGCCTCGACCAGGATCGCGCCGGAGCGGGCCATCACGTCCGGGATCCGGAACGCGCCGCCGATCTCCACCAGCTCGCCGCGGGAAACGATGGCCTCGCCGTCCCGGGCCAGCGCGGCCAGGGCGAGGAGGAGCGCGCCGGCGGCGTTGTTCACGACCAGCGCGTCCGCGGCGCCCGTCAGCTCGATCAGGAGGTCGCGGCAGTGCGCCTGGCGGGAGCCGCGCGCGCCGCGTCCGATGTCGTACTCGAGCGCCGAGTAGCCCCGCGCGACCCGGGTGATCGCCTCGATCGCGGCCGGAGCGAGCGGGGCGCGCCCCAGATTGGTGTGCAGCACCACCCCGGTGGCGTTGATCACCGGCGCGAGCGACGGGGCCGTGCGGTCGGCGAGCCGGCCGGCGATGGCCCGCGCCCATCCCCCCGCGGGCTCGGCGCCCCCGTCCGCGCGCGCCGCCGCGAGGACTTCGCGCGCCGCGTGC
>DASSQQ010000104.1:0-29391 GCA_035702425.1 Gemmatimonadales bacterium
TTCCAGGGCGCGGCGCCGCTCCTCGAGCCGGGCGGCGTGCTGTGCCTCGAGATCGACGAGCGCCGGGGGGACGAGGTTCGCCTGCTCGCCCACCAGCACGGCTGGCGCCGCATCGGGATTCACCAGGATTCGTTCGGCCGGGCGCGCTACGCGCTGGCTTTCCCCCGGGAGGGTGCGTGATCGACGACAAGGCGCTGGAGCTGGGCCGCCTGCTGGGCCAGAGCGAGGAGTACAAGACCCTGCGGCGCGCCTCGGACCGCCTGCGCGAAGATCCCGAGTGCCAGAAGCTCCTCGCCGAGCTGGAACAGCTGGGCGGCGAGATGGAACGCAAGGCGCGCGACGGCCAGGAGCCGGCGGAGGAACAGGTGACCCGGTACGACGCCGCCCTGCGCAGCGTCCAGGGAAATCCGGTGTATCAACAGATGGTCGCCGCCCAGGCGAACTTCGAGAAGCTCATGACCAAGGTCAACGAGCGCATTTTCGAGGGAATGAAAAAGGGGGCGGCGAGCCCCATCATCACTCTGGGTTAGGGCGTGCCCGGGCTCTTCGTCGTGGTGGAAGGCCCGGAAGGCGCGGGGAAGTCGACGCTGGTGCGCGCGCTCCACGCGCGGCTCCTGGCGGACGGTCATCAGGTGGTGATGGTGCGGGAGCCGGGCGGGACGCCGGTGGCGGAAGCCGCGCGCAAGGTGGCCCTGAAATCGAAGCACGACGTGCCGCCGGCCGCCGAGCTGTTCCTGATGCTCGCGGCGCGCGCGGATCTCGTGGCCCGGGTGATCCGCCCCGCGCTCGAGGGCGGGCAGACGGTGCTCGCGGATCGGTTCGATCTGTCCACCCTCGCCTATCAGGTGGCGGGGCGCGGATTGCCGAAGGACGAGGTGCTGCCGGCGCTGCTCCTCGCGCGGGGCGGGCTGGCCCCCGATCTTACGCTGGTGCTGGACGTGCCGGTGGGGGTGGGGCGGGAGCGGCAGCGGAAGGCGCGGAAAGACCCGGATCGCTTCGAGCGGCAGGATGACGCGTTTCACCAGCGCGTCGCCGACGCCTACCGGCGAGCGGAGGGTCCGGGGGTGGTGCACGTGGACGGGTCGCAGTCGAAAAAGGCCGTGCAGGAGGCCGCGTGGCGCGAGGTCGCCGCGGTCACCGCACTCTCAAACAGGGGCGTGTCATGAAGCGCAAGCTCGCGGTGACGACGGCGGTCGCGGTGGTGGCGCTGGCGTCGGGCGGATGGCTCTTGCAGCGGCAGGGAGCACCGGAAGCCTCGGTGTACCAGCAGGCCCGGCTCTTCGAAGACGTGCTCGACCACGTGGCCGACGATTACGTGGACTCGATCGACACCGGCAAGCTCTACCAGATGGCGATCGACGGCATGCTGGACCAGCTGCACGATCCCTACTCCGTGTTCCTGAAGCGCGACGATTTCCGCGCCCTGAACGAGCAGATCTCGGGGGACTACGGCGGCTTCGGGTTCCAGTTCGACATCGTGGGCGGCTGGGTGACGGTGATCGCGCCGCTTCCCGACACCCCGGCCGAGCGCGCCGGCCTCCAGACCGGCGACGTGATCACGGCGGTGGACGGGCAGTCCACGCAGGGGTGGAACAACGACCAGGCGCTGAAGAACATGCGGGGGCAGGCGGGGACCTCCGCCACGCTCACCGTGAAGCGGACCGGCGTGGACCGGCCGATGCCGATGAAAATCACCCGCGCCAACATTCACGTGAACTCGGTGCTGGCCGCGGTGATGCTCGATGACCGGGTGGGCTACGTTCAGACCAGCGTGGTGAGCCGGAGCCTCGCGTCCGATCTCGCGAACGCCATCGCCGAGCTCCAGAAACAGGGAATGAAGTCCCTCATCCTCGACCTCCGCGGGAATCCCGGCGGGAGCCTCGAAGAGGGGATCGCGGCGTCCGATCTCTTCCTCGATCCCGGCCAGGAAGTGGTGCAGACCCGGGGCCGGATGCCGGGCTCGACCAACGACTACAAGGACGGGCGGCCCCAGCAGTGGCCGTCCCTGCCGATCGTCATCCTCACCAACGGCGGCACGGCGAGCGCGGCGGAGATCATCACCGGCGCCCTGCAGGACCACGATCGCGCGGTGGTCGTCGGCACCCCGACCTTCGGGAAGGGGCTGGTGCAGTCGGTGTGGCCGCTCACTTCGGAGACCGCGCTGAAGCTCACCACCGGGCGCTGGTACACGCCCTCGGGCCGCACCATTCAGCGGGTGGCGAAGAACGAGGCCGAGCACGAGGCGCAGGTGATGGCGACCGACCTGGGCAAGGACACGGTGAAGCTCGACTCCAGCCTCATCTTCCACACCGACCACGGCCGGGTGGTGTACGGCGGCGGCGGAATCCGGCCCGACATCTACATCACGCCCGACACCTTCACCACCGCGGAGCGCAACTTCAACAAGGCGCTGGGGTCGAGCTTCCCGGTGTTCCGCGACGTGCTCTCGACCTACTCGCTCGAGCTGCGCGATCAGAAGCTGATCCCCAACCCCAACTTCACGGTGACCTCGGGGATGGTGGACGAAGTGCTGCGGCGGCTGAAGGGCCGGAACGTGGTGCTCGCCGACAGTCTCATCGCCGGCGCGCGGAACCTGATCGGGCAGGACCTGGCGGACGACATCGAGATCTACTCCTTCGGTCGCGCGGCCGAGGTGAAGCGCCGGGTGGGCGAGGACCGGCAGGTGCAGAAGGCGCTCGATCTGGCCCACCGCGCCCGCTCGCCGCAGGATCTGCTGAGTCTCGCCACCACGGCCCCGGGGGCGAACCGGAACTAGCGGCGGTGAGCCCGGACCCGCGTCCCGTCGTCGGGATCATCGGCGCCGGCCGCGCGGGTGTGGGGCTTGGCCTCGCGCTCGCGAAGGCGGGATACCGGGTCCACCTTTCGGGGCGCCGGGCGAAGCCGGTGCCCGCGCCGCTCGCGTTCACGGTGCTGGACGAAGACGAAGCGCCCGCCTGGCTGGCCCAGGCGGGCGTCGTCGTTCTGGCGGTGCGGGACGACGCCATCGGTCCCGCCGCGAAACAACTCAAGAAGGGCGGCGGGGTGGGCCGGTCGCACGTGGTGCTCCATCTCTCCGGGGTGCAGGGCCAGGAGGCCCTCGGCGCGCTGGTGAGCACGGGAGCCGCGCTCGGATCCCTCCATCCCCTGCAGACCATCACCAGTCCCGAGCGCGCGCCGGAGCGCCTGCGCGGCGCCTGGGCGGCGGTCGAGGGGATGCCCCGGGCGGTCGAGGCCGCGGAACGCCTGGCGCGGGACCTGGGCCTGAAGCCGTTCCAGATTCCCGGAAAGAAAAAAGCGGTCTATCACGCCGCCGCGGTCTTCGCCTCGAACTACTTCGTGGTGGTCGAAGCGGTGGCCCAGCGCCTGCTCCGGCACGCGGGGCTCTCCGATGCGGACGCGTGGGAGGCGCTGCGCCCGCTGGTGGCAGGAACCTTCGAGAACCTGATGCGCGACGGGCCCCAGGCGGCGCTGACGGGGCCGGTGACGCGCGGCGACGCCGACACCATCGAGCGCCACGCGCGTTCGCTCACGGCGGACGACGCGGGCCTCTATCGCGCGCTGGCGCGCGCGGCCCTGCAGATCGCGAAGAAGCGGGGGCTCGACCGGAAAAGCGTGACCCGGGTGGCGGAGGTGCTCGCTACGGTGCCACCACCCGCACGCCGGCGGGAGGGGCAAAAGTGAACTCGGACGCCGGCAGCGCCGCGTTCACCACGAGGTGCGACAGGATCACCGACCGCCGCTGATTCGAGCTTTCCGTGATGTCCACCCGCCGCACCAGTCCGTCCGCCCGCCCCACCCAGACCACCGCCTCGCTGTAGGGCTGATTCGGCGCCCGGGGCACGAGGTCGATCAGATCGCTGACGCCCTCGGCCGTGGAGTCGGCCCGCAGGTAGCGAGCGGTGTAGCGGTCCCGCGGATGATCCACGAATTGGCCGATGAGATTCGGTCCCGTGGTCCCCACCGCGGGGATGGGCAGTCGAAACACCTGCTTCGGCGTGGTGGACGGCGTGTACACCCACAACCATCGCCCGTCGGCCACCACGCGATCGTGGGCGGGACTGGTGAACCGCATCTCGAAATGACTGGGGCGCTCCTGGTAGAGCGTGCCTCGGGTGGTGTCCGGGGTCCCCACCAGCGGGTTGACGACGATCTGCACGAAGTCGGCGGAGAGGGTGCGGGTCGAGTCGTACGCCGCCGAGGCGCGATCGAGGACGGCGCCGGGATCCTGCAGGGCGAGGAGCAGCGCCAGCGCGATCATCGCGCCGCCGCGGGAGCCGGCTCCGTCACCCGCCGCCCGATCACCTCGGCGATCACCCGGACTTCCTTCATCAATTGCGCGAACTGCTCGGGGAAGAGCGACTGCGCGCCGTCGGAGAGCGCCTTGGTGGGATCGGGGTGCACTTCGACCATGATGCCGTCCGCCCCCGCGGCGATCGCGGCCCGCGCCATGGGGATCACCTTCTCCCGCAGGCCGGTGCCGTGCGACGGATCCGCGATGATCGGGAGGTGGGAGAGCTGGTGCACCACCGGGATCGCGGTGACGTCGAAGAGGTTGCGGGTCGTCGCGTCGAAGGAGCGCACCCCGCGCTCGCAGAGAATCACGTCGTGGTTTCCCTCGGCCAGGATGTATTCGGCCGAGAGCAGGAGCTCGGTGATGGTGGCGGAGAGACCGCGCTTCAAGAGCACCGGCTTGCCGCAGCGGCCCGCCGCCTTGAGCAGCGAGTAGTTCTGCATGTTGCGCGCGCCGATCTGGACGATGTCCGACGCCTCCGACACCCAGCCCACCCCCTCGACGTCGATCGCTTCGGTGCAGACGAGGAGCCCGGTCTCCTCCCGCGCCTTGGCGAGGAGCGCGAGCCCGGGGCGGCCGAGGCCCTGGAAGGAGTAGGGCGAGGAGCGGGGCTTGAAGGCGCCCCCCCGGAGGATGACGGCGCCCGCGTCCTTCACCTGGCGGGCGGACTCGATGATCTGCGCCTCGGTTTCGACGGAGCAGGGGCCGGCGATCGCCACCACGTCGGTGCCGCCGATCGCCACGCCCGGTCCGATCCGCACCACCGTGGAGTCCGCCTTCCACTCGCGGCTCACCTGCTTGTAGGGCTGGGTGACGTGGATGACTTCCTGCACGCCGGGGAGTCCCTCGAGCCGGGAGGCGTCCACCCGCCCGTCGTTGCCGACCAGGCCGACGGCGGTGCGCTGGGCGCCGGGCATGGGCCGCGACTGGTAGCCCATCTCCTTGATCACCGAGATGACCCGCTGGACTTCCTGCTCCGTCGCGCCGTGACGCATCACGATCAGCACGCTGCCCGTCCTCCGATGGTGAACCGTTCGCCGTCCCGCGCCGCCGTCACCGGCCCGCCGAAGCGGGCGGCGGCCGCGCGGGCCGGGTCCGTAGTCTCGACAGGAGGATAGAAGTGCGTCAAGACGAGCCGCCGGGCCGCGGCCGCCCGGGCCAGATCGCCGGCCCGCTCCGGCGTCAGGTGGATGTCCATCGCGAGACTCTCGGGGAGCGAGCACTCGGCGAGCAGGAGGTCGCAATCCCGGGCCCAGCGGGCGAGCTCGTCGGAAGGGCCGGTGTCCCCGGTGTAGACGAGCCGCCCCTCGGGCCCGGTGACCGAAAGCGCCACGCTCTCCCCGGTGTGGGGCACCGGGAAGGTTTCAAGGCGCACCTCCGCGTCGAGGTGCACGATCTCGCTCTCCTGGATCTCGTGGACCTCGAGCCCGAACCCCGGCGCGAGGAGCCAGTCCCCGAAGCCGCGGGCGAGACGCGACAAGAGATCGCCGAGGCCCGGGGGGCCGAGGATGGTGAGCGGATCGCGGCGCGGCGGCACCGTGGCGTACTTGAGCGCGTAGACCAGCATCGGCACTTCGCCGAAGTGGTCGGGATGAAAATGGGAGAGCGCGACGTGCGTCAGGCGCGGCCAGTCGAGTCCGAACTCCGCCAGGCGGTGCAGGGAGCCGGCGCCGCAGTCGAGGAGGAGCCGGAGGTCTCCGCGCTCCACCCAATGGCAGGCGGCGGTGCGCGCCGCCGACGGCGCCACCGTGCCCGTCCCCACGGTCACGAGGTGCACTCCGCTATTTCCTTCCCCGGAACACGATCCGCTTGAAGAGCACGATGTCCGGCGTGCGCAGCTTGAAGAGGTATACCCCGGCGGGGACGATGCGTCCGTCGTCGGCGGTGCCGTCCCAGGTGAAGCGCGGGTCGCAGAGCCCGCCCCCGCCGCCCCGTCCGTAGCGCCCCGCCGCGAGGATCGCGGGGAAGTTGGGGCCCGGCACGAAGCGGCGCACCGGATGCCCCCGCAGATCGAGGATGGACGCGTCCACCAGCCCCGGCCGCGCCAGATCGAACCAGAGGCAGGTCGAGTCTCCGGCGGAGCTGGGGAACGGATTGGGGAAGTTCTGATAGAGCACCGTCGCCGGCGGGACGGTCGAGTCCAGGACGACGAACACGCCGCGGGAGGCCACGAGGCTCGTGTCCGCGCCGGCGTGCACCACCAGCGACCAGCGGTACGCCACGTTGCGGTCCAGGGCCTGCGGGATGGTGAAGGCGGTGTCGGTGATGCCGTCCGCCGTGAACTCGGGGATGGGCACGCCCGCCCGGGTGACCGCGAGATCATAGTTCAGGGGACCCGGCGGCACCGCCACCGCGGGCGAGCGCCAGCGGAACGTGGGATGGTTGTCGTTGGTCGAAGAGCCGGCGCTGTCCGAGAGCGTGAGCAACGTGGCCCAGACCGGGGCTCTCGTGGCCCGGCGTCCGGTGGACCCGGTCACGCCGTTCGCGCCGGTGGCATCCACCCGCCAGAAGAGTGTCGCCGGCTTCACCGCGCTGTCGCTCGCCACGCTGGTGCCGGAGAGCGTGGTGTCGAGCAGGACGCGCGTGAAGGCCGAATCCCGGGCGACCACCAGCCGGTAGGAGACCGGGGTCGCGAACGCCGGAACGTCGGGCGTACTCCACGCGAACGCGGGCGTGATCGACGGGAACACGGTGTCTGCCGGCGACTGCACCACGATGCCGAGAGGGAAGGTGGCGCTCTTCGCCACGTCGGGCCGTCCCCAGCCATAGGTCGAATCGGGCGCGTCGTGGTGCGTGCCGAATACCCGGAGCGCGTCCCGCAGGGCGACCGGCGACAGCGTCGGATGCACCTGCTTCATCAGCGCCGACGCGGCGGCGAGGATCGGGGTGGCGAACGAGGTGCCGGAAAGGCGTTCCACGGTGTTGCCCACCACGGTGCAGACCGCCACGCCGGGCGCCGTGAGATCGGGCTTGAGGCGCCCGTCCGCGGTGGGACCCCGGGACGAGAACCCCGCGATGGTGCCGAGGGAGTCTTCCGCGCCGGCGGTGATGATCGAGTCCGCGTCTCCGGGCGTGTCCAGCGTCCGGAATCCGGGGCCGGCGTTCCCGGCCGCCGTGACCAGCAGGATGCCGCGCGCGGCGGCGCTTTCCGCGGCGACGCTCGTCACCGCCACGTCGCCGTTGAGCTGATCCGGCGTATAGCTGAACCCGGTGAAGGTCAGATAGCCCAGCGACGAGGACGCGATGTCCACGCCGATCGAGTCCGCCCACTCGAGCGCCGCGACGTAGTTGTCCTCCTCCACGCGGGTCTCGGAGCGGATGTCCTCGGTTTTGGCGAGGAGGTAGCTCGCGCCCCGCGCGATTCCGCGCAGGCGCCCCGGCACGAGCCCCGCGAACAGGGACCAGACCGCCGTCCCGTGGAACTGCGCGTCCGCGGTGTCCATCGAGTCGTTGCGGACGATCGAGTCGTGGAACACGAAGTCGCTCTCGGCCGTCACCGTGACGCCGGCGAAGGCGGGGTTCAGCGTATTGAAGCCCGCGTCCAGGATCAGGATCCGCACCCCGCTGCCGTCGAATCCGGAGTCGGTGAGGGGCCGCAGGTCGAGCTGGCGGTACGGCATCTCGGAGGAGCCGAGGACCGGATCGCCGGCGGCGGGACAGGTGTCCCCGGCGGTGGGCGACCTCGGAGCCCGCGCGGGATCGGGGCGTCCGGGCGGGAGGCGCCAGCGCCCCACGGCCTGGAGGTGGCGGAAGGCGCGGTCGCCGGCCACCGCGCGCAGGACGGCCGCCGGCGCCGAGACCGAGAGGGCGTGCAGCCAGCGGCTCCGGGTCCGCACGGTGCCGCCCGCGGCGCGGACCCGGTTCGCCGCGGAGGCGAGGGAGACGCCGGGCCGCACGAAGATCCAGACCGTGAGCGTGGTGTCGCGGGTCCAGACGCGGGTGAGTCCCGGAGAGACGGTCGGCCGCTGCGCCGCGGCCGCTCCGGGAGCGAGGAGGGCGACGAACGCGGCGGCCGTGAGGGGCCGGCGCACGGAGGAGCTAGGCGGGCTCGAGCTGGCCGAGCCGCACGCCGACGATGGTGGACACGCCCGGCTCCTGCATGGTGACGCCGTAGACCGCGTCCGCGGCCTGCATGGTGCGCGGGTTGTGGGTGATTACGATGAACTGCGTCTGGTCCTTGAACTCGGAGAGGAGCCGGACGTAGCGGCCGACGTTCGCGTCGTCGAGGGGCGCGTCCACCTCGTCCAGCAGGCAGAAGGGGCTCGGCTTGGTGAGGAAGATGGCGAACAGCAGGGACACGGCCACCAGGGTCCGCTCCCCCGAGGAGAGCAGGTGGATGCGCTGGGTCCGCTTGCCGCGGGGCGCGGCGTGAATCTCGATCTCCGACTCCAGCGGCTCGTCTTCGTTGCCGAGCCGGACGTCGCATTCGCCGCCGCCGAAGAGCGTCTGGAAGACGGCCCGGAAGTTCTCCCGCACCTTGGCGAAGGATTCGAGGAACATGGTCTTCGCGGTCTGATCGATCTCCCGCACCGCCTGGTGCAGGGAATTCCGGGCCGCGACCAGATCGTCCCGCTGGGTCATCAGGAACTCGAGCCGCTTCATTTCCTCGGCGTGCTCGTCCATCGCCAGCATATTGACGGGTCCGACGGCGTCGATCGCGGCGCGCAGCCGCTCGTTCTCCTCGCGCAGCCACTCCAGGTCGCCCTCCACCTCCGGCGCCTCGGCCAGGAGCTCGGCGAAGGGCTTCCGCCACTCCGCCTCCACCCGCTCCATCAGGCCGCGTCGCCGGCCTTCGATCTCGGTGCGCTCGAGCTGGAGCTTGTGCTCGTCGGCGCCGAGCGCGTCGAGCGCACGCCGGGCGGCATCGAGCGCCTCCTCGGCGCCGGCGAGCGCCGACTCCGCGGTCCGCACGTCGCTTTCGGAGGCGGCGGCCGCGTTCTCGAGCTCGCCCGAGGCGAGCTGTTTTTCCTGCAGCGCGTCTTCCCACTGCGCCCGCTGGGTGGCGAGGGCGGCGGTGTCGCGCTCCAGGGTGGAAATTTCCTCACTGCGCGCGGCGGCTTCGCGGCGACCGCCCTCGACGTCCGCCGCGGCGCGCGCCGCGCGGTCCCGGGCGGCCCCTTGTCGCGCGTCCACCTGCGCCGCCTCCACCTGCCAGTGCACCCGCTCCTCGCGCGCGGCCTCCTGCTGGCCCTCGAGCTCGGCGAGACGACTGCGTTCCCCGCCCAGCTTCTCGTCCAGCCGGACCCGCTCCAGCTCCCGCGCCTGAAGGTCCGAGTGCAGGGTGGTGAGCCGGGCGTCGATCTCCGCCAGCCGGCGGGTGAGCCGGTCGACCGCGGCCGCGGCGTCCGCCGCCTCGCGATGCGCGTGGGCCACCGCCCGCTCCGCTTCACCGCGCGAGGCGCCCGCTTCCAGGTCCGCGGCGCGCGCCTGATCGGCGGCCGCGCTCGCGGCGGTGAGCGCGCGCTCCGCTTCGGCCAGGGACTGCATCGTGGCGTCGAGCGCCTGCGCGGTCCTGGCGCGCGCGGCCTCGGCGTCCTTCAGCTCCTGCTCCAGACTCTCCAGTTCGGCGCGGCGCATCAGGGGACCCGCCGAGGCGCCGGCCGCGAGGAAGACCGCGCCGTTGGCGCGGCGGAGAGTGCGGCCGTCTTCCAGCACTTCGTGGCCGGCCAGCAGGGCGCGCACCCAGGCGGCCGCGGGACCATCCACCCGCAGCGCGTCCTTCAGCACGTGCCCGTCCGCGCCGAGCCGCGGGCCGGGGACCGAGGGCAGAAGGACCAGGGGGCCCGGCTGGGTCTCGGCGTGCCAGGCGCGGATCGCCGGAATGGCCGACTCGTCGCGCACCAGCACCGCGTGCAGCCATTCGCCGAGCAGCCGCTCCGCCAGCTCCGCGTCGCGGCGGCTGGTGCGCACGAAGTCCGCGAGCGGTCCGATCACCGCGTCGCCGAACCGGTCTCGGGCCTTGAGGAGCGCCTGGGCCGCGGGGGCGAGACCCACCCGCTCCCGGTCGAGCTCCGCCAGCGCATCGTGCCGCGCCTTGGCCTGGGCGAGGGTTTCCTCGGCCTGACGGCGCGCGCCCCGCCCGCGGGTCTCGTCTTCCTTGAGCTCGGCCACCCGGCGGCGCGCCCGCTCCACCGCCTCCGCCGCGTCCGCCGCCGCGCGCGCCCGCTGCGCCGCGCGCTGGGCGAGCGACGTGGCCTGGGTCGCGGCGTCCCGCTCGGCGGTCTCGCGATCGGCGCGGTCGGCGGTCGCTTCCGCCACCTGCTGGCGGAGATCCGCGCGCTCCCGCTCCAGCGCCGCCCGCTCACCCTCGAGCGTCCGGAACGCCTCGGCCGCGCGCTGCAGGGATTCCTCGAGATCGCGCACGGCGGCGCGCTGGGCCACCAGCCGCTCCCGCACTTCCTGCTCCCGCGCGGTCCGGGTCTCGAGCTCGGTCTGCACGGCGCCCAGGTCCCGCCCGGCCGCCTCGAGCTCGACCTCCGCCGCCTCCCGCTCCCGGTCCGCCTGCGCCGCCCGGCGCTCGGCGTCCACCCGCTCCTCGGCCGCCTTGCCGCGGCGCTGCGCCGCGTTGGAGAGCCGCTCCGCCGCGAGCTTCAGGTCCCCCTCGAGACGGTTGACCTCGAGCCGCGCGTCGGCGAGCCGCCGCTCCACTTCGGTGCGCCGCGCTTCCGCGGTGTGGCGGGCCTGAACTTTCGTTTCCCGGGTCCGCTCCGCCTCGGCGAGCTGATTGCGGGCGGCGGGGAGCGCTTCCGCCAGCTCGCGCCCGCGAACGCCGAGGGCGCCCAGCGCGAGATCGAAGTCTTCCAGCTCGCGGCGCACCAGCGTCAGCGCGATCCCGAACCGTTCCTGCAGCATCTTGCCGTAGCGCTCGGCCTTGCCGCGCTGGCGCGCGAGACTGCGCACCTGGGTCTGCACTTCGGAAATCAGATCCTCGAGCCGCGCCAGGTCGGCGGCGGTCTCCTCCAGACGGCGCTCGGTGCTGCGCTTGCGGTCGCGGTAGAGGCCGATGCCCGCGGCTTCCTCGAAGAGCGCGCGCCGCTCCTCGGCTTTCTCCGAGAGCAGGGCCTCGATCATCTTCGCTTCCATCACCACGGCGGCGTCCGCGCCCAGCCCGGTGCCGCGCAGCAGATCCTGAATGTCGCGCAGGCGGACCGGCGAGCGGTTCAGCAGATACTCGCTTTGACCGGAGCGGGAAAGCCGGCGCGTCACCACCACTTCCTGGTACGCGATCGGCAGGGTGCCGTCCGAGTTGTCGAAGACCAGCGAGACTTCCGCCACGTTGACCGGACGGCGGCCGGTGGAGCCCTGGAAGATCACGTCCTCCATCTTGCCGCCGCGCAGCAGGCGGGGCGATTGCTCGCCCAGGACCCAGCGCACCGCGTCCGAGATGTTGGACTTGCCGCACCCGTTGGGTCCCACGATCGCGGTGACGCCCGCGTCGTACGGGAGTTCCACCTGGCCGGCGAAGGACTTGAACCCCGACAGCTCGAGTCGGGAGAGTCTCATGGCGTGGTCCCCTGGCGCGTGACGAGAGTGGCGGTGAGGCCGTCCCGCGTGAGCATCGCCCGCGCGGCGGCCGCCTGTTCCGGCGTTTCGAACGCTCCGACCCAGCACGCCGCGTCACCGGACGCGACGCCGACCACGGGGACGCCGCGGGCCCGCAAGGCCCCGCAGTCGCCCGAAAGCGTGAGGGAATAGGGCGCGAAGAGCAGGTCGCCCTGGCCCCGCGGCGCGAGGCCGCTCGCCCAGAGCGAGTCCCGCAGGAGGGCCGCGCCGGCGCGCGTCTTCCGCGCGCCCGCGATCACCCGGTACCAGACCGTCCGCCGTCCCGGCGCGGCGACCGGCGTCACGTAGGCCGGAACGCCGGCCCGCGCCAGCTGGTCCGCGTCGCCGAGCGCCTTGGCGGACGCGCCGTACGCGGCCAGTTGCACCGACCAGCCGAGGGTGTCGGCCGGCTGGGGCACCGGCGCCGGCGCGTGATGGGGCCCGGGATCCGCCGCGGGGGACGCCGGGATCAGCGGCGCGCGCGGGTGCTCGGCGCCGCGGGCGAGGAGCGCCCAGCCGGTGGCGCCGGAGAGCGCGAGCCCGAGCGCGATGAAGACGGGACGCAGTCGGCGGGCGAGCGGGGGCTTCGCGATCGGCGGCGCGCTGGCGCGCCGCGGAGTCTGCGGGGCGGCGGGCGCCTGGGTCCAGCGCTCCTGCACGACGCCGATGGGCGGCGCGCCGCGCGCGAGCGCCCCGGCCACGATCTGGCCCGCGGGGCTGGTGAGCGTCGAGCCGTCCGGGGACAGCACCACCACGCCGTCCGGGGTGGCGGAACAGCGCTCGAGACCGGACGCCGGCAGATAGAGCAGGAGCAGCGCGTTCTCGCTCCGGAACCCCGCCTGAAGCCTGCGCCAGCGCGGGTGCGCGTAGAGGTCGCCGGCCTTCGCGGTGTAGGAGCCCGCGGCGATGAAATGGACGCCGTCCACGAGGTGCGCGGTCTTGCTGAGCGAGACCTCGTACTCGAACGCGTCCACGATCCCCTCCTTCGCCTCGACGCCGGCCACTTTGTGGAGGATCGGATCTTCGACGCTCAGGTCCACCAGCGCGACCCGGCGTCCCCCGCGGGTCGCGGCGCGCGCCACGTCCCAGGCGGCGCGCGCGGCCCAGCTCAGGTCGCCGGTGTCGGGGACCAGGGCCACCAGCGCGCGGTCCTGCAGCAGCGTGGGGACCACGTCCGCGAGCCGCGCGCGAACCAGCGGACGCAAGGAGGGCGTCACTGGCCCGGCTGGTAGATCCAGAAGGGACGTCCCAGCTTGCGCCCGATCGCCTCCGCCTCTTCGCGCGTGGCGTAGGGACCGAGGACCACGCGGTAGCCGTCGTCGGGGTTGGCGGGTGGCAGCACCTTGGCCGAGAGGCCGGCGCGGGTCAGCTGGTCCGCCATCTCCGCCGACCAGGTGGCGTTCTGGGAGACCGACACCTGGATGTACATCGCGGCGCCCGGCGCCGCGGTGTCACCCGAGGCCACGGGAGAGGTGGGGAGCGCCGACGCGCCGCGATACGCCCCGCGCGGCGTCCAGGCGGTGAGGAGCCAGAGGTCGGCCGCGCCGTCGGCCACCTTGCCCAGGCGCTTGAGCGAGTCCGGGTTGTAGGCCACCACGTCCGCGCCCTCGCGGGCCAGGAGCGTGCCGTCGGGCGCGACGTCGGGGAGGTCGGAACGCCAGGTGGTGGCGATGCCGCCCACCAGCCGCTTGATGGGGAGGTCCACCACCCAGGCGGAATCGAGCGCCCCGGGCTTCGCGAGCAGCCAGCGGCCGTAGGGATCGAGACGGATGGCGGCCGCGGGCTCGGGGAGCGCGACGCCGTCGATCTCCTGGCGGGTGAACCGGTCGATCACGGCGAGCCCGGGGCTGTTCCGCCGCGCCACGTAGACCCGGTGACCCGACGGCGAAAACGCGAGCGCGCGGGGGTGATCGGCGAGGGGGACGAAGGCCGGCGCCCGGCGCGACAGCGGATCCATCAGCGTCACGCCGGAATCGCTGGCGACGGCGAGCAGGTCGCCCCAGCGGGTCACCGCGACGTCGCCGCCGATCGAGATCTGGCGCGAAGCGGGCGGCTGATCGGCCGCGGCGGTGACGAGCTTGGGCGGCTCCTGCGACAGCACCGCGATGAGCCGCGCGTTGCCCGCGCCGAAGAGGTCGCGGGGCGCGGCATCGAGGGCCTGCGACCAGGCCAAGCGCTCCCGCCGCTCCAGCGACACCACGTGATGTTTCTGGTCCACGGCGTAGAGGGTGCCGTCGGGGCCGAGGGTCGCCGCGGCGGCGCTGGTCATGATGGTGTCGAGCCGGCCGCTCTCGAGCGCGAGCCCGAGCACCGTCTGTTTCAGGTCGATCACGTACAACTCGGCCGCCTCGGGATCGAGCCCGATGATGCGCTCGATGGCGGGGAGCCGGCCCTTCACCGCGTTGTCGACCTCGGAGAGGTCGCCCAGGCGGTACGCGCGGGGAACGCCGCCCTTGATGGGGACCCGGAGCGCGAGCCCGGTGGTGCGCCCCAGGGCGCGGGCCGACTCGCTAAGTGCTTGGTGTTTAGATGTTTGAGACGATGCTGGCGGGGGCGCTTGGGAGCCGCATCCCCAGAGCGCCAGGCAGGCGAGCAGGAGGGAGCACCGTCGGATTAGCAATTGGCCTCGCCGACAAGATAGGCAACCGGCGAGGCCAATTCAAGTGGTTCAGCCAAGCGGAGTTAGAACGTCGGACCGAGGCTGATCGTCCAGTACGCGTTGTTGTGCGGACGGTTGATCGGCTTGGTGTAGTCGAAGCGCAGGATCACCCACCCCAGCATGTTCACGCGGATCGAGGTGCCGTAACTCTTGAGCGGACTGCGCACCCCGATGGAGTTGGTGGGCGAGTACGACAGCTTCAGCTGATCCCCGCCGTTCCACGCCACGCCCGCGTCATAGAACAACGCGCCTTCGATCGGCGGAAGGCCGATGGGCAGGAAGCCCAGCACGAAGCTGCGGGTGAGGGGGAACCGGAGCTCGACGTTGGCGACCGCGACCCGGGAGCCGATGAGCCGGTCGAGCATGGCGCACCCGGTGTACCCGGTGCTGTCGGTGAGGCCGCTCTGGCACTCGTGATTCTCGATCGAGCCCGCGGTGTAGCCGCGAATCAACTCGGTCGACCCGAGGAAGCTGGGGAAGAGATTGGCGTCGCGACCGAAGCGCCCGAAGAAGAGCCCGCGCACCGCGAGGGTGAAGGGGCGGGCGAAGAAGTAGCGCCGCCAGTCCGCCGTCGCCGCGGTGAAGCGCCAGCCCCCGAAGGAGGGCGCGACCTCGAAGTGCGAGCGCGCGCCGGAGAAGGGGCCCACGTAGCCGAAGAGCGCGTTGTCGTGGGTATAGCCGACGGAGGGCTGGAGGTAGCCGATGGAGGCGAGGTTGCGCTCGTCGCTGCCCTCCTGCACCAGCTGATAGCCGCCGAAGGCGTCGGGCGCGAAGTAGTCGTTGATGTTCAGGACCGCGGCGCTGACGTTCACCGCGTGCACGCCCAGCTCCACCCGGGTGAAGCGGGAGAAGGGATAGTAGCCCTCGGCGAAAGCGTCGCGCACCACCAGCCGCTCGATGCTGGTGATCTCCTTCACGATGGTGCTGTCGTTGCACTCCGCCGCGGGGCAGGGGCCCGCGCTCTGCGCGGCGTAGAAGTAGTACGGATCCTGCGTGAATCCGGCGGCCCAGTTCAAGCGGTGCGCCTGGTTCACGTAGACCGAGAGGACCTGCGCCTCCGAGAGCCGGCCGTTCACCGACCCCGAGAACACCAGGGTGTGGTCGCCCAGCATGTCGGAGAGCGAAATCGCCGTTCCGCCGAAGAAGCCCCGTCCGAAGTTGTCCCGCTCGTAGCCCACCGTGGGCCGGGCGACGTAATCGGCCGTGAAGTGCACGTGGTAGGGCCGGAAGGTGAACTCGGTGGTGTCCGGGAGCGCGAGCGAGGTCGAGTCGAGCAGGGTGCGCACCGAGACCGGCGCCTGAACCGCCGTGGTCTCGGCGGGGAGCGGCTGTCCGCCGGACGCGCGGAATCCGGACGGCGCGCGGTACACCGACGCCGCCTCGCCCGGCTGGGGAGCGGCCGGCGTGGAGGTGGCGACCTGCGCGGCGGCGGAATCGTGGTGCACCGACGGGAGCAGGGAGACCACCGGCAGGGGCCCGGTCTCCTGATAGGGCGCCCGCTTCAGGGAGCGGGGGTTGTCCACCGCATAGACGTCGTACTCGCCGTTCTCGTAGTAGGAGAAGGCGAGGCGGTCGGCCTCGTGCGCCCAGGAGAGCACCGGCGAGATCGGCGTGATGCCGGAGACGCCGGTGAACACGTCGGTCAGCTGATAGACGTTGCGGTCGCCGAGATCGAACAGGAAGATGTTGCTGATCCCGGTGCGGTCGGAGACGAAGGCCAGGGACTTGCCGTCCGGCGCCCAGACCGGATTGATGTTCTTGCCGTAATCCATGTGGGTGAGCACTTCGATCTCGCCCGTATCCAGATGATAGAGGGCGATCCGCAGGTTCCCGAACTTGAGCTCGCTGAAGTCGGTTTCGGGGCCGCGATCGGTGGCGAAGGCGATGGTCTTGCCGTCGGGGGACCAGGAGGGATCGAGGTCCGCGTCCTTGTCGTTGGTGAGCCGGCGGAAGCCCGAGCCGTCGCGATTCACGATGAAGAGATCGGAGATCCCGCCGTCGTAGCCCGTGAACACCAGCTGCTGGCCGTCCGGCGACCAGGAGGGTGTGGTGAGGCCGTTCAGGGGGATGACGATGCGCCGCTCTTCCTTGTCCCGCGCCACGTCCAGGAGCACGAGGTCGTCCCGGTCCTTGTGCTTGGCGGCGATGGCGAAGGCCTTCCCGTCGGGCGACCAGGAGCCCGCGGAATAGATGAAGCGCAGGCTCTCGTAGTTGTTGGAGAGCGACGACTTCACCAGGCGGCGCTTGACCTTCCCGGTCTCCGCGTCGGCCAGATAGAGGTCCACGAAGAACGAGTTGCGTTCGCTGAAGTACGCGATGTCCCGGCCGTCCGGCGAGAGCGCGGGCGCCAGGTGCAGGGAGCCGTCGGAGCGCTTCTCGGTGAGCAGGGGCTGGGCGATGCGCCGGGCCTTGTAGTGCTGGCCCAGCTCCGGCAGGAAGGTGGCCTGGATGGCGTCGCGCCAGTCGGCGGACAGCTCGTCCAGGGTGAGGCCGGTGGCGCGCTTGAAGGCGCCTTCGATGCCCAGCGAGACCGAGCTCTGCAGGATTTCGCCGATCGCCTCGTCGCCCCATTTCTCGCCCACGTAGGCCCAGAGCGCGTGGCCGAAGCGGTAAGGGAAGACGTTGGGATCGTAGGTCATCTGCTCGATGGTCGGCAGATTGCCTTCCAGCGCGGCGTCCCGCATCCACATGGTGGTGTGGGGATCGAGGGGGCCGATGGACAGATACTCCGCCATGCCCTCCATGAACCAGCCCGGCGGGTTCACGTTGGCGAGGGTCTGCATCCCGCCGCCGATCCGGCCGTGGCTGAACACGTCGTACTGGAACTGGTGGACCATCTCGTGCTGGAGCACGTGCTCGAAGGCGGCGTAGTCCCCGGTGAAGGGCACCACCATCCGGTGCTTGTAGAACTCGGTGACGCCTTCGACCCCTTCGCTGATGTCGTCGGGGCCGAGGGCGTTGGTCTGCTGGAATTCGCTGTGGGAGGCGTAGAGAATGATCGGCTTCCGGCCCTGGAACTGGTGGTGCAGGATGCGGGAGAGCCGGGCGTAGGCCCGCTCGGCCATCCGGGCGGCGTCCAGGGCGGCGGCGCGCTCGGCGTCGTAGTAGTAGACGTCGAAGTGCTCGGTCTCGATGATTTTGAATTGGAAGGTGCGGTACTGCACCTTGTTCTGGCCGAAGTACTGCGCGCGGGCCGCGCCGGGCGTGACGGCCGCGACGGCCATCGCGAGCCCCACCACCGGCACCCACCGCTTGAGGCTGCTCCGCATTCCCCTCATCCTTTCCGGTCCGGCCCGCCGAGCGCGAGCACCGGTGCGTCACCCCAGAGCCGCTCCAGCTGGTAGAACTCCCGCAGCTCGGGGTGGAAGACGTGCACCACGAAATCCACGTAGTCCAGCAACACCCACCGGCCCTGGGGCAGCCCTTCGACATGATGGGGCTTCACGCCGGCCGGCGCCAGCGCGGTCACCAGGTGATCGGCCATCCCGCGCACGTGCGCGTCCGACGTACCGGAGACGATCACGAAATAATCGGTGGCGCCGGAAATTCCCCGCAGGTCCAGCACCACCGGATCCACCGCCTTGCGGTCCGCCAGCGCCGCGAGCACCCGCTGCAGCGCGTCCCGCGATTCCCGCTCCCGCGGATCGGCGGCCCGTCCCCGGCTCCGTGTATTCATAGCGCCGCGCTCACGGGTTTGTTCCGTCCTCCACCTGATAGAACACGCCCCAGGCGCCGATCCCGGCGTGCGCGGCGATCACCGGAGTGATCGGGCTCACCAGGCACTGCAGCGGCTGATAGCGGCGCACCAGCTCGCGGGCCAGGTCGTCGGCCACCTGCGGAACGTCGGCGTGGACCACGCCCAGGCGCAGCCGGCGAGGGCGGGGCGTGAGCGCCCGATCGAGCAGGGCGAGAATCTTTCCCTTCACCTTGGCCGCTCCCCGCACCCGCGCCACGGGATCGATGGTCCCGGCCGGAGTGAGGGTCATCACCGGCTTCACGTCGAGCTTGGTGCCGAGCCAGGCGCGGAACCGGCTCACCCGGCCCGAGCGCACCAGCCGCTCGAACGATTCCACCGTGAAGAACCCGCCCGAGTGCGCGCGGACCCGCGCCAGGGCCTTCATGATCTCCTCCGGCCGGACGCCCTCCGCCGCCAGCTCCTGCGCCAGCGCCACCAGGAGTCCTTCCCCGAGGGACGCGCTCTTCGAATCGAAGACGCTGATCGAGTCTTTCCCGACGCGCCGCGCGGCTCCCTCGGCGTTGGCGAAGGTGCCGGAGAGCGCGCTCGAGAGGATCACCGCCACCACGTGCTCGGCTCCGCGCAGGGCGTCCCGGTACGCTTCCTCGAACGCCTGCGGCGTGGGCTGAGAAGTGGTGGCGGTCACCCCGTCGCGCAGGCGGGTGAAGAACTCGGCCGAGGTCAGCTCCAGCCGGTCGGCGTAGACCCGGTCGTCCACGATCAGCTGGGTGGGGACGAGCCCGATGGCGTGCTCCACCACCAGCGCGTCCGGGAGATCGGAGGCGGTGTCGGTGACGATGGCCACGGGCCGCCGGGCGGCGATCGCGGCGTGCTGGGCCCGCATGTCTTCGGCCTTGGTGTACTCGACCGCGCCCCACCTGGCGCCGAGCGCGAAGACCTTCTCGGGCGTGTCGGTGTGAACGTGCGCCTTCAGGAGGTCGCCGCTCTGGAGCACCACGATGGACCCGCCGAGGTCACGGAGCGCGCGGCGCACGTCGGCCGCGGGGGGCAGGGCGGCGCCGCGCACCATCACCTCGGTGCAGAACTGGAAGTCGCGCTCCCGGGCGACCTCGGTCTGCGCGGCGGCGTTCGGGACCAGGCGGTCCACGGCGCCTTCGGCGACCTGCCCTTCCTCTATAAGGCGCTTCACGCCCTCCAGGAGCCGCACGAAGCCCTTGGCGCCGGCGTCCACCACGCCGGCCGCCTTGAGGGCGGCGAGGAGGTCCGGGGTACGGGAGAGCGCGACTTCGGCGCGGCGCACCAGGCGGCGCATGAACACCTTGAGGTCGCTCTCGTTCCGCGCCTCGCGGGCCTCGTCCGCCGCCTCCCGGGCGACGGTGAGAATGGTGCCTTCGACCGGCTCGTCCACCGCGCCCTCCAGACGATCGAACCCGGCGCCGATGGCGCGGGCGAGATCGCCGGCGGAGGCGCGCTCCCGCGCGCCGAGTCCGTCCTTGAGGCCGAGCAGGAACTGGGAGAGGAGCATCCCCGAGTTGCCGCGGGCGCCGCGGATCGAGGCCTGGGCCATCGCCTCGGTGACCGAGGGGAGGGGCGCTTCCGCGTCGATGTCGCGGAGGGCGCGCGCCACTTCGCGGAGGGTGAGGCACATGTTGGTGCCGGTGTCGCCGTCGGGGACGGGGAACACGTTCATCCGGTTCAGCTCCTCGCGTCCCGCGGCGACCCAGTCCGCCGCCGCGAGGAGCGAGCGGCGGAAGCGGGGTCCGTCCAGGTACGCGATGCCGACGGTCACGGGCCGGCGGCTACTCCTTCTCCACCACCACGGTGATCTCGGGGCGCACGTCGGGGTGGAGCTTCACCCCGACCTTGAACTCGCCCAGGGCGCGAATCGGCTCGGGGAGATCGATCTTGCGCTTGTCCACCTTGATCCCGCTCTCCTCGAGGCGGCGCTGGACGTCGCCCGCGGTGATCGAGCCGTAGAGCTTGTCCTCCTCGCCGACCTTGGCGGAGAAGGTGAGGCGCACCGCGGCGAGCTTCGCGGCTTCGCCTTCGGCCTCCGCCTTCTCGGCGGCGCGGACCTTGGCGATGCGCGCGGCCTCGAACGCGATCTTCTTCTTGTTGGCTTCGGTGGCGGGGTAGGCGAGCCCCTTGGGGAGGAGGTAGTTGCGGGCGTAGCCGTCCTTGACCTTCACCACGTCGCCGGCGTGTCCCAGGTGCTGCACGTCTTCCCGAAGAATGAGCTCCATCGGAATCCTCTAGAGGGTGGTGGGCCGGCGCGCGAGGCGGCGCCGGAATTCGAGCCAGGTATCGGCGATCCCCAGGGTCCAGAGCCCGGGGACGACGAACAGCAACGGCACCGCGAGCAGGGCCGAGAGCACGCCGCCCACGGCGAGGGCCGTGGTGGAGATCCCCACGACGCCCGCGAACGCGGTGACGATCGCCGCGCCGCGGAGCAGGTAGAGCACGCCCAGCACGATGCCGAGATTCAGCGCCGCGGGGCGCAGGATGGCGAGCGCCGGAAGGATCCAGACGGTGAAGGCGCCCACCATTCCCCAGACCCAGTGGTCGCCGAACGAGAACTGGCGGAACGGCGCCAGCGGCGCACCCAGCGGCTCTTCCGCCAGCGCCGCGTGCCATTGCCAGGCGAGCGCGAGGCCGGCGAGCGCCTGCAGGGCGAGGGTGGCGGGGATGGTGACGCTCGCGAAGACGATGCCGCGATCGAGGGTGCCGCCCGAGCCGGGGAACACGTTCACCAGCCATTGCAGGCCGTAATCGAGCTGGCGCCGGACGTCCCACTGGACCGCGCCCCACCAGTTCACGCCCCACGCCGCGCGGGCAAGCAGCGCGGTGGCGAGGGCGCCGGTGACGGTGGCGCGCACGCTCTGGCGCCACACCGGACCCGGGGCGAGGAGCACCCATCCCAGGAACGCGGCGGTGACCAGAATGGTGAACGCGGCGATGAAGGCCTGGCCGTACCCGCGCGAGAACCAGATCGTGGCCACGGAGACGCCCGCGGCCACGTAGGTGGCGCGCCGCGCCCGGGGACTCCGCACCCGGGCGGCGAGGAGCAGGGCCACGAGCGGCAAGCCGAGCTGCGCCACCGGAGCCCAGAGGATGTAGCCGGCGGTGCCCAGACTGAGGCGCCACCAGCCACCGGTCCGCGGCATGCTAGGCGGTGTGCCCCTTGATGTACGGCAGGAGCGCGAGCTGGCGGGCCCGCTTGATCGCGGTGGCGAGCTGGCGCTGGTGCCGGGCGCACATTCCCGAGAGGCGGGACGGGAGAATCTTCCCGCGCTCGGTGAGGAAGCGGCCCAGGGTGCGGTCGTCCTTGTAATCGAGGACCCGGGCGCCGGACTCGCACACCGGACAGGTCTTGGCGGGGCGTCTCACGCTTCCTCCTCGTCCAGCTCGACCGCGTCGTCGTCGGCGGCGATGGCGGGCGCGGGGACCGGCTTCACCGGCTCGCCCTCGTTGACCACCACCAGGAACCGGAGCACGCCCTCGTCCAGCTTGACGGCGCGCTCGTATTCGGGGAGCAGGTCGCCCGCGGCGTCGAACTGCGCGACGACGTAGTAGCCCTGATCCTTGCGCTTGATGGTGAACGCGAGGGGCCGCTTGCCCCAGTGCGCGACGTTGGTGATGGTGCCGCGCCCGTCCTTGGTCAGGAGGGCGTGAAACCGCTCGAGCTTTTCGTTGACGGCGGGCTCTTCGAGAGCGCTGTCAAAGATGTAGACCGTCTCGTACCGACGAGGCATGCCACCTCCCTTTGGTCATCAGGCGACCCGGCCCTGGTGCGGCGCCGAGTAGGGGATTTGTGAACGGGAAAGATAGGCGGGGGTGTCTCAAATAGGAATGGGGCGGCCGACGGCGTGGTGCGTTGTGCGTGGCGCGGGGGAGGTTATCGTAAGAGAGCCATGGCGCGCGTGCTGTTCACCCAGAACATCCAGCGGCACGTGGCGTGTCCGCCGACCGACGCGCCGGGGGGCACGGTGCGTGAAGTGCTGGACCGTGTGTTCGCCGGAAATCCCGCGGCGCGGGAGTACGTGCTCGACGATCAGGGCGCGGTGCGCCGGCACATGGTGGTGTTCGTGGACGGCCGCCAGGTGAAAGACCGGGTGCGGCTCTCCGATCCCGTCCAACCCCAGGCCGAGGTGTGCGTGATGCAGGCACTGTCCGGCGGATGAGCGATCGTCTCCTCGTCGCTACCCGGAAGGGACTCTTCACTTTCGCGCGGGCCAAAGGCCGCAAGCGGCCCCGGTGGTCGGTGGCGAAGACCGCGTTCCTCGCCGATCCGGTGTCGGTGGTGCTCGCCGATCCGCGAGACGGAAGACTCTACGTCGCGATCGGGCACGGGCACTTCGGCGTGAAGCTCCATCGCTCGACCGACAAGGGAAAAACCTGGCAGCCCATCGCGGCCCCCGCCTATCCGCCGAAGCCCGACGGGCAGGAGGAGAAGGATCTCAACGGGAAGGTGATTCCCTGGAACACCGAGCTGGTCTGGGCACTCGAGGCGGGGCACGCCTCCGAGCCCAAGGTGCTCTGGTGCGGCACGCTCCCCGGCGGACTCTTTCGTTCGACCGACGGCGGCGAGTCCTGGAAGCTGGTGGAGTCGCTCTGGAATCATCCCAAGCGCCGGGAGTGGATGGGCGGCGGCGCGGAGCTGGCCGGCCTGCACTCGGTCTGCGTGGACCCGAGAGACGGGAGACGGGTGGCGGTCGGAGTCTCCTGCGGCGGAGTCTGGATGACGGAGGACGGCGGAAAAAACTGGGCCCAGCGGGCGCAGGGGATGCGCGCGGCCTACATGCCGCCCGACCGCCAGTACGATCCCCACGTTCAGGATCCGCACCTCGTGGTGCAGTGCCCGGCGGCGCCGGAGGTGTTCTGGGCTCAACACCACAACGGCATTTTTCGCACCACCGACGGCGCGCAATCGTGGACCGAGATCGTGGCCAAGCCGTCGTCGTTCGGGTTCGCGGTGGCGGTGCACCCCCAGGACCCGGACACCGCGTGGTTCGTGCCCGGCGTGTCGGACGAGGAGCGGATTCCGCCGTCGGGGAAGGTGATCGTGACCCGCACCCGGAACGGCGGGAAGAGTTTCCAGACCCTGCGCAACGGCCTCCCCCAGCACCACGCCTACGACCTCACCTATCGCCACGCGCTCGACATCGACGAGACGGGCGACCGCCTGGCGTTCGGCTCGACCACGGGCGGGTTGTGGGTGACCGAAGACCAGGGCGATCACTGGGAGACGGTGGGCGAGCACCTGCCGCCGGTGTACGCGGTGAGATTCGCCTAGCGGCGACTGGGATGTGACGGGCGTCATGGACGGCGCCCCCGGCCGCCCCCATGTTGGCGGTCCACCAAAGGGGGCTCCATGCGCCGCCTCGCCTTCGCACCGCTCCTGCTGCTCGCCGCCGCCGGGTGCCGGGACGCCACTACGCCTCAGGCCGCGGGTTCGCCGCCCGCGCACCCCAGCCTCACCGTGGTTCCGCTCTGGCCCGACACCATCGGGATCTGCATCAGCCCCGGGAGTCCGAGCGGGGACTACGGATTCCAGTGGCAGATCATCAACGGGCAGCCGGACGACATCCACGACGCGACATCGCCGGATATCATTACGCTGGGCCCCGGTACCTGCATCGTGCCCTGGCGCCGGCTCGCGCCACTCCCGGCGGGCGTGGTGGTGACGCTGGTGGTGGACGAGATCTCGACCCCTCCCAACGTGGTGTTCGATTCGGCCGAGCTGCAGGACGATTTCGTGGGCGATCGCACGTCGTTCACCTCCATCGGGGACACGGTGCGGGCCGACACCATTTTCGGCGGCGCGGTCACCTTCTACCACCAGCTGGCCCCCAACTTCCAGAAGAACTCGCTCCTGGTGCCGCTCGGGCCGCTGCCGGGACCCGACCCCAGCCAGGCGACGGGCCGCGCGACGCTCGTCGTCAAGCCCGGCCAACTCCCGCCGGGCCCCTGCGACGCTCTGCGCGGAACCGCGCACGCGAGCGCGGTGGGAATCTGCGCCAACATTCACAACCCGGGCGGAGAGACCTTCACCGGCGGCACGCTGACGGTGATGGGACAGACCTTCCCGTTCGCCACCGGACTCTTCCCACCGGGTCCGTGCCGCACCTACGTGCTCCACGGGGCCGCCGGGGTGCCGGCGGGTCTCGTCACCCAGCTGACCCTGCACGCGGCGGGGGCGTCGCTCGTCTTCACGAGCGTCGAGCATCCGGCGGGCGCGATCGGCGGCTCGGGGGGCGGGAGCGGGGGCGCGTCTCCGGCCGGGGCCGTCATCCACAACGCGGACGCGTCGTCCCCGTCAAGCGGGCGCGGCGAGTGCGTGATCCGGTTCGGGGCGGGGCGGTAGGAGCAATCAGTCATCAGATATCAGTCGTCAGTCGGCGCGTCGAGTCAACTGATGACTGATATCTGACGACTGACAACTGTTCTCAGACGTTAAACCGAAACAGCAGGATGTCGCCGTCCTGCACCACGTAGTCACGGCCCTCGGAGCGCACCGCGCCCTGCTCCCGGGCCGCCTTGTAGCTCCCCAGCTTGATGAAGTCGTCGTAGGCGACGGTCTCCGCGCGAATGAACCCGCGCTGGAAATCGGAGTGAATCACGCCGGCCGCGTCGAAGGCGGTGGCGCCCCGGGGAATGGTCCAGGCGCGCACTTCGGGCTCGCCCGCGGTGAAATAGGTCTGCAATCCCAAGAGCTCGTACCCCGCGTGGATCAGCCGGTCCAGGCCCGGCTCGGCCACCCCCGCCGCCGCGAGATATTCCTTGCGCTCCTCTCCCGACAGCTCCGCCAGCTCCGCCTCGAACTTGGCGGAGAAGGGGACCAGCTCCGCCTCTTCGTGGTGCGCGCCGATCGCCGTGCGCAGCGCCTCCACGTACCGGCCGCCGCCCGAGGCGAGGTCATTCTCGTTCACGTTGGCGGCGTAGAGAATCGGCTTCGCGGTGAGGAGGCCGATTCCGCGGAGGAACTTCACCGCGTCCGGCGTTTCGCCCGCCGCGCGCGCGCCGCGCCCCGCGTCGAGCTCGGTCACTACCCGCTCGAGGAGCGCGAGCTCCACCTGGGCTTCCTTGTCTCCCGCCTTCGCCGACTTGCGGGTCTTGTCGATCCGGCGCTCCACCACCGCCAGGTCGGCGAGCGCGAGCTCCGCCGTGATCACGTCGTGGTCCCGCACCGGGTCCACCGGGCCCATCACGTGCACCACGTCCGGATCCTCGAAACCGCGGATCACGTGGACCACCGCGTCCACTTCGCGGATGTGGGAGAGGAACTGGTTGCCGAGCCCTTCGCCCTGGGACGCGCCCTTCACCAGCCCCGCGATGTCCACGAATTCGACTACCGCCGGCACTTTCTTCTTGGGCTTCACCACCTGGTTGAGCTTCTCCAGGCGCGGATCGGGGACTTCCACCACGCCCACGTTGGGCTCGACGGTACAGAACGGGTAATTCTCCGCGGCCGCCGCCTTGGAGGAGGTGAGGGCGTTGAAGAGGGTGGACTTCCCGACGTTGGGGAGACCGACGATGCCGAGGCGAAGCATAGGGGGAGAAGTGTCGCCAGAGAGGGGAGGGAACGGAAGCGGCCGGCGAGGCGCGGCTGGCGCCCCGGCGTCCGTCCCCTACTATTGAAGCGAGGAGATCGCGATGACACCCAACCAGGCCCCGCCCGCCCCCCCCAGAGCCAAGGAACGCGCCCCCGCCGCCAAGAGAGAAGAGCGGGACCACGTCGTGATCCGGTTCGCCGGCGATTCGGGGGACGGCATGCAGATCACGGGCTCCCAGTTCATGGTGGAGACCGCTCTCGCGGGGAACGACCTCGCCACCTTCCCCGACTTTCCGGCCGAGATCCGGGCGCCCGCAGGGACCACCTTCGGGGTCTCCGCGTTCCAGATCCAGTTCGGCTCGACCGACATCCTCACCGCGGGGGACGAGCTGGACGTGCTGGTGGCGATGAATCCGGCCGCGCTCACCGTCAACATCCGCGATCTGCGCGTCGGCGGGACGGTGGTGGCGGACGTGGGCTCCTTCAACGAGCGCAACCTGACCAAGGCCGGCTACCAGCGGAATCCGCTGGACGACGACACCCTGGCGCAGTACCGGGTGCTGAAGCTCGACATCACCAAGCTCACCGAAGACGCGGTGAAGGACTTCGGGATCACCTCCAAGGAAGCGCACCGCTGTCGCAACATGTGGGCGCTGGGGCTGATGCTCTGGATGTACGGACGGGAGCGCGCCGCCACGGTGGACTGGCTGGAGCGCAAGTTCGCGAAGGTCCCGGGCATCGCGAAGGCCAACGTGGCGGCGCTGAACGCGGGGCACGCCTTCGGCGAGACGGCCGAGATGCCGGCGCACGTGGTGGGGTACACGGTGTCCCGGGCCGACGTGAAACCGGGCGTGTACCGGACGGTGACGGGGACGGAAGCGATCGCCTGGGGCCTGCTCGCGGGCATGCGCGCCGCGGGATTCCAGAAGATGCTCTTTTCCGGTTACCCGATCACGCCCGCCTCGGCGCTCCTGCACGCGCTCGCGGCCCTGAAGCCGTACGGCGCGGTGACCTTCCAGGCGGAAGACGAAATCGCGGCGATCGGCGCCGCCATCGGCGCGGCCTACGCGGGCTCCCTCGGCGTGACCTCGTCGTCGGGCCCGGGGATCGCGCTCAAGACCGAGATGCTGGGGCTCGCCATCGCGGCGGAGCTGCCGCTCGTGGTGATAGACTCGCAGCGCGCGGGCCCTTCGACCGGAATGCCGACCAAGACCGAGCAGTCCGATCTCTTCCAGGCGGTGCACGGCCGGAACGCGGACTCGCCGCTCGTGGTGCTCGCGTCGGCGAGCGCCGGGGACTGCTTCGAGACGGCCTTCGAGGCGGTGCGGATCGCGGTGAAGTTCATGACACCGGTGATTCTCCTGACCGACGGCTATCTCGCGCACGCGGCCGAGCCCTGGCTCATTCCGGACGTGGACGCGCTGCCCCGGTTCCCGGTGAAATTCCGCACCGAGCCCCAGGGGTTCCATCCGTTTCTGCGGGACCAGACCACCCTGGCGCGGGCGTGGGCGGTGCCGGGAACGCCGGGCTTGGAGCACCGGATCGGCGGAATCGAGAAGAGCTTCGAGACCGGGCACATCAGCTACGATCCCGAGAATCACCAGAAGATGACCGACGTGCGCGCGGCGCGGATCGCGGGGGTGGCGAACGACATTCCGGCGCAGGGTGTGGCGCTGGGCAAGCCGGGCGCGGCGCTGGCGGTGGTGGGCTGGGGCTCGACCTACGGCCCGATTCATCAGGCGGTGAAGCAGGCGCGCGCCCTGGGCCACGATGTGGCCCACGTGCACCTGCGCTATCTCTCGCCCTTCCCGAAGAACCTGGGGGAGCTGCTCTCGGGCTTCGGCCGGGTGCTGGTGCCGGAGATGAACCACGGCCAGCTGGTGCAGCTGTTGCGCGCGGAGTATCTGCTGCCGGCGGAGGGGTTGGCGGGGGTGACGGGGAAGCCGTTCAAGGTCGCGGCCATCCTCGATGCGGTGAGGGGAAGGATGAATGGGGCCAGGGGGAGTGGGGAGAGGGGAGTGGTATGAACGCGACGGGATTCGGGATCGGGGATTGGGGAACGCGATGACCGCGACACTGGAGCGGCTGCAGCCCAAGGATTACGCATCCGACCAGGAAGTGCGCTGGTGTCCGGGGTGCGGGGACTACGCGATTCTGAAGGCGGTGCAGAAGGCGCTGGCCGATCTCGGCGCCCGGCGGGAAAACACGGTGTTCGTGTCGGGGATCGGGTGTGCGGCGCGCTTTCCCTATTATCTCTCGACTTACGGATTCCACACCATTCACGGCCGCGCGCCGGCGATCGCGACCGGGGTGAAGCTCGCCAATCCGGGGCTCGACGTGTGGGTGGTGACGGGGGACGGGGATTGTCTGTCCATCGGCGGGAACCACACGCTTCACGTCCTGCGCCGGAACGTGGATCTCCAAATTCTCTTGTTCAACAACGAGATCTACGGTCTCACCAAAGGGCAGTATTCGCCGACGTCGCGCCGCGGGACCAGGTCACCGTCCACGCCGCAGGGTTCGATAGACAATCCGGTCTCGGCGTGCGCGTTCGCGCTGGGGGCGGGCGGGCGGTTCGTGGCGCGCGCGGTGGACACCCAGCAGGCGCAGCTGGTGGAGGTGTTGAAGCGGGCGCACGGGCACCGGGGGGCGAGCTTCGTCGAGATCTTCCAGAACTGCGTGGTCTACAACGACGGGGCGTTCGATCATTTCACGGAGAAGAGCGTCGCCTCCGATCAGCAGTTGTTCGTGGAGCACGGGAAGCCCTTGGTCTTCGGGAGGGAAAAGAAGAGGGGACTGCGGCTCGACGCCAAGAACCTGGCCCTCGAAGTGATTGACGTGGGCGGCAACGGGGTCTCGGCGGAGGTTCTGGTGCACGACGAGAAGAACCGGACGCTGGCCACGATGCTCGCGGCGCTCGAGCCCCCGGAGTTCCCGGTGGCGCTCGGGGTGCTGTACTGCGATCCCGCGCCCGCGTTCGAAGCCGAGGTGTACGCGCAGGTGGCGGCGGCCGGCCAGGCGACGAGCGATCTGAATGGATTGCTGAGAAAGGATAGGACGTGGAGGGTGTGATGGGGGGGCTGGTTAGTGAGCCGGTCGGACTACTAACCTGTTAGGCGGCGTCGTGGACGACGGTGGGCTTGGCCCAAGGGATCGTGTTCTGCGCGGCATCTTGGGTGCTCTGGTCGGTGGTGGCGTCGGGCTTTTGCTGATGGTGGATACCTATGCCCGTCCGTCCATCTACGCGCCGCGCTCGTTTGATCCTTGGTTGGTTCCGGTCATCGCGGTCGCCGCGAGCATCGGGGCCCTCCTTGGGTATCGCAGCAGGTTGTGACGCTGCCTAACAGGCGCCTGGAGCCGACGCGGCGTATGATCACGGAATGAAGACTCTGTTCTCCACGCCGCGGCTCAGCCGCGATTCGTTAGACCCCTGCCGGCGCGCGTACATCTAAGGAAAGGATAAAGAGTCCAGCGGAGCCGTCCGTGGCGCTCACCGCTTCTACCGCAGCACCGTCCCCAACCTGCACTCGAATCCCGAGAGCACGTCCTCGCCCCCGAGCGCATCGTCCAGCCTGACCGTGGTGCCGGCGGAAAGCCAGTCAGCCACCTTGGCGAGGACCGCACCGGCGCGGTCGCCGGGCGATAACACC
>DASSQQ010000105.1:0-5894 GCA_035702425.1 Gemmatimonadales bacterium
GAAGGACCTCCTGACCCAGGGGGTGGAGCGGGGCCTGGCCGAGGCCGCGGTCGCTCGGGCCCTCTCGAGCGAGGGAGTGGACGAGGCCGCCATCGCGCGCGCGGCGGCGGAGCGGCGGGCCCGCCAGCTCGCGTCGCTGCCGCCGGCGGTGCGGCGCCGGCGCCTCTGGGCCTTTCTGGCCCGCCGCGGGTTCACGGGCACGGCCACGCGGGCGCTGATCGAGGAGTTGTGCAGATAAGTCTCGACGCGCTTGGGAGTTGCCGCCGCCCGCGGCTATATTCCAGCCCATGCAGGCCGCCCTGATCCGCCGGAAATTCCTCGAATTCTTCGCCGCCCGCGGACACCGCCAGGTGCCGAGCTCGTCTCTCGTTCCCGCGGACGACCCCACGCTGCTGTTCACCAACGCGGGGATGGTCCAGTTCAAGCGGGTGTTCCAGGGCCTGGAACGGCGCGACTACAAGCGCGCCACCAGCTGTCAGAAGTGCGTTCGCGCCGGGGGCAAGCACAACGACCTGGAGCAGGTGGGGCATACCGCCCGCCACCACACCTTCTTCGAGATGCTGGGCAACTTCTCCTTCGGCGACTACTTCAAGAAGGAAGCGATCGGGTTCGCCTGGGAGTGGGTGACCGGCACGGAGTGGCTCGGCATCTCGCCGGACCGGCTCCTCGTCACCGTCCATCATTCCGACGACGACGCCCGGAAGCTCTGGCGTGAGGTCACCGGCATCGCGGACGCGCGGATCTTCGGGCTCTCCGACAAGGACAACTTCTGGCAGATGGGGGACACCGGGCCCGCCGGCCCCTGCTCGGAGATTTACGTCGACCTGCGGCCGAAGCGGGACGAAGGACGGGGGCAGGGAGGCCTCAGTCAGGACGAGTTCGTCCGGCTCGCCGATGAGGGCCAGGTGCTGGAGATCTGGAACCTGGTCTTCATGCAGTACGACCTGCAGGCGGACGGGAAGCGGCCGCCGCTGCCGGCGCCGTCGGTGGACACGGGCGCGGGCCTCGAGCGGATCGCCGCGGTGCTGCAGGGCGTGGGCTCGAACTTCGACACCGACCTCTTTCAGCCCGTCATCGCCCGCGCGGTGGAGGTGGTGGACCGCCCCTACGACCGCGGCCCCGCGGGCGCGCCGTTCCGGGTGCTGGCCGATCACGCGCGCGCGGTCGCGTTTCTCCTCGCCGACGGCGTCTACCCCTCGAGCGACGGCCGCGGCTACGTGCTGCGCCGGATCCTCCGGCGCGCGGTGCGCTACGCCTGGCTCCTGGGCCGGCGGGAGCCGACGCTGGTCGAGCTCACCCTCCGCACCGTGGAGCTGATGCGCGACGTGTACCCGGAGCTCGAGGCGAAGCGCGAGCACATCGCGAAGGTGACCCGCGCCGAAGAAGAGCGCTTCCTCGAGACCATCGAAGGCGGACTGCGCCGGCTCGAGGAGCTGAAGGGCGCGCCCGCCATCTCCGGCGACGACGCGTTCAAGCTCTACGACACCTACGGCTTCCCGCTCGACCTGACCCAGATGATCGCCTCGGAGCGCGGGCAGGCGGTGGACGCCGCCGGGTTCGAGGCCGCGCTGGGCCAGCAGCGCCGCCGCTCCCGCGCCTCCCGCAAGGCGATGATGAACCCGGAGCGCGCGGGCCGGAACCTCGAAGGCGACTGGGTGCGGGTGAAGCCCGCGGCGAAACAGAAATGGATCGGCTACGAGCAGACCCGCGCCGAGACCGACGTGCTCGCGTTCCGGCAGGCGGGCAGCGAGGTGGCGCTGGTGCTCGAGGAAAATCCGTTCTACGCGGAGTCGGGCGGGCAGGTGTCGGACACCGGCGTGGTGACGGGCGAGGGCTGGGAGCTGACGGTGGAGGACGTCGAGAAAGTGGACGGGACCAACGCCGTGGTGGGACACGTGGGCGAGGCCTTCGAGCCCTCGAGCGCGGTGGCGAGCGTGAACGAGGCGCGGCGCAAGAACATCGAGCGGAACCACACGGCGACGCACCTCGTCCACGCGGCGCTGCGGAAAATCCTGGGCACCCACGTGCGGCAGGCGGGCTCGGTGGTCGCGCCCGAGCGCCTGCGCTTCGACTTCAGCCACCACGGCCCCATCGCCGAGGAGACGCTGGGCGAGATCGAGGCCGAGGTGAACGCGCACATCTGGGAGAACCTGCCGGTCACGACCCGGCAGATGGCGTACCGGGAGGCGCTGGCCACCGGCGCGATGGCGCTCTTCGGCGAGAAGTACGGCGACGTGGTCCGGGTGGTGGACGTGGCGGGGGTTTCGATCGAGCTCTGCGGCGGCACCCACGTGGGGACCACGGGCCAGATCGGGCTCTTCCGCTTCACCCACGAGACCGGCGCGGCGGCGGGCGTGCGCCGGATCGAAGCCATCACCGGGCCCGCGGCCTACCGCTACGCGCGGGAGCTGGAGCGCCGGCTCGACGAGGCGGCGCGGCTGCTCCGGGTCCAGCCCGAGCATCTGGCGCGGCGGATCGAGGGAATGCTGGAAGAGCAGAAGAAGCTGGAGAAGCGGCTGGAGGAGGCGCTGAAGAGCGGCGGGGCGGGCGGCGACGCCGTCGAAGAGACGCTGCCGGGCGGCATCGGCCTGCGGGTGATCAGGAGCGACATCGACGACCGGAAGCAGATCGGGCTGATGATGGACGCCTGGCGGGAGAAGTCCCCCAACGCGGTGTCGCTGGTGCTCTCGCCGGGATCCGGAAGCTTCTACGTGGGCGTGCCGGACGCGCTGATCGCCGCGGGCCTCAAGGCGCAGGAGATCGTGCAGGCCATCGCCGCCGCTACTGGCGGACGGGGCGGCGGACGCCCACACTTTGCGTCGGGAATTCTAGGGGATGTAACCAAGTTGCCGTCGATCGAGAAGTTGAAGGAGTTCTTGAGCGCGTACTTGGAGAAAAAGCGTGCAGCGCGCTGAGGTGCTGGCGTGGCTCCAGGCGCGCCGGCCGGCCCCGCCGCCCGCGCTCTCCTCCCACCTCGAGGCGGCGGTGCGCGACCTCCCCCTCCCGCTTCCCGATCACCTCGCGGCGCTGGGCGCCGGTCTCCTGGACCGGGTGACCGCGCACGCCGAGGGCGGGCGCGCCCTGGCGCTCGATCTCCTCGCCGCGGACGCGTTCGTGACTTACGGGTTCGAGGCCCAGGCCGAAGCGGACGTCGCCGGACTGCGCCCGCTCGCGGAGCGGGTGGCCCGGGGGTCCGCGTGAAGCGCCTCATCGACGGGCACGGGCTGATGGTGCTCCTCGATCCCGGGCGCACCCAGCCGGAGGAGGCGGCGCGGGTGGGGCGGGAAGCGCAGGGCGCCGGCGCCGCCGGGATCATGATCGGCTCCTCGTTCGACGGGACCCGGGACACCCACCTGGTGGCCGAGGCGGTCCGCGCCGCGGCGCCGGGACTCCCCATCGCGCTCTTCCCGGGCTCCGCCATGCAGCTCACGCCCGCGGTGGACGTGGTGCTGTTCCTCTCCCTCGTTTCCGGGCGCAACCCGCAATACCTGATCGAGGAGCACGTGCGCTCGGTGCCCTTCTTCCAGCGCCACCCGGTGCCGACCCTCTCCACCGCGTACGTGCTGGTGGACGGGGGCTGCGTCACCAGCGTCGAGGCGGTGAGTCAGACCCGGCCCCTGCCGGCGGACAAGCCGGAGCTGGCGGCGGCGCATCTCCTCGCGGCGCGGATGATCGGGATGCAGGCGCTCTACCTGGACGCGGGGAGCGGGGCGCAGAAGCCGGTGCCCGGGGACGTGATCCGCGCCTGCCGCCGGGCGCTCGACGGCGCGCGGTTTCCGATTTTCGTGGGCGGCGGAATCCGGACCCCGGAGCAGGCGCGCGCGGCGCGGCAGGCGGGCGCGGACTTCGTGGTGATCGGCACGGTGCTGGAGCGGAACGGCGAGGGCGAGAACGGGAGCGGGGGCGGGGGCGCGTCGCTCGAGCGGTTCGCGCGCGCGGTGGCGGACTAGGAGCGGTGCCGACTCCCGGAAACCAGATCCGCCGCGGGCTGGAGAGTCTCGCCGCCCTGGCGGGACGCGTGGCGGCGGACCAGGCCGAGGCCGCGGCGGCGATCGCCGAGCGCTACGAAGCGGTCCTGCGCGGAGGCGGGACCCTCTTCTTCGCGGGCAACGGCGGCAGCGCCGCCGACGCCCAGCACCTCGCCACCGAATACGTGGTCCGCTACCAGCAGGCGCGGGCGCCCTTCGCCGCCGTCGCGCTCACCACCGACACCTCGCTGCTCACCGCCTGCGCCAACGATCTGGGGTTCGACGAGATCTTCGCGCGGCAGGTGGAGGCGCTGGCGCATCCCGGGGATCTTCTGGTGCTGCACTCGACCAGCGGCGAGAGCCCCAACCTCCTGCGGGCGGCGGAGGCGGCGCGCGCCCGGCGCGTCCCGGTGGTCGCCTTCCTGGGCAAGGGCGGGGGACAGCTGAAAGGGGTCGCCGACCTCGCGTTCGTCGTGCCCTCGGAGGACACCGCGCGGATCCAGGAGATTCAGCTCGCGGTGGAGCATCTCATCTGCGAGGTGGTGGAGGAGCGGCTCAAAGCGTGATCGCGATGGCGTCGATCGGGTGATCGATCTCTCCCGTCAGCGGGCCTTCGTCACCGGCGCGGGCCGGGGGATCGGCCGGGCCACGGCCCTGCTCCTCGCGCGGGCCGGCGCCGACGTGGCGGTGGGGTTCCGGAGCCGCCAGGCCGACGCCGAGGAGACCGTCGCGGGGATCGGCCGCCTGGGGCGCAAGGCCGTCGCGGTGCCCGGGGACCTGGGCGACCCCGCCGTCTCGCGCGAGGCCGTGACGCGCGCGGTCGAGGCGCTGGGCGGGCTCGACATCCTGGTGGTGAATCACGGCGTCTGGCCCGCCGGCCCGGTGCCCCTCGCGCGGCTGTCGGACCAGCAGTGGACCGCCACGCTTCGCGCCAACCTCGATTCGATGTTCTACGTCTGCCGCGCCGCGATTCCGGCGCTCGCCGCGGGCGGCCGCATCGTGCTGGTCTCCTCCACCGCGGGCCAGCGCGGCGAAGCCCGGCACGCCGACTACGCGGCCACCAAGGGCGCCGTCATCTCGCTCACCAAGTCCCTCGCGGTCGAGCTCGCCCCCGGGATCACCGTGAACTGCGTCGCGCCGGGATGGGTGGACACCGAGATGTCCGAGCCGGCGTACCGGGAAACGGGAGACGCAAAACGGGCGATCGAGCGCACCATTCCCCTGGGCCGGGTGGCGAGCGCGGAGGACGTGGCGGGGCCGATCGTGTTCCTCTGCTCCGCTCTCGCGCGCCACATCACGGGCGAGGTTCTGAACGTGAACGGCGGCAGCGTGCTGTGCGGGTAATGCCGTTGCGGATCGGGGATTGCGGATTGCGGATTGGCGTCACCGGCGCCGGGACGCGGGCACGCGGTAGTCCGCAAGCGGCAATCCGCATTCCGCGATGACGACCTTCCCCCCCAGGCTCGGCATCCCGCCCGCGGTCCTGAAGATCGCCCGCAAGCTGGAAGAGGCCGGCTTCGAGACCTGGTGCGTGGGCGGCGCCATCCGGGACACCCTGCTCGGCGTGTCGAATCACGACTTCGATCTCACCACCGCCGCGCCGCCGGCCGAGGTCCAGCGCCTCTTCAAGCGCACGGTGCCGGTCGGCGTCGAGCACGGGACGGTGGCGGTGCTGGACGCGGAGAACCAGGCCCACGAGGTCACCACCTTCCGCAAGGACATCGAGACCGACGGACGCCACGCGGTGGTGGAGTTCGGCGTCTCCCTCCAGGACGACCTGGCGCGCCGGGACTTCACCATCAACGCCATCGCCTACCATCCGCTGCGGCACGAGTGGCGCGATCCGTTCGGCGGCGCCGACGATCTCGAGAAGCGCCTCATCCGCTCGGTGGGCGACCCCAACTGGCGCTTTCAGGAGGACTACCT